>JAZQAE010000067.1:0-21475 GCA_045544995.1 Eubacteriales bacterium
TAATTCTTCTATTTCATATTCATAATCTTTTATGTGACGATAATTTCTTGGCATAACAAAAGCCTCCTATGGTAGTTTCTTTTATTCTACCATAGGAGGCCTCTTTTTTCTATTGTCCGTTTTTACTGGACTTGTTCAAAATGCGGCACCTTTTGTATTGTGAGCGCAGAGTTTCCTGCACTTTTTATTTTGCTAAAGTTCTTTTCATCCCTTGTTATCCACTTTTTTCTGTGATAAAATAAACCTAAAGTAAATTCCAAGGAGCTTTTATGAAAGTCGTCATAGGTTGCCTGAATGCCAAATACATTCATCTTTCCTCCGCACCCTGGTGTCTTTGGGCGGGGGTAAAGGCCTTTGGTCCTCAGGAGGCGGACTGTAGGGTGATGGAAAGCACCATCAATGCAGATCTTGCCGTTTTTGAAGAGGAAATTCTTCGGGAAAAACCGGACGTTTTGAGTTTTTCTTGTTATATCTGGAATATCCGGCAAACGCTTGCTCTTTGCCGAAAGATCAAGGAACGGAGCAACTGCCTTATCGTACTGGGCGGTCCGGAGGTGGCTTATCGGGCGCAAATGCTTCTTGAATCGGAGCCGTCGGTGGATTACGTTTTACGGGGAGAGGGTGAATTTTCGTTTCCGCCTTTTCTCAAAATGCTTCTGGAGGGGAGCGATCCGGCTGCGGTGGCAGGCTTGACTTAT
The DNA here is from genome assembly GCA_045544995.1 of Eubacteriales bacterium. Lineage (GTDB taxonomy): Bacteria > Bacillota > Clostridia > Oscillospirales > QAKW01 > QAKW01. The sequence continues at coordinate 699 of JAZQAE010000067.1, forward strand.
CGGGACGGAGTGCAGATTCATTCTGTGCCGGAAGGGGTCTATAACGACGATCCGCCCTCTCCGTTTGATGAAGATTATTTCAAGGCGTTGGGAGGGCGTATCTGCTATATTGAGACTTCCCGAGGCTGTCCCTACCGGTGTGCATTTTGCCTTTCCGGACGACTGGCGCCATACCGGATTTTTTCTGATTACAATGCGGTTTTTCGGGATCTCTTGAAATTGGCGCAGAGCGGAAGTCAAACGATCAAATTTGTGGATCGTACCTTCAATGCCAATGCGGATCATGCCAATAAAATTCTCTCCTTTATCCTCGAAAATTATGGAAAGACAATTCCCCAAGGGGTCTGCTTTCATTTTGAGATCGCAGGGGATATTTTGAAAGAGAGTACCTTTTCTTTGCTCCAAAAGATGCCCCATGGGGCGGTGCAGTTGGAGATCGGTATGCAATCGTTCCATGCGCCTACCTTGGATGCCATCCACCGTCGGACGGACACCAAACGGTTATGTGAGAACATTCGGCGGTTGCTCTCTTATGGGAATATGCACATTCATATTGATCTGATCGCCGGGCTTAAAGGTGAGGGAATGGCAGAGTTTGAAAAAAGTTTTAATATCGGATATTCGCTGGGTGCGCACATGCTGCAGATGGGATTTTTAAAGCTGTTACATGGCGCGCAAATGCGTGAAAACAGGACGGAATTTCCTTGCGAATTTGATGAAGAGGCTCCCTATGAAGTGCGCTCTACGCCTTGGCTTTCCGAGGAAGAACTTATAAAATTAAAACGGTGTGAGACCGCCTTGGATCGGCTCTATAACAGCGGACGTTTTCGTTTTACTTTGGCTTATCTCATCGAGGAGATGGAGATGGAGCCGTTCCGGCTTTTTTATGAGTTTGGAAATAACGGACAAGTACAGGGAGAAACACTCTCGGACTATGCCCAAGGGGTCTACGATTATTTTGCACCTCGATGCGATGAGGTGCGGCTACGGGAGCTTTTGTCGGCAGATCTGCTTTGCAGTGCCTCTGCTTCTCAGATCCCGAAGGCGTTAAGAATTACCGATCTTCGTCATAAAAAAGTGGCTTCAACGTTGACGACGAGTAGAAATCAAAAAGTTTTGATTATGGAACGAACCGGAAAGATTCTTTTGGTGGATCAAGGCAGTCCCCGGGACCTTTGGGGACGCTATACACATACATTTTATGACTTTGAAAACGAAGGACTGTAAAATAGCTTTTTATCAACGTAAACCGGATATCATTATCAGAGGCGGTACCATCGTAGACGGTATCGGCAAACTTCCCTATTATGGCGATAAAATTGATTATATCGGAGATCTCAAAGGCGTTTCTGCCCCTTTGGAAATTGATGCGAGAGGTAAGTATGTAACGCCGGGTTTTATCGACTGCCATACCCATTCCGATAAAACGATTTTTTCTCTTCCCGGCTGTGAAAATCTTCTTTATCAAGGCATCACCACGCAGGTGGTGGGAAACTGCGGAATGCTTGGGTTAAACGTGCCGATTCCGGAGGATGAAAGACTTCCAGCCGGTACGGTTGCCGCCGTATTGGATCAGAAGGAATGGACTACGTTATCGTCAACGGCGTCCCAGTCATCGAAAAGGGCATTCATAACGGAAACCGCCCCGGCCACGCCCTGCGTCATTTTGCTAGAAAATAAAAAACCCGCCTATGGGGATTTTCGCCATAGGCGGGTTTTAGGTTTGCATAAAGAAATTAGTGAACAAAAGTGGCTAAAATATCTCTTAATTTTTTTTGTATGATGCAAATATCGTGTTCACTTTTAGCAAGGGCCTTGGCCTTTTTTTGAGCGCTACTTCTGAGATTGGGATCGTCAATAATTTTTTTGAGCGTATTCTCTAAATTGTGAAGATCATCGACGATGAAGGCGACATTCTTGATTTGATTTATAGAAGCTTGTTCAAGTGGACCAATAGCAAAAATGCACTTTCCGGCGCCTAAATAGTCGGCGATTTTTGTAGAAATAGAACCCCAAGTTCGATTGAGATTTGTTGGTTCAAAGGATTCTACGTGTACGGCAACGTCAGCCGATTGAAGAAGTTCTAAATATTCCTCGCCATAGACCCATCCTTTGTAAACGCTGCCATTGTCAATGGTGAGCATTTTTGCGGTTTTTGGATTCTTGTCTGAGGAGTAGACTTCTAAAATGGCACACGGCATATGTTCGTTGATTTTCTGAAGAGACAAACCCAATTGTCTCAGTATCTGCCATCGCCCTAATCCAAGATTGCCAAAGTAACGGAAGTATAAAAGATGGTTGTTTTTTTGTGGATGTTCAGGCATATCAAAATATGTTTCAGCCGAGGGGGTGAAAAGGGAAAAACTTTTCGGAATTTTAAGTTTTTTTGCAAAATGGGTTGTTATAGTTTCGGAACAACCGATTATCGAAGATGTGTGTTTTGCTAGTTTTTGATAAAAATGTTGCCTGTTGGCAAAGTATATTTTTCGAATTATATTGACAGAGGAATAGGGATCATAATAATAATCATCTGTTGTGTACAGAACGACTTTTTTTTCGAGAAATTTTGCAATCCAAGTGATAGCCTTTATAGATCCATTCGTATCCTGCATGATGGCAAAGATGATATCTGGATTTTGTGACTTTAGCCAATCTTTGAGTTTTTTATTTTTCCAATGTGTGATAGACCAAAGCCATTCTCGTATGATTCGAATGAAAATACTACGTTTACTCTTGATAAAAAAGACCGGATTCTTTTGTGGCGTTTGCTGGTGCTTTTTAAATAAAGAAGGGGAGACTTCGCCACCGCAACGATTGCTAAAGAGACCGAAACAACTGGAAATCATTTGTTTTTCACAAAGTTGATAATATGAATTACAAAGATTTATATTAGGAGTTTCTGGACTGAAATATAGTTGGCAAAGTTCTTCTTTTTGGAACGCGGAGAAAAGATTGAGCAAGGTTTTTCCGCTATTGGTATCCGTGCGGATGGGTACTCCGCTAATAATCAAAATTTTCACCGGTTAGATTTCTCCTTTAATTAGTCAATGAAACTGTTTCGTTTAATTCTTTTTCTTCTTAGGATGTCTAATTTCCCGACGAACCAAGGGCTAAGCATTCCGCCCAATAATAACGCTTTTCGGTACAAAGAGACTTCTTTGCTAAAGAAAAGAGTAGGATAGTTTTTGAAGATGAAGCTCCGCCATGCATTGTACTCTTCGTTGTATTGGTGGATTAATTTGTGCCGTTTTAAGTTGACCATAGCACCTAAATAAAAGACGCTCATGTGGAGTGTCCAGGCCATATGAATAGTTTTGGTATAAATTTTTAAATTTTGCCTGATATTGAGAAGGGCTTTTTCACCATTTTTAATTTTTTGTATGTTAAATTTGGTGGTAGCGGAATTCTCATTGTTTCTTCTGTAGTAATAAACTTTTCGATTGCCAATGCCCACTTTTTCAGCTACTTGTGCGGCATCAGTAATAAAAGTAAGACCTTCGCCGTAAAACAAATTTTTAGAGAAAGAAAGATGGTTCTTTTCTATAAAGCTCTTTTTAAATATTTTGTTGGGGCTATACATGATAGTGTCTGGTGACAACATGAGTGCAGTGGCGTCTTCGGCGCTATATGTCTTTACAGATTCGTTTTCTGTTTGTGCTTCATTTTGTCTCACAAAATATTTGGTTGATAAACAAAAATCTGCATCTGTTTCTTGAATCAAATGCATCATATAAGCAGTGTAGTCCGGAGCAATGAAATCATCCCCATCTACAAAGATCAAATAATCGCTTTTGGTGGCATTGATGCCATCGTTTCTTGCGGCACTAACACCTTCATTATTCTTATGAATAATTCGAAGGTTAGAGTGTTGCTTTGCCAAATTATCAAGAATGACCGGAGTTTGATCGGTAGAGCCGTCGTTGATAACAATGACTTCAATGAGCGGATATGTTTGTTCCAAAGCGGAACGGACACATTTTTCTATATAGGGCTCTACATTATAGGCAGGGATGATAATGGAAATTAAAGGTTGTTCTTTCATTGTTCCTCCCGTTTTTCTGTAAATTGAATAGCATTTAAGATGAATTTGGTTGCTTTAAGACGCTGAGCATCTAAAAACATTTGGCTATTGTTGAAATCGATGGGGGCACAAGTTTCTTCATCCGATGGATTGAACCGGTGTAATAAATGTGTTTGCTCTAATAAGGATTTGATTCGAGGTGATTGATTGGAGGCGGAACCATATTGTCGATCAAAAACCCAAAAACTTTTTTGAAAATTTATAGAAAATGCCGTTCCATGAAATGAATCGGTGAAGACAAACTCGGCCCCAAGAAGTAATTCAAGAAAATCGATTGGTCCAGAAGAAATACATCGATCGAACCACTCACCATGATACTGATAGGGAATAGAAAGGATTTGGTATCCTTTTTTTGAAAATTTTTCGAGTTTTCTTTTGGCTTCTTGGGAAGGTTCGTTTAAGAAGTAAGCCAAAACATATTTTTGATTGGATACATATGGCGTTAAATCTAAAAGGGTTTTCCATTCGGCTTCCGTTAACAGAAGCGTGGGATCAGGTAAAAGCGTGGCGTTTTTATGGAAAAGAGAAGAGATTAATTGCTGTCCGCTTTTTTCTCGGATGGAAAGAGTGGGGATGTTTTTGATGAGTCTGCCGATTTTCTTGCGATTGTAGGGAGGAATGAAATCTCTTCCGAAACTAGGAGCCCAGGCGATTCTTTTATGCTTTGGCGCAAAAGTTAAATAGTAAAAAGGGTCTATGTAGTATGTAGAAGAGTTCCATATTTGATCACTACCACAAATAAAGGCTGCGTATTCATCGGACTTTGCCCTCTTCTTGAGTTTATGGTTCGAAACATATGTCGGTTGAATATGCTGGCGATAAAATGATTCGAAACATTGTTTGGAATGAGTTGAAAGAGAACCGGAATAACTTTTGGTATATGTCGTTATTGCTTGTATTGCGTGAGGAAAATGAAAAAGAAAACGAGAAGCGAGAGTAATTAGCTTTCTGAGACGTATATCTCGTCCGGCCACTATACTTCCTGAAAGTTTCAGTATTTCTCCATCGTAATGGTGTTTTTTTAAAAACTGTTTGGTTGCAAATGCTTGTAAGGCTGATCCATAATTAAAGCCTGTATAAACTGTGCAGATTCCTATTTTTTTCATTCTTTAATCCTTTTTTGTTTTTTTATATTATATCATAAGGTGTTACACATTTCAAATGTTTATAAATTGTCCATAAAGGGGCGATTATTCTATGGGCGGTTAATCTTGACAGCGATCAGAAAAAAATGATATAATAAAGTATAAAACTGCAAGGAGAGTGCCCAATCTGCATGGAAAAAGACACAAAACAAAGTGAAATTAGAGTCAGTGTTATTTTGCCCACATATCGAAGAAACGAGCAGTTGAAAAAAGCACTACATTCCTTGGCAAATCAAACCTTTCGCTTTTTTGAGATAGTTTTGATTGACGATAACGACGAAGAGTCGTGGAATCGTTCGGTAGAGTTAATTGTAGAACAATTTCAAACGAAGAAAAAAGATATTTCGTTGAAGTATATTCAAAATCATCCCAATTTAGGTTCTGCAAAATCACGCAATCGAGGAATTGAAGAAGCGTCGGGTGAATACATAACTTTTTTGGACGATGATGATGTCTATCTTCCTTTAAAAGTAGAAAAGCAATATGAATTTATGGTTGATACTGGTTCTGATTTTTCGATCACAAATCTTGTACTTTATGGAGATAATGGCCGAGTATCTCAGGTGCGTCGTCATAATTATATCAAAAAAACAGATAAAGAAACGTTGCTGCAGTATCACTATATGTATCATCTGACCGGAACAGATACGATGATGTTCAAGAAGGCATATCTTGAAGAGAGTGGTGGATTTGGGCCAATTGATATGGGGGATGAGTTCTATTTGATGGAGCGAGCTATAGAAGGTGGTGGCGTTTTTTGCTATTTAGATCGTTGCGATGTGAAGGCATTTGTACACAACGATGGGAGGATTTCTAGCGGAAAAACAAAGATAGATGGCGAAAATCGATTATATGAGCATAAAAAAAGTAAGTTCGATCAATTGAGTAAACACAGTGTGCGTTATATAAAAATGAGGCATCATGCAGTGTTGGCATTCGCATATTTACACATGAAGGAATACGGCCACTTTTTAATAGAGGGAATGAAGGGTTTTATTATAGATCCCATTTTATCTGTTCAGTTATTATGGAATATACGGGTCAAGAGGTGACAACTCATTATTTGGCTTTTGGAGGAATTTGGATTTGAATTATAGAAAGACGTTCGAAAATAGTTCGCTTTTGACGTTGATATATGTGCTGATTGCTATGGCGTGTAGCAATTTTATGGGACGGGGGAGTATCGTCTTATTGTTGGCGATTCTTTGCTTTATGATTTTTGTGCGTCCGGGTAATATCAAATTGGATAAGGAGGGTGGAGTGATAGCTCTTTTATCGCTCTCCTTGATCCCTGTTACGTTTTTTTATTTTGACTTTGGTGACGTTGTTAAAACTCTCCTTTTTTGTGGAGCATATGTTTTGGGATACTGGGGCTATCATTTATCCACCGATAAGGCGACTTTTATAAGAAGAACTATTTTTTCAATCTTTTGCGGTTTTTCAGCCAATGTTGTATTAACCTATTTTTACAATTTGGACAAGGTAATTGTGGGGCAACGAAACCTTTATAATATTTGGACAGGAGAACGTGCTTCGGCTACTTTGTTTGGTTTACTATCCGCAGTCATAGTCGGTTATTCTTTTTATGGTTTATTCTGTAGTAAAGGTTGGCAACTTAAACTATTCTCCGGATTTTGCTTGGTTATATCTTTGTTGCTCAATCTGGGATCTGCCACGAGAAGTCCATTTGTTTTATTCGTCATTGTTTATACGATGTTAATTTTACTGGTTCTTTTAAACAAAAATGGTTTAAAAGGATTAAAGTATTTTGCCATTGTTATATTAGTGTTGGTTGGAATCGCATTGTGTTACATGATTAATTTGTTTGGCATACAAGATTTTATTCTTCAGAGCCCGCTTTTTTCCAGAATAATGGAAGAGGGTGTGAGTACAAGTCGTGTTGATATTGCGGGGATGTATTTTGATAATATGCCACGTTATCCTTGGGGGGGCATCATATTAGCCATACCACAGGAAGAGCGGCGCATAATTATTTGCAAAATTTCTATGATTTATATGGAGTCATCCCGTTTGTTTTCCTTTTGATAGTTTCTTATTATTTGATAAAGCATATGGTGCAGTTGGTCGTTTTAAGAAAAAAAACACCTCTTGATTTTTTGATGATATCAATGTATTTTGCTATGTTTATAGAGTCGTTAGTTGAGCCTCTTTTTGAAGGATATCCTCTTCTTTTTTGGAGTTTGATGTTAATGGAGGGGATGGCATCTCTATATGTAAAAGATAGAAGGCGGGGATTGATCGATGAAAATTGTATCCATTAATGCAGTGACATGGGGAAGTACCGGAAAAATCATGTTGCAAATATCCGAAGTCGCACGTGAACATGGCTACGAAGCCTATGTCTGTTATCCTAAGGGACGGCATAATCAAAAAGAAATCGAACATTCCATTGTAATTGGAAATCGTTTCTCAGAAGATTTTCATTTGATTATGGATCGATTGACGGGATTGAATGGGTGTTTTTCTATTTCAGCGACCATTCGTTTGCTCCGTTGCCTAAAGAAAATTAAGCCGGATATTCTTCATCTGCATAATTTGCACAATTGTTATATTAATTTAGGATTGTTATTTCAATATATCAAAAAAGAAAATATCCGTGTAATTTGGACCTTACATGACTGCTGGGCGTTTACCGGACATTGTCCTTATTTTGATATGGCAGAGTGTTATAAGTGGAAAGAGCAGTGTTTTTCCTGTCCACAATATCGCAGTTACCCTCAAAGTTATGTAGATACCTCAAAAGTGCTTTATCGATGGAAAAAAACTTGGTTTACAGGAGTTAAAGATATGACGATTGTAACGCCTTCTCAGTGGTTGGCTGATTTGGTGAAGCAATCTTTTTTGAAAGAATATCCGGTAAAAGTGATTCACAATGGAATTGATCTGGAAGTATTCAAACCCACGGATAGTAACTTTAGAAAGAAGTATCAATGTGAAGAAAAAAAGGTTTTATTGGGTGTTGCATTTAACTGGGGAAAACGAAAAGGTTTGGATGTGTTTATCCGATTGGCGGAAGAATTAGAAGAATTCCAATTTGTTTTGGTGGGTACGGATGATGTGGTAGATCAACAGTTACCGGCTAATGTAATCTCTATTCATCGTACCCGGAACCAAAAGGAATTGGCAGAGATCTACACAGCGGCAGATCTGTTTGTTAATCCCACCAGAGAGGATAACTTCCCTACTGTCAATATGGAGGCCCTTGCTTGCGGAACTCCGGTAATTACGTTTAATACCGGAGGGAGCCCGGAGAGTCTGGATGAAACTTGCGGTGCAGTTGTAGAAAAAGATGATTATGACGCACTGAAACGGGCAGTCATTAAAATGACTGATAAGTCGTTATCAATGAAAGCAGCCTGCATAAAGCGTGCGATCGCTTTTGATAAAAATGAAAAATTCAAAGAATATGTTGCAGAGTATAAAAAATAACACGCAAAGGGATGTGCTCAATGAAAATTGTTTTTTTAAGTAACTTTTTTAATCACCATCAGAAGCCGATTTCTGATGTATTGGATAAAAGAGTAGACTATACGTTTATTGCTACGGAAGCGGTTCCGGAAGATCGTAAAAAATTGGGCTATATCAATTCTTTTCCACCATATGTAAAACGGTATTATTTGGATGAAGAAGAGCGGAAAATCGCAGAAAAAAGGATTTCCGAAGCAGATGTTATCATTGCTGGCTCTGCTCCGGAAAAAATGGTTCGTAAGAGTATTAAATCGGGGAAAGTAGTGTTCCGTTATTCGGAGCGTCCCTTAAAAGATGGACTGGAACTTTTGAAATATCCAATCCGCTTTATTCGTTGGCACTGGAGAAATCCTAGAAATAAGCCTATCTATATGCTGTGTGCCAGTGCATATACAGCAGGAGATTATGCAAAGTTCGGTTTATTTAAGGGACATACTTACAAGTGGGGATATTTTCCGAAGACGGTGAAGTATGATGAAGAGGAATTGTTTGCAAACAAGAAAAAGAATCTTATTCTATGGTGTGCACGATTTTTACCCCTTAAGCATCCCGAACATGTGATTGAAGTGGCAGATCGATTGAAAAAGGATGGCTATGATTTCGAACTTCATTTTATAGGAATCGGTCCGATAGAGGATGAAATGAAAAATCTCGTGAAGGAGAAGGGATTGCAAGACAATGTTGTCTTCTTGGGCTCTATGAAGCCGGAGGAAGTACGGGAGCGAATGAACAAAGCGGGAGTTTTTCTGTTTACCAGCGATCGTCAAGAAGGTTGGGGTGCCGTATTGAATGAATCTATGAATAGCGGATGTGCTGTGGTGGCTAGTCATGCCATCGGAGCGGTTCCCTTTCTGATGAAGGATGAAGAAAACGGCATTGTTTATGAGTCGGGGAATGTAGATATGCTGTTTGAAAAAGCGAAGTATTTACTGGATCATCCTGAAGAACAGGAGCGATTGGGACGAAACGCATATCAAACGATCGTTACTGAATGGAATGCGGAAGAGGCAGCAAGTAGATTTTTGAACTTGGCAAAACATATTTTGAAGGGTGAAAAAAATCTGCAATTATATGAAAGTGGTCCTTGCAGTAAAGCGGAAACGATTTGTGAAGAGTGGAAAAGATGAAAAATGCAAGATGAGAAGACATTTTTTAATGCTACCTATGTCAAATGAATAGAACTTTTTTGAAAATAGATGGGAGAAGAAGTTGAGTAAGATTACATTTAAGAAAAAAGGATGGCTTACATACTCATTTTTTTTGACGCTAATGATTAGTATGGTATACTATATCCAGAATTTCAGCTTTGGCGGAGGGATTCAGACTTTTACGGGTGGAATTATTATGTGGCCACTTGCAACTGTTTTATGTGTGTATATTTATTTAAATTACTATGTCGGTAGAGATAAATTAATTGATGTGGCGGCGCTTCTTTCTGTGATATTTTTGTTTGCAACATTAATAACTTTTTCAGGTAGTATTGTGGGGTTCATTTCGGATGCCATCAATAATATATTATGGTTTTCTTTAATGATCATTTTTTATCATCATGCAAGGAGAAATGGACTCGAAAAAATATATATTATAACAGCCACAATTTTTATAGTCATTATTGCATTGAATTTCATGCAGTTGGTGGATGTGATGAAGACGGAGACTTCTGTCAAGACGTTAAATCCAATTTATTACAGTTTATATCTTGTGCCGTTTACGATGCTGAATAAGAATAGGCTATGGCAGTATTTTGGACTTAGTGTAGCATTAGTATCTGTATTGGTCTCCAATAAAAGAACAGCACTAATTGCATTTGCCTTCGTTCTTGTGTTTTATGTGATCAGGAATCATCGGGATTCGTTGAAAAGTATTTCAACACTGTATCGTAACATTTTTTTTGTTATGATTTTGTTGGTGGGACTTTATTTTCTGACTAATTTTATCTTGTCATCGTATGCAATGATTGATTGGAAGGACCGTCTTTTGAAAATATGGACGACTGGCGGAGGCGGAAGAACAGAGCGGTGGAAACAGTTTTTTAGAGATATTGAATCTTCCAATTTTTTACAATTGATATTCGGTCATGGTTTTGTCTATCCTTATTATCACAATGATTTAATGCAAATATACTATGATTTCGGGATTCCCGGATTTTTGATATATGTCGGTATGTGTGCACTTTTAGTCATGGAATTAATGAAGATGATAAAAACCAAGTATAGATACGCAACTGCATACGGTGCTTCTTTGATTATTTTCTTTTTTAATTCTTTGGTGGGACAAGTTATTGTGGTCCATACCTGGATGTTGGAAATGGGTGTTTTTTGGGGTTTGATAATAGGGGATTTTCGGAAAAACATTTCTCAAAAAAATGAATAGGAATAGACTTTTTTAAAAAACATTCAATGCTTCAGTGGGAATGAGCAGATAACACTGAGGCAATTACAGAAGAAAGAAGGGAAGATTGACGTTTTGAAAAAAAATGTTTTGATTGCAACTTATAATGATTCGAAGAACAATTATGGGGCGGTTTTTCAGTCGTTTGCACTTTCCGAAACGATAAAGAACTTGGGACATGATGTTACATTTGTGACGCTGAAAAATCCACCATCCAGTGGGTCTAGAAAAATAAATATCAAGACGAAGATTAAACAGATGATTGTCAAGATATTGTCTATTCCAAACCAAAAAAAGAGAGATTTTAGAACAGAAAAATTTGGCTATTTTAAGGCGAAAACGCAAAAAAGGGTTTATTATACTAATTATGAAACATTGATCACTAATCCGCCGCAGGCAGATGTATTTTTATCTGGAAGCGACCAGGTTTGGAATCCTAAAAGTTTTAGAAAAGATTTCTTTTTTCCATATATTTCGAAAGATAAACCGTTAATTTCCTATGCTGCTAGCATGGGAGTGGAGCAAATACCTCAAGAGAATGAAATTCTTTTTTCAAAATATATCTCCAGATATGATTGTGTCTCGGTGCGTGAGGATACCATGATAAAGATCATATCCCAGTATACAGAGAAAAAAATTCATCATCATATTGATCCTGTATTTTTGGTAGCACCTACTGTGTGGCACAGCCTGGAACATAAATATACTTGCCTTAAATATGATCGATATATACTTATGTATTTAATAACCTGGGATAAGAAAAACAATGACGTACTTTATCGGTTAAAAAAAGAAACCGGATTGCCATTGGTATTGGTGACGTTGGGAGGACTGAAACCGAAATACGCCGATCAAGTAATAATGGACGCTTCCCCGGAGGAGTTTCTATATTTATTGAGTAATGCAGAGATGGTGGTTGCCTCATCCTTTCATGGTGTTGCATTGTCGATTGTGTTCAATAAACCATTTATTGCAGTTTCTGGCCAGCATTGTTCAACAAGAATTCAGTCTCTTTTGCGTTGTTTAAATCTGACAGAACATGATACGTTGGAGATGAGTTTCGATGCAGCTAAAGTTGATTATGATTTAGTCAATGCGTTGATCGAAAAAGAAAAAGAAAAGTCTATTAGATACTTAGAAGAGGCGATTGGGAATGCAGAGTAACCAAGGACGGAATAAGAATGAATATATTTGATGTAGAAAAAGCATGCGTCGGTTGTGCCGGATGTATTGACGCATGTCCGGTTGATGCATTGGTATTGGCGAAGGATTTATACGGTTTTTTCGTTCCAAAGTTAAAGAAAGATAAATGCATATCTTGTGGAAAATGTGTCAAGATGTGTCCTGTAATAGAAAAAGGGTTTTTCAAAAGGGAGCCAGCGTATTTTTATGGCTGGAGTAAAGTCGAAGAGGTGCGTGCCTCATCTTCTTCTGGGGGGATTTTCAGAAGTCTTGCAGACTATGTTTTGCGTCAAAATGGCGTCGTTTTTGGAGCGAGATATAGTGAGGATTTTTATTCCGTGACAATGGATTCTACAGAAAATGTCTCTATTGAAGAATTACAAAGAAGTAAATATGTTCAAGCAAATGCAACAGGAGTTTATTCTAGAATAAAGGATTTGCTCAAACAAGGGAAAAAAGTACTTTTGACGGGAACACCGTGTCAAATTGCGGCAGCCAGAAAACAGTTTGGCGACGAAGAGAATTTGATCTTAGTGGATTTTTTGTGTGGAGGCGTTCCTTCACCGGATTGTTATATGCAGTATATCCAGTGGCTTGAGAAAAAGTTCAAGTCTAAAGTTGTGAATGTCAATTTCCGTGACAAGAAGAATGGGTGGACCAGGAGTTCGATCAGAGTGCTTTTTGAAAATCAAAAGATGTATTTCTCCAGCTATGAATATGACCCGTATTATGCGTTGTTTTATATGACGCCTTTTATGAAAAATGAGGCCTGTTTGGATTGTAAATTCACAAGCGATCGTTTTTCAGATCTAACAATTGCTGATTTTTGGGGATTTAGAAAGGCGAAAATCCCTAATGATGATAAGGGAATGTCTTTGGTTGTGGCTCATACATCGAAAGGGAAAGATGTCATAATGGCAATGGAAAAAGTAGAATTGATACCATTGGAAGAAAAATATGGAAACTATGATTTTGTCCCCAAAAAAAACAGCGAAGAAAAACGGAAAAAACGAGAAATGTTTTTGCAAAATTTCATAGAGGTTGGATTTATAGAAGCAATTTGTAAAGATTTTTACAAATACAGGAAAATGGGAGTCTTTCTCCGTAAATGTAAAAGACGGATGGTGAAAATTTTAAGGGCTTTAAGATGAAAACGAATAAGCAGATAAAATTAGGTGCAGGTCTATCGTATTTTACAATTTTTATAAATATTGTATCAGGGCTTGTATATACCCCTTGGATGATTCGGGTAATAGGCAATTCCAACTATGGTTTATATACATTGGCGATGTCGTTGATCAATACTTTTACGGTAGATTTTGGCCTGAGTATGGCGGTTCAAAAATACGTTTCGAAATATTTAGCGGAGAAAAAACAATTAGAGGCTAATCGAACTGTAGGTATTGTTTTTAAATTATATCTCGTCATAACCGCTCTTATGATGTTGGTATTTATTTTTCTTTTTTTTGCGATTGAAAAAATATATCCAGAATTATCGGCCGGTGAGGTTGAAATGTTCAAGATTCTATATATAATTGCCGCAATCAATTGTGTCATAACTTTTCCCTTCATACCGATTGATGGAATACTTCACGCATATGAGAAATTTGTGGAACAGAAGATTTGTGGATTTATCCATAAAATGTTGACGATCAGTTTGACGGTTTGGGCTTTGGTGCGAGGAATGGGGGTATATTCCCTGGTATCTGCAAATTTAATTTCAGGGATTTTTTTCATTCTACTTCGCTTAGTTGTTCTTAGGAAAAAAACGCCGATAAATCTTGATTTTTCGTCCCGAGATTATGGCTTCTTGAGGGAGGTGTTAGTTTTTTCCATCTGGACATCAATTTCACCATTGGCTATTCGCTTTGTTCTTTCGTTGCAGCCTTCTATTTTGGGCATGGTCGCCGGAAGTGAACAAATAGCCATCTTTGGTTATGCTGTTTCGCTGGAAGGGTATATCTACCTGTTTGTCAATGCATTAAATGGACTCTTTTTGCCCACCTTGACACGAATGTCCTCTGGGAACGAGAAGAAAGAAAACGAGAATGTGGTTGCCTTAATGAGTGCGGTGGGGAGATTTATCCTCCTTCTGTTTGGCCTTATGTTTATTGGTTTTGTAGCGATGGGGAAGGAATTTATTACGCTTCTATTAGGAAAGGAATATGTGGAATCCTATTATTGTACGATTTTGATCTGTCTATATGGGATCATTGCCTATCCTCAGCAAATCGCAAATACCTATATTATGGTAAAAGATAAGGTGAAAAAACGTGCCCTTCTATCGATCGTTACTCTTGGTGTTTGTTTGATTCTATCCGTTGTGTTTGGTAAAACCTATGGAGCTATTGGCGTTTCTATTGGTATATGTTGTGCTCTTTTATTACATACTTATTTGATGAACTGTCTATATAAAAAAGATCTGAGCATTGATATAGGACAATTTTTTAGAAATTGTCATCTTAAAATGTTGCCGGGGATGATACTTTATTCATTTATCGCATTTTTAATTGCTAAAATTCCCTTCTATGGGTGGAGTGCTTTTGCAATTAAGGTTTTTGTCCTCGTGATGGTCTATGCGATTATTGCGTGGGTCTTGATGCTGAATAAAAATGAAAAAAACATGGTGGAAAATGTCTTCGCCAAAATAGGTATCAAAAAAGCTAACTAAATTAATGGAGGATGGAAAAATATAATGTATGTTACCTTGGATGAATTAAAAAAGATCAATGCTGTTCAAATTAGACTTTTGAGAGCAACTGCCAAGGTGTGTGAGACGCTTGGCATTCAATGGTTTATGGTTCACGGAAGCTTACTTGGAACAATACGGAACGGTGCTTTTATCCCTTATGATGACGATATAGATATTGCAATGAAGAGAAGTGATTATGACCGTTTTTTAAAAGAAGCCCCAGCGCTTTTGGAAGAGCATTATTTTGTGCAGTCCACCGCAAGTGATAAGAACTATCCTTTGTTATTCGCCAAGGTGAGAGATACTCGTACTACATATATTTGTGATACAGTACGACATATTCGAATGAATCATGGTATTTACATCGATATTTTTCCCATTGACAATGCGTTGAAATTAAGAGGATTTAATAGACTATTAGAAAAAGCATTGCATTTACGCGTGAGCGCATCTCTATATGTAGAGAATCTGTCTCTTTGTCAAAAAATCAAGAGATTAATGGTTTATTTATATTGCCCATCGACACGAAGTGCATTAAAAAAGCTCAATAAACTTTATGTGAGTGCCCCGATAAATGGACAGGTTCGTTTTACGGGGGGAAAATCGACCGAAATGTCGCTTCCTTCGGAGTGGTTTGACTGTTTGGAAAAACATACTTTTGAAGGGATGGATGTATGGGTGCCTGCAAAATATGATCAATACTTAAGAGCAATCTATGGTGATTATGAGAAGAGAACCTTGGTTGAAGGGAAAATGTGGGGAGAAAAGGTAGAGTTAAATGCTTGTGTTGCCGATGTAACGAAGTCTTTTTCGGAAAATATGGAGAATGCCTTATGACAGAAAAGTGGCGAGAGGTTTATACGCAGGAACAAATTAAAAAAATTCAAGAAATCGAACTGAAGAATCTGAAGGTTTTAAAAGCGGTTTGCGAAGAGTTGGGCATAGACTTCTTTTTATATGGAGGGTCTTTGATAGGTGCGGTGCGGCATCGAGGCTTTGTGCCATGGGATGATGATCTTGATGTAGCAATGTTGCGTGAGGATTATATGAAATTTGTAAAAGAAGCACCTGCTCTTTTGCCGAATGATTATTACTTACAAACGCCTTACACAGATAAGAAAACGCCATATTTTTATTCTAAACTGCGTCTTAAAGGAACGAAGTGCATAGATTTTGCCTATCATAAATTGGATATTGAAAAGGGGATATATGTTGACATTTATCCTATTGATAACATGCCGGATGATGATGCGGAATTAATGGATAACTTTAAGCAATATCAAAAAATGATACGTATCTATGTTTGGCGACAATCGCCGTATTCTTCAATGGAGGGCGGAGAACGAAATATAAAACGTCTTATAAAAAACGGTGTTAAATACATGGTATTTGCCTTGCTTCATTTGATTCCTCACCGTTTTTTGGTAAATCAGATAGATCGGATCATGACACGGGATAATCACAGGCAGACAAAACGAAAAGGGAATTATTCTTATCCAGAGCCCAAAAACTTATTTTTGAATATTACACCGTTTGAGGATGGCGTTTTTGAGGGAATACCGGTTAAATTGCCACGGAATTGGGATTTTCATTTGACTTCAAGGTATGGAGATTATATGAAAATGCCACCTGAAAATGAACGCTTAGGGCATCGTCCGTTCGAGTTGGATTTTGGCGATTATGAATTTAGAGGAGAAGAGGAGATAAACGATGTCGTTATTTAAAGATAAAACATTACTGATCACCGGAGGGACGGGCTCTTTCGGCAATGCGGTTTTGAATCGGTTTCTGGATACGGATATTGGTGAGATTCGGATCTTTTCACGTGATGAGAAAAAGCAGGATGATATGCGGCATGAGTTTCAGGCGAAAATGCCCGAAGTTGCTGGAAAGATTAAGTTTTATATTGGAGATGTCCGTGATCTAAACTCGGTGAAGAATGCTATGCATGGCGTGGATTATGTCTTTCATGCAGCGGCACTGAAGCAGGTGCCTTCTTGTGAATTTTTTCCGGTAGAAGCTGTGAAGACCAATGTGCTGGGGACTGATAATGTGTTGACAGCTGCTATTGAGGCAGGAGTTCAACGAGTAATTTGCTTATCGACAGACAAAGCAGCTTATCCGGTGAATGCCATGGGGACCTCCAAGGCGATGATGGAAAAGGTTGTAGTGGCTAAATCCAGAACCGTTTCGCCGGAAAAGACGACCATTTGCTGTACTCGGTACGGAAATGTTATGTGTAGTCGTGGCTCGGTAATTCCGCTGTGGATTGAACAATTGAAAGCAGGGGATGCCATTACCATTACTGAACCAAACATGACTCGTTTTATCATGTCTTTGGATGAGGCAGTGGATTTGGTGCTGTTTGCATTTGAAAATGGGGTGTCTGGCGATATTTTGGTTCAAAAAGCACCGGCATGTACCATAGAAACATTGGCAAAGGCTGTTTGTGCGCTTTTTAAACCAGAGGCAGAGATTCGGATCATTGGAATTCGTCATGGCGAAAAGATGTACGAAACGCTTTTGACAAATGAGGAGTGTACCAATGCACTTGATATGGGCGATTTTTATCGAGTGCCTAGTGACAAACGAGATCTAAACTACGATAAATATGTAATTTCCGGAGATGTAGAAAGAAATCTTTTAACGGTCTTTGATTCTAATAATACTGATCTTTTGACAGTGGAAGAAGTGAAAGAAAAATTACTTTCCTTGCAGTACATTCGTGATGAGTTGGAGGCACTATGAAGATCTTAGTTACAGGAGCAGCAGGATTTGTGGGCAAAAATCTTACGGCCTCACTGCAGAATATTCTGGATGGAAAGGACCGGACTCACCCTGGCCTGAATATTGAGAAAATCTTCACCTATGATATCGACACGCCGGAAAACGTGTTGGAAGAAGCTTGCCGTGAGGTGGACTTTGTTTTCCATCTGGCGGGGGTTAACCGTCCTCAAAATCCGGAGGAATATATGATTGGGAACTTTGGTTTTACTTCTCGGTTACTGGAGTTGCTCAAAAAAAGTCGAAATACCTGTCCTATAATGTTGTCTTCATCTATTCAAGCAACATTGATTGGTCGATATGATAGTGAATATGGCCGCAGTAAAAAGGCTGGAGAAGATCTGCTTTTTCAGTATGGGGAGGAGACAGGCGCAAAGGTATTGGTTTACCGTTTCCCCAATTTATTCGGCAAGTGGTGTCGGCCTAATTATAATTCAGCGGTGGCAACGTTTTGTTATAATACTGCCCATGATTTGCCAATCACTGTTACCGACCCAACGATCGAATTGGAACTTTTATATATTGATGATTTAGTAGATGAGATGCTTTGTGCTCTTATGGGCGAGGAACATCGGTGTAGGTTCGATGGAATCCGCACAATTCTGGATAATGAAGGGAGATATTGTGCAGCACCGGTAACGTATCGGGTGACGTTGGGAGAAATTGTTGCCTTGCTTCAAGCTTTTTCAGAGCAACCGAGAACCTTGCTGATGCCGGAAATCCCTGCGGGATCATTTGCAAAGAAACTTTATTCCACATATCTTTCATACCTTCCTAGAGAAAAGGTTTCTTTTCCCTTGACTATGAATGTGGATTCGAGAGGAAGCTTTACGGAACTTATGAAAACCGTAAGCGGGGGACAGATTTCTGTCAATATTTCTAAGCCGGGCATTACTAAAGGACAACATTGGCATCATACTAAATGGGAATTTTTTATTGTAGTGTCTGGCCATGGTTTGATCCAGATGCGTCAAATTGGTGGGGAAGAAGTATTGAATTTTGAGGTGAATGGGGAAGAGATTCAGGCGATTCATATGCTCCCCGGCTACACCCATAATATCATCAATCTCAGTAATACTGAAAATTTGGTGACGGTAATGTGGGCAAACGAGGCATTCGATCCAAATCATCCGGATACCTTTTTTGAGGTAGTAGAATGAAGACGAACAAGAAGGCTTTTCTTCCAGCAGGATTAATCATTGGTGTGACTGCCTTTATTTTCTCCAATTCTCTTAAGGGAAGTGAAGCATCTCATAAGGATAGCGATGCAATTCTTTCCTGGGTACAACCATTTTTGGATTGGTTGGTAAGGGGAGATGTAGAAAAACTCAGTTATATTGTGCGAAAAGCTGCGCATATGATGGAGTTTTGTGTCTTGGCGTTACTAATTGGATGGTTGAGTTATGTTGTATGTAAAGAATTTCATGGTTATGGCGCCTTTTATGCACTATCTGTTGCAGTAACAGATGAGTTTATTCAAAGTTTTTCTGATCGAACCAGTCAGGTGTTGGATATTTTGGTTGATTTTTCTGGTGCACTGATCGGATTTGGCTTGATATTTTTAATTAAAAAAATAAAAAAGAGGAAAAAATATGGAGATTAGAAAAGATTATTCTGACATTTGCTTTAAAGAGAATGGCAAATTGAAGTTATTAATCATTGTAGGAACCCGTCCGGAAATTATCCGGTTGGCGGCAGTAATCAAAAAGTGTCGGCAGTACTTTGATTGCCTCTTGGCCCATACCGGACAAAATTATGACTACAATCTCAATGAAGTATTTTTTAAAGATTTAAAGATAGATGTGCCCGAGGTATATATGAACGCAGTGGGCGATGATTTGGGTGAGACTGTGGGAAATATCATTAATTGTTCGTATAAATTGATGAACACAGTAAAGCCTGATGCATTATTGATTCTGGGTGATACAAATTCCTGTCTTTCAGCCATTGCAGCAAAACGATTGCATATCCCAATTTTCCATATGGAGGCGGGGAATCGATGTAAGGATGAGTGCTTGCCAGAGGAAACAAACCGTCGAATTGTGGATATTATTTCCGATGTTAATATGGCGTATTCGGAACATGCCCGCCGGTATTTGGCCGACTGCGGGTTACCCAAGGAACGAACCTATGTGACCGGCTCTCCAATGGCGGAGGTGTTACATAACAACCTTGAAGAAATTAAATCCAGTAAAATTCTGAAAAAACTACAATTAGAACCGAAAAAGTATATCCTTCTTTCTGCCCATCGTGAAGAGAATATCGATACAGAGAAAAACTTCTTATCTCTCTTTGGTGCCGTAAATCGGATCGCAGAATTGTATAACATGCCAATTTTGTATTCTTGTCATCCGAGAAGCAAAAAGCGAATTGAAGAAAGTGGTTTTCAGTTAGATTCCCGGATCATCCAGCATGAACCGTTAGGATTTCATGATTACAACCATTTGCAGATGAATGCTTATGCCGTAATCTCCGATAGTGGAACGCTACCAGAGGAGAGTAGCTTTTTTACTTCGGTGGGCAATCCGTTTCCGGCGATTTGCATTCGAACCTCTACGGAACGTCCTGAGGCGTTGGATAAAGGGTGCTTCATTCTGGCTGGTATTGATGAACATTCTTTGGTTCAAGCAGTTGAAACGGCTATTTCCATGTGTGATGATGGGGAACATGGGATTCCGGTACCGGATTATGTAGAAGAAAATGTCTCCACAAAAGTTGTTAAAATCATCCAAAGTTACACCGGAGTAGTGGATAAGATGGTTTGGAGAAAATATTAAACACGGTTGACTATGAAAAAGAATCGTGTTATAATTAGTTGATAAATTATATACTTTTTTAAAAAATAGAGGTAGTCATGAACGATCAAGTTAATAAAAAAAATGAAACAGTTGAAGTTGATCTAAAACGGCTTTGGAAGGCGCTTTGGAGAAAACTTTGGGTTCTCTGTGTTGCGGCGGTCTTGGGTGCGGTAGTAGCTTTGGCTGGAACCTATTACCTTATTACTCCGCAGTAT
>JAZQAE010000068.1:0-51515 GCA_045544995.1 Eubacteriales bacterium
TGCCGAGGCAATTGCCGAAGGTCTTTATAATGCCGCTGATCTTGGTACCAGCATGGCATTCCTGACCCTCTCCATGGCCGAGATCTTCCACTCTTTCAACATGCGCTCTCTCCACGGCTCCATCTTTAAGATGACCAGCCAAAATAAGTGGCTCTGGGGCGCCGGAATTCTCTCCTTCTTGCTGACCACCGTGGTCATCGAAGTGGACTTCCTGGCTAAAGCCTTTAACCTGGCTCACCTGGATCTCACAGAGTACTGCATTGCAATGGGTCTTGCCATCTGCATCATCCCCGTCGTAGAGATCATCAAGATCTTCTCCCGGATGATCGATAAGAAAAAAGAAAGCAAATAATCTCTCTGTAGGAGAATAAAAAATAACAGAAATCTCTCAACTTGGCCTGATAAGCTCGGTTGAGAGATTTTTCTAATTATAGACGATATGTCGGTAAACCGACACGATATATTTGCCAAGGCAAATTCGATATAATTTTGTAAACAAAATTTCGATATGATATAAATTCCTTTTTTTCGTTGCGAAGCAACATATCGAGTTTGCTCCTGCAAAACATATCGAGCAAAGGGTCGACGGATAAGTCCGCCGGCCCCTTTGCATATCGAAAATTCCGAAGGAATTTATATCGCCACCAAGTGTCTTTGGACACTTGGTGAAGCAGGGGGATATTTTTTGCTCTTTTGACGATAATAAATCCGTAAAGGGGGCAAAAAATGGAATTTAAGAAAAACTTTGAAGAGAACTTAAAACTATTTCAAGATGCGTTCCATAAAGATGATACCTTTAAGGTGAAAATGATCCGCAATCCGCACCATCCGGACTTAAAGATGGCGGTACTCCTTTCCGGTGCCATGGTCAGTAGTGACGTCACCGACCGAGACGTGATCTTAAGTCTGATGTCCTATAATTTTGAGCCGACGGCGGACGGTGTTCTTGCCGGCGGTGTGGGAAATCATACGGTGGAACTCAGTACAGATTTGAATAAAGCTATGATCCAGATCGGCGCCGGAGACTGTGTGATCTTGGTGGGGGATGAGGCGCAATGTATCATTGTGGATGCCAAAGGAATGCCCAAACGGGGCAACGACGTGCCGGAAACGGAGATCTCCCTATTGGGTCCTCAGGATGGTTTTAACGAGAATATTATGGGCAATCTGGGACTGTTAAAGAAGCGTATTGCCACACCGGATCTGAAGTGTGAATTTATCACCGCCGGTAAACGGTGCAACAATAAATTGGCGGTTTGTTATTTGGAAGGCGTCGTCCGTCCGGAACTGGTGGAGGAAGTAAAAGCACGGATCGAGAAGATCAAGATCGACTTTGTGCCGGACGGCAATATTTTAGCGGAACTGGTTCGGGACTGTCCTTACTCTATCTTCAAGACCGTAGGGAAGACCTCAAGACCGGACGTTTTAACCTCTAAATTACTGGAGGGACGGATCGGTGTGATTTTAGACGGCTCTCCGGTGGCGATCACGTTACCGTATATTTTTGCGGAATCCTTCCAAAGTCCCGACGATTATTATCAAACCTATCTCTATGCTAATATCGGCCGTGTGCTCCGTTATTTAGGCTTTTTACTTGCTGTCTTTCTGCCGGGTTTCTATCTGGCAGTGGTGAATTTTAATCCCGGTGTCCTGCCGGCTCATTGGCTCTATACCGTTCTGGCCTCCTCAGAGGGGGTTCCCATCCGCACTGTGACGGAAATGCTTCTTCTCTTTTTTGCTTTTGAGATCCTGCGGGAGACCGGAAGCCGCATGCCGGCAGGGCTGGGTCTGGCTCTCAACGTGGTGGGTGCCGTGATTTTGGGAGATGCGGCAGTGACCAGCAATATCGTCTCTACGCCCATGGTGATTATCGTTGCCTTTTCCGGGGTAACGGGACTGATGGTGAAGGATCTAAAAGGCCCCGTTTTTTATCTGCGGTTAGGGTCTATTTTGTCCGGTGCGGTCTTTGGTTTGCCGGGTCTTGCTCTAATGATGGCGGGAACCTTGTTGCACCTGGCGACCCTTCATTCCCTGGGGGTTCCGTTTCTCTATACCATGGGAAGAAAAAGCGGATGTC
Organism: Eubacteriales bacterium; assembly: GCA_045544995.1. Lineage (GTDB taxonomy): Bacteria > Bacillota > Clostridia > Oscillospirales > QAKW01 > QAKW01. The sequence goes on from JAZQAE010000068.1 coordinate 2,078, forward strand.
AGGATACCTTTTTCCGTACTCCGTATTGGCGGATGATCTGGCGTCAGGCACGTTTTACTGCCAATGAAAGGAGACAAAAATGAAGCGCTTAATTCTAAAATATTCCGCATTATTTCTCTTTTTATCGGTTGCGGTCGGCAGTTCGTTTTTTCTCCCAAGGCGAGAGGCGAGATCCATCGGTCAGGTGGCGGGAATTGCTCTGGATCGGACGGAGGGCGGAATACGAGCCACCTTTGAATTGTATGATCCCAGCTTGGACGAGCCTATCGGCAAAAAACGCCGCACCATAGTCACCGAAGGAGAGGATCTTCAAGACTGCATTGACCGCGTAAGACGGATCGACGGCGAACAACTCTTTACCGACGATATATCTGCGCTGATCTTAGCGGGAGAGGAAGATACTTTTTTACTGGAAAAAGTGGTTGCACATTATCGGTTGTTGAAAAACGATCAAATGGATCTACCGGTATTTTTTACCTTTGGTCAGGAGGCGGGAGTGGTGTTTCAGGGAGAGGGTGCCGTCCTTTCCGGAGACCTGGCGGAGAGCGGAAAAGGCCTGAAGAAACTGCAAACCGTACGGGATTTAATGAACGGCAAAGGTGCCCGTGTGTTGATTCGAGGGGAGGGGTCATATGAAATTATTTCGTAGTGCCATGCTGATCTTAGGGGAGACCGCGGCTTTTGGCTGGTTTCTTCTGCGAGGGATCTCTCCCTTAGCGGTGCTTCCTCTGATTCCTTTTGGGGTGGTGTTTTATGCGCTCCATCCGGGAAAGCCTATTCGATGGCTGAACGGCATCACCGCCGTAATCTCCGCATTTATGGTGGCTTCTGTCACTTCGGTGGGTGTGTTTGACGGTAAAGGCTTTTTAGCATTGCTTGCCCTATTGCCGGCAACGGCTCTTATAGGACTATGTGCTCCCAAAAGGGAGATCGAACGCATCTCCGGCTGGTGGATGGCAGGCTTTTTGCTTGCTTTTATTGCAATGTTGATTGCCTCGTTGCCGGGGATCCGTTTGCCGAATGAATGGCCAAAGTGGGGAGGGGTACGGGATATATTAATTTTTTATCTCCTGATTTTTGCTGAACCTCTGTCTCTCGGCAAAAGTTATCGGGCAGCCCCGTTGGCACTTGGTATTTTGCTGTTACCTTTTGCGGTAGTTTCCTATTTGGCACTGGGAACAGGGGCGTTTTCGATGGCGGAATATCCCTATCTTTCGGTCTGGGCAGGAGTGGCAGTCTCTGCGTTTCATCACGTGGAAGGGATCATCCTCTGCCTCTATTACGGTGCCGGCGCTCTGCGGTTAAATCACTTTTTACAATACTGCTGTCAAGAAAAAACAGTCCTCACGTAGGGCTGTTTTTTTGTTCATAAATAAATACTTGATTATTATAAATTCATCTTGTATAATTAATCTGTATAACTATTACTATTAGGAGAAACCATGGCAGAAATCAATATCATCGAAAATGAACATACATTACAACAGCATCCCCTGATCGCCTCTCGGGGCATCGTGGTGATGCCGGGTACCACCATGTCTTTTGACGTGGTACGGGAGTTTTCCATTGCAGCCGTTCACGCCGCCGGAAAGCAAGATGGCATCGTGATCATCGCTTCCCAAAAGGATATCTCCGTTGATGATCCCGGCCCCCGGGATCTTTGCGGGATTGCTACCTTGGCTAAGATCACGCAGGTGGTACGGGTAGGAGAAGGCGCCATCCGTGTTTCGGTGCGCGGCCTTTCCAGAGCCGATCTTTTGAAGGCGGAAAAGAAGAGCCGGATGTTTGTGGGCGTCGTATTTCCCATGAACGAGATCCCGGCACCGGCAGAGGCTCCCAATCGGGAAGCACTTCTGCGCACCTTGAAAGAGTCCTTTGGCGGATATCTGACCCTCTTGCCCAAGATCAATGAGGAACTATCTCCCGACGTCTTTGCGGAGCAGGATTTAGGCCGTGCTGCCGATAAAATGACTGCGCAGTGCTTCTTTGCCCCCGAGCACAAGCAAGCACTTTTGGAGCAACTGGATCCCGTTAAGCGTTGCGAGGAACTTTTGGAGATCCTGATGCGGGAGATCGAAGTTTTAAAGATGGAGCAGGAGATCCATGCCCGTGTGCGGGAATCCATTGAGGCCAACCAACGGGACTACTATCTGCATGAGCAGATGCGTGTCATTCAGGATGAATTGGGCGAGAATGAAAACGGGGACGATATCGACGGCTATTATGCGAAAATCGACGCCCTCAACACCACCGATGAAATCAAAGAAAAACTCAATAAAGAAGTTGATCGGATGGCAAAGATGCCGCCGATGTCCCATGAGGGTGCGGTGATCCGGAATTATTTGGATCTGGTGCTGGAAGTTCCTTTTGGGATCTATACCGAGGAGAATTTGGATATCAAATCTGCCCGTGCCATTCTGGAAAAGGATCATTACGGCTTAGAGGAAGTCAAGACCCGTGTTCTGGAATTTTTGGCGGTTCGTTCCCTTAATGCGGTGGGCGGACAAATCCTTTGTTTAGTAGGCCCTCCGGGTGTCGGTAAGACCTCCATTGCCCGGAGCATTGCCGAAGCCACCAACCGAAAATTGGCCCGTGTCAGCTTGGGCGGTGTCCACGATGAAGCGGAGATCCGGGGCCACCGTAAGACTTATATCGGTGCTATGCCCGGACGGATTGCCGATGCGGTCATCAAGTCCGGAAGCAGTAACCCCCTGATCCTCTTGGATGAGGTGGATAAAATGTGTTCCGACCTGCGTGGCGATCCTGCCTCTGCTTTGCTTGAGGTATTGGATAGCGAGCAAAACTGCAACTATGTGGATCATTATCTGGAAGTACCCCTGGATCTTTCTCAGGCCTTCTTCATTATGACTGCAAACACTTTAGATACCATTCCTCGTCCGTTACTGGACCGTATGGAAGTCATTGAACTTTCCTCTTATCTGGATGAGGAAAAATTCCATATTGCTAAGCAGTATCTGGTGCCGAAGCAAAGAAAACTGCACGGTCTCAAGGGAACGCAGATCAAGATCAACGACGCTGCAATCAGAGCCTTGATCGAGGGTTATACCCGGGAATCCGGCGTACGTTCCTTGGAACGCTCTATTGGTAAGATCATGCGCAAAGCCGCTCTTCAGATCGTGGAAGAGGGCAAAAAGAGCATGACGGTGGGCGTTTCTCAGTTGGAATCCCTTTTGGGTGCTAAGAAATATAAGGATGAGCCTCTTTATGAAGAGGGCTGTTGCGGTATCGTCAATGGATTGGCATGGACTGCCGTAGGCGGTGAGATGCTGACAGTTGAAGTGTCGGTATTGGAAGGAAGCGGAAAACTGGAACTGACCGGTAGTCTCGGCGACGTGATGAAGGAAAGTGCCCGTACTGCCGTCAGCTATCTGAGAAGCGTTGTGGATCGAATGAACGTTAGTTACGACTTCTATAAGACCAAAGATCTGCATATCCACTTCCCGGAGGGCGCCGTTCCCAAGGATGGCCCCAGCGCCGGTATTACCATTGCCACCGCCGTTTGCTCAGCCTTGACGGGACTGCCTGCCGGCAATAAGATCGCCATGACCGGAGAGATCACCCTTACCGGTCGGGTTCTGCCCATCGGCGGTCTGCGTGAAAAGTCCATGGCAGCATATAAGCACGGTATAACGACCGTCTATATTCCCAAGGCAAACCTGCCGGATCTGGAAAAGGTAGAACCGGCGGTGCGGAAAAAGATCAAGTTTGTCCCGGTGGGACATGCCGATGAAGTGTTACGGGATGTCTTAGGAATCAGCGATAAAAAGAGAAAGACCTTCGTATGTCCTCCGCAAAAGACGGGGAAGAAGGATGCAGGAAAAGAAGCATGGGTTTAAATCTGCAATTAGTCCAACTGCGGATCTCCGCAGTACGTCCCAATCAGTTTCAGACCGGCTTGCCGGAGGTGCTGTTCTGCGGCCGTTCCAACGTGGGAAAGAGCTCGATGATCAACTGCCTTTTGGGCAGAAAATCCATGGCCAGAACCTCAGAAAAGCCCGGTAAGACGGCGACCATCAATTATTATGAGATTGATAAAAAACTCTTCCTGGTTGATCTGCCCGGCTACGGCTATGCCCGGGTCTCCCAGGCGGAAAAGGATAAATGGGCACGTTTTATCGAAGCCTACTTCCGGTTTGACGGCGATAAAAAACTGGCGATCTCGCTGGTGGATCTTCGTCATGAACCCACCGAAGCGGATTTGGATATGGCCGCTTATCTGGAGGAGACCGGAATTCCTTATTGGGTCGTTGCCACCAAGGCGGATAAACTTTCCAAGACGGCAGCGGCAGAAAATCTTGCCCGATTGGAAGAGATTTACAAAGAGTATCATCCCCAAAAGATTTTGGTCTTTTCTTCTAAGACAAAATTAGGCCGGGACCTATTGGTGGATGAATTGACGGCCATTGCCGAAGGAGAAGACGGTGAATAATATCGTAGAGGTTTTATTGCCGAAATTGATGAACTTACTGTATTTGGTTCCGGCAATCTTGATTTCCTTGACCGTTCATGAGTATTGCCATGCAAGGATGGCGGTCAAACTGGGGGACCCCACGCCAAAGCAGGAGGGACGGCTCTCCCTCAATCCCTTTCATCACATCGATCTTTTAGGGTTCGTGGTGATGATGTTAATTCATTTCGGATGGGCAAAGCCGGTTCGGGTCAATCCCATGTATTTTGAGGATCCCCGCAAAGGAATGATGCAGACGGCCATTGCCGGCCCTATCTCCAATCTGATTCTTTGCGCCGCCTCTTCGCTATTGTATTTCTTTAGCAACGTCTTTAATTTACCGTTTTTTATCACGCTGTTTTTTTACTATATGACCCTTCTGAATATCAGTCTGGCCGTCTTTAATCTGATCCCGGTCCATCCCTTGGACGGCTCCCGGATCGTCAGTTATTTTGCCCCCGGCTTTGCTTCGTTTATGGCTCGGAACGGCAATACGGTGCAGTTGATCTTTATTGCATTATTGATTTTACCCCGTTATATCGGTATTCCCGACGTTTTCGGCACGGTGATCGGGACGGTACAGAGCGTGGCGGTCAATCTCCTGATGCGATTGTGGTCGTTGGTATTCTGGTTTTTAATTTAAAGATATAAAGGTGTTAAAATGGAACAACTGAAGTTTTCCCTGGAGGTCTTTGACGGACCTTTGGAACTGCTGTTGCACTTGATCTCCAAGAATAAGGTGTCGATCTACGATATCCCCATCTCGCTGATCTTAGAGCAATATATGGAATATATCGAAGACCTCAAGAAAATGGATCTTGAGGTCTCCAGTGCGTTTATCGAGATGGCGGCGCAGTTGATGCTGATCAAATCCCGGATGCTTCTGCCGAAGGCGGAAAACGAGGAGGAAGACCCTCGCATGAGCCTGGCAGAAGCCTTGGCGGAATATAAGCGTTATAAAGCGGTCATTGATTCTTTCCGTAAAAATCGGGAAGACGCCGGTATTACCTACGTTCGGAGAACGGAACAACTGGAATTCGATAAAAAACATAAATTGGAATACGAGACCTCTGTTTTGACGGAAGCCTATCGAAACGTCCTGCGGCGGAGCAATCGGGCGTTACCGCCTCCTTTGAAGAGCTTTGCCGGCATCGTGGGTCATCCCGTGGCCAGTGTTCCGGCACGGATCATCGGTGTTCTTCGTACCTTGAAACGGCAGATTCGATGCAGTTTCCGCAGTTTGTTCAAAGGCGCAAGATCCCGTTCGGAGATCGTAGCTACCTTCTTGGCGGTGCTGGAACTTTCCAAGTCCAAGCACGTGGAGATGGAAAGCCGTGAGGACGATCTTTATCTGACTTTCAAAAAGAAGAAATAGGAGATTAGTATGGAACTGAATTATATGAGCGGCGCCGTGGAGTCCATCCTGTTTGCCAGCGGTGAACCGATTGAAAAAAGAAAATTGGCGGAAGTCCTGGAGATCGAGGTGGAACGGTTGGAGATGATCGTGGATGAACTTCGTGAGGGGTACCGCAATGAAAACAGAGGCTTTGACATTTTAACGTTGGATAATAGTTATCAGATGTGTTCATCCCGCTACTATGGGGAGATCACGAAAAAAGCGCTGGATCATCGCCGGAATACCCCGCTTTCCAATGCGGCTTTGGAGATTTTGTCCATTGTGGCCTATAACCAACCGGTCACTAAAGCCTACGTGGAGCAGATTCGTGGTGTAGACTGCTTCTACGGCATCAATGCATTGGTGGAAAAGGGCTTGATCGAGGAAAAAGGACGGCTGGATGCTCCGGGACGCCCCTGGCTGTATGGCACCACGGCAGATTTTTTACGGTGCTTCGGTCTGCAATCCTTGGATCAATTGCCGGAACTGCCCCGTCTGGAACTGCCCGGCGACGAGGTGGAGGGTCAGCAGACCTTCGATGATGTCCTCCAAGCGGAGCCGGAGGCCGAAACGGAAAATAATGTTGATTTATCCGCAATTTCGTGATATACTAATAGTATCTTCAAAAGGAGTTAAAAGCCATGGAAAATAAAGCGCAAACAGTATTAAACGGCGCCTTGGACGGCCTTCGTAAATTGGTGGATGTGGATACCGTGATCGGTGATTCCATCAAGGTAAACGACGATATCACCTTGATTCCTATTTCCAAAGTAACCTGCGGTTTTGCCGGCGGCGGAAGCGGATTTGGCGGAGATCCCCAGAATGAGCATTTTGGCGGCGGTGCCGGCGGATGCGTTAAAGTGACCCCCGTTTGCTTTTTGGTAGTAAAAGGGGAAAATATCCGGATGCTTCCCGTGGCGGAAAGCAGTACCGGCGTGGATAAGCTGGTGGACTTGGTTCCCGACGTGGTGGACAAACTCACCGCTTTGGTGCGCGAAAAGAAAGAAGAAGTATAATTCTCATCACCTGCCCATATAATGGGGCAGGTGATTTTTTATGCGTCAATGGACTGCCCTTTTTGCAATATTTATTCTGATGTTTTCATTTCCTTGTTCCGCTTCTGCTCAAAGCGGTTCATTTTTAATTATGGATGGCAGAACCCTCGATGTATTAGAGGGAGAAAATGCGGATCAACGATTACCCATGGCCAGTACCACCAAAGTAATGACCGCTTTGGTTACGTTGGATACGGTGGGACTCTCGGAAAAGGTGAGCGTCCCTCCGGAGGCGGTGGGAGTAGAGGGATCTTCTCTGTATGTCAAAGCCGGTGAAATCTATACGGTAGAAGAACTGTTATATGCTTTACTGTTGCAATCTGCCAACGATTGTGCGGCGGTTTTAGCATGGTACGCAGGGGGAGAAGATGTAAAGGTTTTCGTGGAGAAAATGAATCAAAAGGCCACGGAATTAGGTCTAAAGGACACCCATTTTGCCAATCCGCACGGCTTGTCCGCCGAAGGACATTATACCACTGCCCGAGAATTGGCGGTGATTATGGCGGAGGCTCTGAAAAATAAGGATTTTTGCCGGATAACCGGCGCAAAAAAATATACCATTGGGAATAAAACAGTGGTCAATCATAACCGTCTGTTATCGTTGTATCCGGCTTGTATCGGCGGGAAAACCGGGTATACCATGGAGGCCGGGCGATGCCTTGTTACAGCGGCACAGCGAGAGGGAACAACGTTGATCTGCGTGACTCTCGGACGGCGGGACGATTGGAATATCCATACCTCTGCATATGAAAAATGGTTTTCGTCTCTTGAGACCGTTTCCTTGGCGGAAAAAGGTGCTGTTTCCGTAAAACTTCCTGTTGCCGGCGGGGGTATAGTTTCAGCGATCAATAACGATGCAGTCACGGCTCGGCTTTTTCAGTATGATGGGTCTGCCGAAACACGGGTCATAGCCCCCTCGTTTTTATATGGCGAAAAAGCCACGGGAGCGGTGGTAGGAACGGTAGAATTTTGGTATCGTGGGATGCGGATCGGGGAGAGTCCGTTGGTTTTGACGGAGCCGATTGAGGTTTCGGTTCAAAAAGACTTGTTTATCAGTCGAATATTTCGATTTTTTCGACGATTAATATTGAAAAATGGATAAAAAGAAGGTACAATAATATTAAATATATATTATAAGGGAAGTACTATGCAGGAAAAATTGATCAGAATTCAAAAGTATATTGCAGATTGCGGTGTTTGCTCCCGCCGTGCGGCGGAGGCAATGATCGAAGAAGGGCGTGTCACCCTCAACGGCCGTCGGGTCCAATTGGGCGATAAGACGGACGGCGCCCGGGATCTGGTCCGTATCGACGGAAAGGTAATCAAACCCATCACCCGGGATAAGGTGACGTTGATGCTGTATAAGCCCCGTGGGTACGTCACGACCATGAGCGATGAGCAGGGCAGAAAATGCGTCGCCGATCTGATCGCCAAAGAACGGATCCGTCTGTATCCCGTGGGACGTTTGGATAAGGATAGTGAGGGTTTGCTGCTTCTGACCAACGACGGTGATCTGGCCAATAAGCTGACCCATCCGAAGAATAATATCCCCAAGACCTATCGGGTTATTGTAAAAGGCGCCATTAATCGGGAACATATCAAAGCCTTTGAAAAGGGGATCTATATTGCGGAGGATGACTATACCACCCGTTCCGCAGAGATTGATATTTTGGAATCCAAAGAGGATCGGACGGTCTTTTATCTGACCCTTTATGAAGGAAAGAACCGAGAGATTCGTAAAATGTGCGCCGCCTTGGATCTGGAAGTTTTGCGGTTGAAGCGGGATAAATTGGCCGGTCTTTCCATTGGTACCCTTCGTGCCGGCCAGTACCGTGCGTTGACGCAAAAGGAAATTGATTATCTTTATAGCTTATAAGGATGATGAGGAATATGAAAAAACGAATTGCATTGTTTTTGATCGGCTTGCTTATGCTGTCCGCCACTTCTTGCACCATTCCGGTGATCGGCGATTTCATCGAGAGCGAAGAGAGCCTTGGCAAGACCAATAATACGGCGGTTACCATCGCCGGTGCTATGAAGGACTATTTAAAAAGCCAAAAGAAGGAAGACGCCTCTCTTTACGGAGTGGAATTGGTTTTGAATAGTGACGGTAACGGTACGGTTCGGCTGTACTATACGCAAAAAGCCCCCGAAGATGCGGCTTATTCCGACGTTTTGGTGGCAGAGGTGGATTCCAAGACCGGTCATGTGGGACGGTTTTCATCTGCCAATTATGCAAAGGATGGCTTGGCGCCCTATCAATTGGTAAGAGAACGGGATGCCTTTGACGGAGCCTCTTTGCCGATTGACAGTGAAAAAGCAGTTTCTCTCGGCGTCCGTGCCTTTAGTAATCACGTGGAATTCCATTATGATTACGTGCAGATTCTCTTGAGCGCTCCTCGAGGGTTGGAGCAGTATGAGATCAAGTTCATTTCGATGCTGAATGATACCGTCTATCGTTGCACGGTGGATGCGGTGAGCGGTACGGTTCTGCAGTCTTCGACTGCCGTTTTGACGGAGGAGGAAGTTGCATGAAAAGACGGGTTTTAGTTCTCGCAGTCGCCGTGTTGCTGTTGTTTTCGGGGTGTAACTTTAAGGTGGATCGGGATACCTTTTATCTTCCCCAGGAGGACGTCAAAAGCGTAGAACTCCAGCGTGAATACCATTACGAAGAAGATCAAGGCTCCTATTTCCGGCATAAAGTCGTGACCAACCAAGAGGATCTTAGAATGATCTGTGAAAAGATCCGCACGCTGCCGGTTCGTCGTGTTTCTTCGGAAGGGCCTCATCCTATCAAGGAATTTTCCATGATTATCATCATCAGCGGAAAACGGGAGCACCATCTGATCCTCAATGAGGAGATTGCTTTTTACGATCAGATCGCTTATGAGTATAAAGACAGCGGCGTTTACGAAGAGTTTATTGAATTGTATAATAACCTCGGTTATGCCGAGGAGGATGCAGAGCCGGATCGGTTCTGAGCGTAGAAAGTCTTATACCTATGTATAAGACTTTTTGCATAGAATTTAGAGAAAGGAGAGTATAACGTGAAAAGATGGATTAGTTTCTTATTGATTGCGGTATTCTCCTTTTTGAACGTTTTTGCCTTTATCGGTTGCCGCCCGATGGAAGCGGAGGATATTGATGAAGTCCGTGCCGCTTGGGTGTGCAGTATCGGCAATATGGATTTTCCGTCCCGGATGGGACTTTCCGTCTCCGCTTTGAAAACGGAGATCGATACCATCATCGAAACCTGCCGTCGGTATGAGTTGAATACCCTCTTTTTTCAGGTTCGTCCCAACGGAGACGCCCTCTATAAATCGAGCATTTTTCCTTGGAGTGTCTATCTTACCGGAACGCAAGGCAAAGCCCCTGCCGACGGATTTGACCCGCTGGCTTATTTCATCAAAAAAGCCCATCGGGCAAAGATCCAACTGCATGCTTGGATCAACCCCTACCGGATCGGCTCCGGAACGAGGGTATGGGAAGGCCTTTCCCGGGACAATCCTGCGGTGTTGCATAAGGATTATACCATCACCAGCGATACCGGGGTCTATTACGACCCAGGACATCCCGATGCCCGTCAGTTGATTTTAGACGGCGTATTGGAGATCGTTCGAAACTATGAGATTGACGGAATTCATTTTGACGATTATTTTTATCCCTACGATCTTTCCGGTTTTGATGATAGCGCCACCTATACCGCCTATGGAAAGGGGCTTTCGTTGGAGGATTTTCGCCGTCAGTCTGTAAATACCTTGGTGGAAAGCTGTTACAAAGAGATCAAATCTATCAAGAAAGACGTCCAATTCGGCATCAGCCCCTTTGGGATCTGGGCGAATAAATGGGTCGATCCTGCCGGGAGCGACACCCGAGGGATGAGTTCTTATGCGGCGATCTTTTCAGATAGTAAAAAATGGGTAGAAGAAGGCTGGCTGGACTACGTCTGTCCCCAGATCTATTGGACGGATCAGCATGAGGCGGCGCCCTTTGATGTGTTGGTGGACTGGTGGGATGATCTCTGCACCCGCCACGGAATGCCCCTTTATATCGGAATGGCGCTATATAAAGTCGGGGAAGGAGAACCCGGCTTTGAAGAAGGAATCGTCATGGGCGAGCAGTTACTCTATGCATCCCAAAAACGCAGTTATGCCGGCCATTCCTTCTTTCGGTTTGGCTTGTTGAGCCAAAACCCGGAAGGCGCTTTGGATTCAATTTTAGCCTATTATCAAGGAAGACCGCAAGAAACGGAGAAACCGTTGAATTATCCGCAATTGCAAAAATCCGAAGACCTCAACATCACCACGCCTTCCAACGGCTCCAAGTTTGAAGCCGGTCATGTTTCCGTGGCCGGAACCGCCAGAGCCGGCAGTTCCGTCAGCGTTAACGGGGTTGAGGCAGTGGTTACGGAGAACGGACTCTTTGCCGCTTACGTGCCGTTGAAGATGGGTAAGAATACGATCACAGTCCAAAGCGAAGGAGAGCAAAGAAGTATCCGTGTGGATCGTATTGCTAAAAGCGAGATCAAGAAACTGCAAGAGCCCTATCCCACCGGATCGGTTCATCGAGGCGCCGGTGACGTACTGTCTTTTTCTGCTCAGGCACCGAACGGCGCTACGGTCACCTTGACCAACGGACAGATTTCCATTCCGCTTCAGGCTGAGAAAGACGGATCCTCTACGTACCAAGGGGTATGGACAATTCCGAGTATCCCGATGGGGGATCAACTCCTCTTGGATGACTTTCGCTATGAGGTAGTCTTAGAAGGCAATACCACCGTAACCCCTGCCGATCTGCAATTAAATATCTATTCCAACGGTTACCGTCAGGAAAAAATATTAAAAGAAGACGCTTATATTTTCGATGAGAGCTCCGGCGGTTCCCAGATGGATCATGATCCTCTGCGTCAGGGAACCCGTGTTTGGGTGACGGGTCTGGAAGGCACCCGTGCTCTTTTGGAAAACGGTTATTGGGTAGAGCAGGAATTGTTGGGGGATGAGCCGGTCATGCGGGCAGAGCCCTGCGGATATGATTATGAAGTGCTGCATATTTCCGCCAAAGAGTTTTTTGGCTACTCCTCATACTGTGACGGAGAAGTTTTGGAGATTACCCTCTCCGGCGATCGCACGGAAGCCTATGACATTGATACAGATCAACTGGATCTCTTGACTGAATGGTCCCGTTCTGCCAGTTCCTCGGTTCTTGAGATCTCCTCCGGAATGGGACGGAAAATTGCCGGATATGAACTGATCCAGCAACGGGGACAGTTGATGGTCTATCTGCGGTTTCATCAAGGCGGACTGGCAGGAAAACGGATCGTATTGGACGCCGGACACGGCGGACAGGACCATGGTGCTATGGGGCCCGGCGGATCGGCTTATCCCAGCGAAAGCGATTTGAATTTATTGCTGGCATATACCTTAAAAAAGGAATTGGAAAATGCCGGTGCAGAGGTTACGATGACCCGGACAAGCGATCGTACCGTCACCTTGGCAAACCGAACGGAACTGGCTCATTCTCTTGCACCGGATCTCTTTATCTCCCTGCACCATAATTCCACCGGAGAGACCGGTGATTATACCTCTGCCACCGGCGGACTGATGCTCTATTCCGCCCCTCATTCCAAGTCGCTTGCCGAAGGAATGGCCGTGAATCTGTGGGATGGCGTAGGGGAGAAGGCGACCCGTAGCAAACGGCAAAGCCTCTTTGTCTGCCGTGATACCCGCTATCCGGCGGTTCTCGTGGAGGCCGGGTATCTTTGTAATCCTTTGGAATATGAAATGCTATGCCGTGAGGATATTACCAAGAAAATTGCAAAGAATATGGTAAAGAGCCTCAGGGACTATTTTGTTACAGTTTGTTCATGAAAAACTTCGGTAAATCCTTTTCATTTTGAGGATTTCGTGGTAAAATATAAGATAGATTTTTTTCAAGGAGTTCGATATGAGATTTTTTCAGCAATCCCCTCGCCCGGGTGTTCTCTGTAACTATGGGATCACCGAGCATTTTAAGACCGGTTATCTGTCGGTGGATTTTGTTTTGCCGTTGACGGTAGAGAATGCCAGCGCCATGTCCTTATTGGCCGGCGTGATCAGCCGTGGCTGTAAGGCATATCCCCATATGGATCAGATCAGCCGTTATCTGGCGGAGCACTACGGGGCTTCCTTTAGTATTCAGGCCAGTAAAGCCGGGGAACTGGAGATCTTGACCTTTTCCTTTACTCATTTGAATAACGAATACGCCATCGACGGTGAAGACATCCGCAGTGCTATTATCACCCTTTTTAAAGAGATGGTCTTTCGTCCTTTGGTGGAGAACGGCGCATTTTTGCCGGACTACGTGGAGCAGGAGCAAAACAATTTGGTGGATAAGATCACCGGCCTGTTCAACGATAAGAGACTGTATTCTCTGGAACGTTGTAAAGGGTTGATGTGTGCCGATGAGGCCTTTGGGATTAACGAGATGGGCACCTGCGAAGCCGTTCGTGCATGGACGCCCCAATCCCTCTATCAATTCTTTGAATCCATGATGGAAAAGGCCCAGGTAATCATCACCTACGTGGGAAAAGATCAGGGTCTTTTCCTGGACGATCTGGCGAAAGGCTTCTCCGCCCGTTCCGGTGCAATGCCTAAAACGCAGATCTGCGAGGGACGCAGCGAAACCCAAACGGTGATTGATCCTATGGATCTGAATCAAAGCAAACTGAACTTAGGCTTCCGCTTAGGGGAAACTGCTTTAGCCGACGGTGCCGCCTGTCGTCTGTTTAACGTTCTTTACGGCGGCAGCGCCACCTCTAAACTCTTTATGAACGTACGGGAACGGTTGTCTCTTTGCTATTACTGTTCCTCTACCATCGACCGTTTTAAGAACGTGATGTTTGTTTCCAGCGGAGTAGAAGCGTCGAAATACGAGGAAGCCCGCAAGGAGATCGAAGCCCAATTGGAGGCGGTTGCGACGGGTGATTTCACCGAAGAAGAATTGGAAAACGCAAGAGTTTATCTTATCGACAGTCTGCGCGGCTTTTCCGATAGCGAAGGCGCATTGGCGTCTTTGATGATCTCCGGTACGCTTCGTGGGGAACTGAAGACCCCGGAAGAGGAGATCGCCGAGATCCAAAAGGTGCGCCGTGAGACGATCATGGCCATCGCTCGGGAGATCCGCTTGGATACTGTGTATTTTTTGAAGGGAGTTCATAACGAGGCATGACAAAGACTTATACCTGCGCCGTGATTGGAGAGTCCTATGAAAAGATCATCCATAAAAGCGGACTGACGGTCTATTTTATGAAGAAGCAGGAAAAAGCCAAAAAAGCGGCGATGATTGCAGCCAAGTTTGGCTCCATCAACTATACCTTTACTGCGCCGGACGGACGTCAAGTGACGGTACCCAACGGCACGGCGCATTTCCTGGAGCATAAACTTTTCGAAGGCGAGACCGGGAATGCATTTGATTTTTATGCAAAGACCGGTGCCAAGGCCAACGCTTATACTTCAAACGATAAAACAGCCTATTATTTTGTTTGCAGTGACCGATTTGAGGAAAACCTGGATACCCTGCTTTCTTTTGTGACCCATCCGTATTTGACGACGGAGAATGTGGAAAAGGAAAAGGGCATCATTGCTCAGGAAATTAAAATGTATGAGGATGAGCCGGGCTGGCAGGGTTATTTCACCATGGTTCAGGGCTTATATCAGGATCATCCCATTCGTCGGGACATTGCCGGTACCGTAGAGGATATCTATTCGCTGACCCCGGAGATCCTGATGGATTGCTACCGCACCTTCTATCATCCCAGCAACCTGGTTTTGGCAGTCGTCGGTGACGTGGAGAAAAAGTCGGTCTTCACTGCATTGGATCGCTATTTTGCAGATCCATCCGATCTGTCGGTGGGAACGATGCCCATCGAAGAGCCGGATCCGGCCGGGGAGCGATACGTGGAAAAATCCATGCTGATCGCAAAACCCATCTTCCATTTAGGCTTTAAGGATAACGATACGGATGTTTCCGGCTTCGAACTTTCCAAGAAAGAGATGGAAGTAGAGATTCTTTTGGAGTATCTGTTCGGTAAATCCTCTCCGTTCTATAAGGAACTGTATGAAAAAGGGGTCATCAACAGTGAATTCGACTGTTGGTATGATCTTTCGGATTATTTCTCCTTCTGTGTGATCAACGGCGAGAGCGATGACCCGAAAGCCGTGGAAGAGACGGCGTTCCGTTATATTGAACAACTCAAAACCGAAGGGGTAGAGGAAAAACGGTTCCGTGCCATCCGGAACGGACTGTACGGGGCTTTGGTGATGGAAACCGATCAGGCTTATACCATGGCAAACCGGATGGTGGCCAATTATCTCAACGGTGCCGAGACCTTTGATGCCATCGACGCTTTGCAAAAGATCACCCCCGAAGATCTGGTTCTTCGTGCGCAAAGGATCTTCGATAAAGAAAGAAGCTGTCTCTCGGTCATCAACCCCAAGGAGGAAGAAGCATGAACTATAATACCGTGTCCTTTCCCGGGCTTGGGATCGGTGAATTTACCATTGATCCCACCGCCTTTAAAATTTCAGAGAATTTAACGATCGAATGGTACGCCATTATCATCTGCGTCGGGATCCTGACGGCATTTTTCGTCTGTGATCGCTTGGCAAAACGCTTTGATCTGGTGAGCGACCACGTTCTGGACGTGTTACTGGTTAGCCTGCCTGCAGGCTTTATCGGCGCCCGGGTGTGGTACATATTGGGCGATCTGGAAAACTTCGATTCCTTTATGGATATGATCGCCGTCTGGAACGGCGGACTGGCCATTTACGGCGGTATTTTTGCCGGCTGCTTGGCAGCCATCATCGTCTGCCGCGTTAAAAAGATCTCTGCTCTCAATATGTTGGATCTGGGTGCCATCGGATTTATGATCGGCCAGTGCATCGGCAGATGGGGCAATTTTGCCAACGTAGAAGTGTTTGGTGTTCAGACGGATCTTCCGTGGCGTATGGGCGTCGGAGTGGATTGTATCGCCGAATACGTCCATCCGCTCTTCCTGTATGAATCTCTCTGGAATTTCCTGGGACTGATGTTTGTTCTGGCCTATATGGACTCCCGTAAATTCAAAGGGGAACTCTTTTTGATGTATACCGCATGGTATGGCATCGGCAGAGCCTGGATGGAAAACCTGCGTGACGGCGCCTATAATCTCCATATCTTTGGCCTTAGAATTAATTTGGTCTTAGCAATCGTTTTGGCGGTTGTGGCAATTGGACTGATCGTCCTGATCCGTGTCAAGAAACCGGCACGAATGATGATCGAGAGAAATGTAGAAGAAAAGGAAGAAAAACCGGCCTATGAACCGCAGTTCGATTATGCGGCGGAGCCGGCAGAAACAGAAGAAGAGGTGGAAGAAAATGGCCAAGATCATTGACGGAAAAGCAATTGCCCAACAGGTGCGCGCAGAGATTCGTGAAGAAACGGAGAAACTGATCGCCAAGGGAATTACCCCCGGTTTGGCAGTCATCATCGTAGGGGAGGATAGTGCCTCTCAGGTCTATGTCCGTAATAAGATCAAAGGGTGCGCCGAAGTGGGCTTTTATTCTGAAAACTATGAACTTCCTGCCGATACGAAAGAGGAAGAGCTTTTGGCTTTGGTGGAAAAATTGAATCATGATCCTGCCATCCACGGCATCTTGGTTCAGCTTCCTCTCCCGAAACATCTGGATGAGAACAAAGTCATTGCCGCTATTGATCCTAAAAAAGACGTGGATGCATTCCATATTCAAAACGTGGGTAAGATCATGCTGGGACAGTATGATTTTCTGCCTTGTACCCCCGCCGGGGTCATGAAGCTTTTGGAGTACAGCGGAATTGAAGTGGCAGGGAAGGATTGCGTCGTGGTGGGACGGAGTAATATTGTGGGCAAGCCCCAGGCAATGCTCCTGCTTCATGCCAACGGTACGGTGCAGATCTGTCATTCCAAGACGAAGGACTTGGCGAAAAAGACCGCCGCTGCAGATATTTTGGTGGTTGCCATCGGGAAGGCGAAGTTTATTACCGGGGACATGATCAAAGAAGGCGCCGTGGTCATCGACGTGGGAATGGATCGGGACGAAAACGGCAAACTCTGCGGCGATGTGGATTTTGATTCCTGTTTTGAAAAGGCCGGTTATATCACCCCCGTTCCCGGCGGTGTCGGCCCCATGACGATTACGATGTTGCTCCGCAATACCCTCTCTGCGGCGCAACTGATGTTGAAGGAGTAAATATGGACGGAGTTGTATTGAAAAATCTTGCATATATCTGGCCCTCGTTATTGCTGGGCGCCATCGTCCCGGCGGGTGCCCTTTTAGCCTTGTTCTTCTCCAAAAAGAAAAAGGACGTCTCCTTTAAGTCGGCCCTTTATGGATTTGGTACCTTTTTTGTGGTCTTGGCCGGGGTGGCGATCTTGCTTTTGGTGGGCGCTCAGATGTTTTTGACCAACGTCACCATTTCTGCGGAAAGCGATGCCAATACCTATATCTATCTCGGCGGCGGTATCGTACTTTTGCTGTTCTGGCTGTTGTCTGAGGTGTTGAAATCCATCAGTTTTGAATCTGCCATAAAGTCTGAAACAAAAGATTTTGCCGGTCTGACCTTTGGCGCAGGCTTTATCTTGGCACAGAATCTTTTGGTTTTCGGTTTGATCTTTCTTGGTGAATTAGACCTGAGTCAGTCTATGGTCTTTGGCGGATTGATGCTGGTCAGCGGAATCATCTATCTTTTGATCTCTTCCATCGGCTATCAATTGGCGCTGGAAAAACAGCGCTACGCCGGTGCCGCAGTATCCATCACCTATTTTGCGCTTTTTGCGGTAATGCTGATCTTTTCCAATCAGACGGTTACCTTTGCTTGTGTAGGCGCTGTTCTGCTCTTTAATCTTATTATTGCTTATATTACTTTGCCGTTACCCTTCAAAAAGAAAAAGGAGGGATCGGTATGACCTCACTCCTTTTGTGTTATGGAATTGCCCTGCTCCTGATCGCAGCCGGTCTTGGCGGGGGTGCTTTCCTGCTGAAAAAGAAACTGCACGTGGGAATATTCTGCCTCGGTGTGATCTCTACGGTGGCGCTCTTTTTCGTGATTTTACTGCTGTTTCGTCTGACGTTTGGTACGGACCAGTACTATAATACACCCTTTTTCCGTACCATGGTGGGCTTTGTCTTTTTGGCGTTGCTGTGGTTGCTTTGGATCCTAATCGTTAAATCTGCGTTTTTTAATCGCTATAAAGAGGCGGAAGGACTTTCATTCTGCTTTGGATTTGGTGCAGCTCCTGCGCTTTTTATGGGGATCTATCTTTTGATCATGCTTCCCGTAGTCGGCTTTAACGGCCTGTTCAACGGCCCCTGCGTGGTGGCGGAGGAGGGGTATCTCACCTTTGCGGATAACACGATCATTACCGTCTTTCGTCCGGCGGGCGGTCATATTTCGTTTGCCGTGACCTTCCTTCTGTTTGCCATGATGACACTTTCTACGGGGATTCTTTTGCGTAAGATCTGCGAAGAAAAAATCCGTACCGGCGTCATTGTGGGTTGGACCATTCTTGCGGTGGCATTAAATGCGGCGGCGGTGTTGCCTTTGCCGTTTTTTGCCATGTATGGACTCGATCATTGGCAACTTGCCGTGATGAGCGCCGTTCTGGCCTTGATCCATGTTTTGCTGGTGATCTTTATCCCGAAGATTCCGAAGGATGCTACTTATACGAAGCAATTTGAATAGCAGCCGGCAGTTCTTGGAAGGTGATCCCATCTTCTGAGAGTGCAATTTGACTAACAGGGACTTCCAGGAGATCGTTGAGGGTCGTGTATTCGTCAATATAAGTGGTGGCGATACCGGCCGGAATGGTATGACCGGAAAAGGTGAGGGTGTCGACGACAAAGCAACCGCTGCCATTCTCGTTTTCACCAAGATGGCCGTTTAACGTAACGCTCTCCCCCTTGAGGACGCCTAAGAGCATCCCAAAGGGCGCCAGATCCGGGCAGACGGCCGTGAGTCGTTTTGGATCTGAAAGCGTGCCGGACAAGGTGAAATAGCCTTCGCTCTCTCCGGAGAAATCAAGATCCTTGATGAAGCCTAACTCTGCAAGATTATTCTCGATCAGGCGGCTGAACGCCGTATTGGAATAATATCCTTTCTGTGGTTGTTCCTGGTGCTCCTGCTCCAAATTTTGAGGCGCCGGAACCGTTCTTTGGGGACGAGCCATGTAAAGAATGGTCAATCCAAGACCCAGGATCAAGGCGGTTGCAAAAAAAGCGGTCCATTTGATCTTATAGTAGTTCCATGATTTTTTCATAGTATAAACCTTTCTTTTAGTGATGGAGGTATCTTAAATGAAAAATAAAAAATTATTTGCGTTAATCGCAGGGATCGTCTGTTTGGTGATCTTTGTCTCGGTGCTGATCGGTTCCTGTTCTAAAGATCCAAAACCGGAAGAACCTCAGGATACTCTGGCATCTTCGGAACCGGGACCTGCGGTTGATGAGACTCCTGAACAGGATGTAAATGAGCCGGAGGAAAAGCCGGACGAAGAACCTGAAGAGAAACCGGAAGAAAAACCGGAAGAACCCGAAGAAAAGCCGGAAGAGCCCGAAGAGAAACCGGAAGAAAAGCCGGAAGAAAAGCCTGCTGAAACGGTGCAGTTGGATCTTTCGTCCAAGGAGGCAATTGAGGCAGTCTTGAATGATCCCTATATGCTTTTGGTGAACCGGGATCATCGGGTATCTTCGGATTATAGCCCCAGCAATTTGGTCTCTTTCAGAGGCGGCTATAAGCTGAACAGTACCTGCTCTGCAGCGTTGGATAAATTTGTTTCTGCCGGCAAAAAAGCAGGGTACAGTTATACTTTGTACTCCGGATACCGCACTTATTCAAGCCAGTACAATAAATATTACAATAAAATTGAGTACTGGGAAAACCAAGGTTATTCCCATGATAAAGCGGTAGAATTAACCGATGAGTATTATGCGCCTCCCGGTGCCAGCGAGCATCATACCGGCCTTGCGGCGGATGTTTGTATTCCGGCTATTGTTAATAAATATGCATGTTTGCATGAGAATTACGACCAAACCGCAGAATTTAAGTGGTTTTCTACTCATGCTCATGAATATGGCTTCATTCTCCGCTATCCTAAAGGCAAGGAGTCTATTACCGGATATAACTATGAACCTTGGCATTATCGTTACGTAGGGGTGGCGATCGCTACGGATATTTATAACCGTGGCGTCACCATGGAAGAGTATGTGGCAGATCTCAAAGCAAAACTTGCAACGTTTGAATAACTATCAACGGCAGTCCCTCCGGACTGCCGTTTTTCCTTTGCATAATAATTCCATCCTCGTTAAAAATAGAGAAGAGGTGATTCAATGCTGGTCAGTATTTTTCGATGTGTTGTGTTGTATATATCGGTAGTAATTGCTGTTCGAATCATGGGGAAGAGGCAGATCGGCGAGCTTCAACCGTCGGAATTGGTGATTACAATTATGCTCTCGGAGCTGGCCGCTTTACCGTTACAGGACGTAAATTTGCCGTTGATCTGGGGGATTATGCCGATGTTTTTGATGGTAGGGCTGGAATTGCTGATGTCACTTTTTACCTTAAAATCCATCCGGTTCAGGGCCTTTTGCTATGGCCGTCCGGTCTTGCTGATCTATCAAGGGAAGATCAATCAGTATGAACTTTTGCGTACCCGTGTTTCGATGGAAGATATTATGGAGGCGATGCGTGGAAACGGACTCCTGCGTGTGGAGGATATTTTGACGGCGGTGCTGGAGACCAATGGAACCCTATCAATAATTCCGAAGCCTCAAGTCTCTCCGCCTACCGCCAAGGATCTGAAGGTCTCGGTGGAAGACTCCGGCGGGATTCCGGAAATTTTGATTATGGACGGTCATCCGGTGTATAAAAATATGAAGAAAAAATCCTTGACCGAGGGAGATCTTATCCCGATTCTCAAAGGCTATGAAATTGAGATGAAGGACGTTTTTATGCTCACAATGGATGAAAATAAAAAGACCTTTCTGGTCAGACGGGAGTTGAAATGAAGCGTACAGTCATCAATCTGACTCTTATCACCCTTTTTTTGACAGCGATCGCAGTGGGGGACCTTTTGTTTATGAACCGCTATTCCAAAGAGATGAACGAGCGGTTAGATGCCGTGGAAGATGCGCAAAGCTATGAAGAAAAGCAAAATGCCTCCAAACTATTATGTGAGTATTTTCAATCAAAATATTTTTTGGCGCACCGATTGGTTCATACCGGCCGTTTGGATGAGGTGGAAACCCTGCTTCATAAACTGAACGCTTATATCAAAACGGAAGATGAACATGAAGTGGACGCCACTGTGGCGGAACTGCGTGGACGGGTCGATCTGCTCTTCAACCATTGGCACCAACCAAGGCAATTTAGCATAGAATAGGGCAAGAGTATTACGGGGAGAGGAGCAGACCCTATGAAAAAGAAAGCACACCTATTTAAAACCATTGCCTGTTTTGCTGCAGCAGTGGCATTGGGGATTCTGATCCAGATCTTTTTACCGGATATTCTGATTATTGCGATCAGTTGTGTCCTTGTGTTGGTTATGGGGATTTTGATCGCAAAATTTACATAAGGAGTGATAGTCTTGCAGGTAGTTGTTGTGAAACCTCCGAAGTTGATCCGGGGGATTTTAAAGCGTTTATTTAAAATTTAACTTCTATTTCACGGTTCCGGATCATAGGTAATAATAAAAAAACAAAGGAGCCGTGGACCATGGAGTGCAATCAAAGAGAAACGATGGTGGCAGCGACCAAAACGCTGTATGAAAATTTTATTGAAGAAAAGTGCGAGAGTGACCTTCTGATCCCGGATTATTTCCCGGCCGCCGAAAAGATCATTCAATGTAACGCTGTTCCGGCAGTGCTAAAAAAGGAGATCGAGGGAGACCGTCTGAACGTGGAGGGAACTTGTCGCTTCACCATTCTGTATCAGGGAGAAGAAGACGGCGGGATTAAGGCCCTGGGTGAGACGGTTTCCTTTAGTGAGAGTTTTCCGTTGAAGGAGAGCGGAAATTCGCCCTGGGCGCAGGCGGTTGTGCGTGTCGGCGGAACTGCTTGCCGTCTCTTGAACCCCCGGAAGATCAGTGCTCGGGCTACCGTGTCGGTGGCATTGAAAGTGAAGGATCAGGAGATGACTGCGACCATTGAAGAGATGGATTGCAGAGAGGCGGAGGCTTTATTTAATCCGGCAACCGTCTATACTGTTTTGGAACATACGGCGGATACTGTTAAGGTGCAAGGGGAGATCGAAGTTCATACCGAGATCCAGGATATACTTAAAACGGATGGTTCCGTATGCGTTAAGGATATCAAACTCTTGCCCGGCAAGGCGGTCATAAAAGGTGTGGCAGATTTTTACGTATTATTTACCCCTGAATCTGATCCCTGTAAGGTGGAGCAGACTTCCACTGCCATTCCTTTTAGTCAAGTGTTGGATCTGCAATATATGGGCGAAAACGGCAGTATGGATGCTATGGCGGTGATTCAGAACCTGCGCACCGACGTAGAAACGGATGATGCCGGAAAGAACCGCTTGATCTCTATTACGGCAACGCTGTTAACAGAAGGCGAACTTTATGAAAACCAACAGCACAAACTGCTGGTGGACGCCTATTCCAACCTGTATCCGCTGGATCTGAACCGAGATCAGTTGATGATGGAGGAGATGAGCGAACAGGGAGAATTGAATGAGACGGTCCATCATGAAATCAGCGTGGATGGAGAGGATGTAGAGATTCTTCAGGTTTTGGGTCATCCGATCATCCAGAAGATCACCGGGCAGGATAAAACGCTGTCTATAGAAGGCGTTTTGGATGTTTCGGTGTTCATTCGAGAGGGTGATGGTTACCGGGGAGTTGACAAGGTTTTACCCTTTACACTTAAAAAAGACTTACAGCGTCTCGGCGGCCGGATGCGATGCGAGGCTCGGCCTTGCATCTTAGGAATGGACTGGAATAGGAAGGGAGAATCGGTGGAATTAAAGACCGAAATCGCCTGTGCGATCACCGTATTTTCCAAAGAAACAGTCCCGGTCATCTCTGCTGTTGAGGTGGATTTGGACCATCCCCTCGAGCAGAGTAAGGAAAAACCGTTGGTGATCTATTACGGAGAAAAAGGAGAGCGTCTTTGGGATATTGCCCGAAAATACGCCACCTCAGTCTCTGCCATTAAGAGTGTCAACGACCTCAATCGGGATATCCTGGAGGAAAAACAGTTGCTCTTGATTTCTTGAATTAATGCGCATTCCTGCAAATTTGCAGGAATGCGTGTTTTTTTATCTATAAATATTGATTAATTATAAATATAGTGATATAATATTTATTATTTTATTTTAAGGAGGCGGTATCATGCGTCAATGGAAGATCAAAGAGCAAGACGAAGCAGTTGTGGGCGCATTATGCCGTGCGCTCCGTTGTTCTCATTATTTTGCCCGTGTACTCATCAACCGTGGAATTACATCTGCGGAGGATGCAAAGAACTTTTTGAATACTGATGCCTCTGTCTTGCACGATCCATTTTTATTCCGGAATATGGAGGCGGCCGTAGAGCGGATCGGCCGTGCTCTTCGTCTGGGAGAGAAGATGACCGTTTACGGCGATTACGACGTGGACGGCATCACTGCCACCGGTCTTTTGGTGGAGGTCCTTCGTGAATTGGGAGGCTGTGTGGATTATCATATTCCCAGCCGTTTTACAGAAGGGTACGGCGTCAACGCCCGTGCAGTGGAAACCATTGCAAAGAACGGAACCACCTTGATGATTACCGTGGATACCGGCATCACTGCGGTTCAGGAAGTGGAACTGGCCAAGACGTTGGGACTGGACGTGATCATCACCGACCATCATGAATGTCAGGCGGTGCTGCCGGATACTTTGATCCTCAATCCTAAATACGCTGAAAGCGGATACCCTTATGGCGATCTTGCAGGCGTAGGCGTGGTTTATAAATTGGCCTGTGCTCTGGATTCCCGTTACGGTCGTGGCGACGTTGCGGAAAGATACGCCGCCTTTGCCGCGGTAGGTACCATTGCGGATATTATGCCTATGCTGGGTGAGAATCGTTATATTGTCCGCCGTGGGTTGGAGCAATTGAAATCTACCGACTGTTTGGGACTTCGGACCATGATCGAACGGTGCGTTGGAAACCGTCCCGTGGACACATCCACAGTAGGGTTTGCGATTGCGCCTCGAATCAATGCTGCGGGACGGATGGGTGACGCCGGTACCGGCGTGGAACTTTTAACCACGCGCAGTAAAGACGAAGCAAACCGTTTGGTGGACGCTTTGTGTAAGGAAAATAATCATCGCCAGGAGATCGAGAACCGCATCTTGGAAGAAGCGGTGGAGATGCTGGAGAACGATCGGGAACTGGCGGAGCGGAATGCCATCGTCCTATGGGGTGAAGATTGGCATAACGGCGTGGTGGGTATCGTGGCCTCCCGCCTGAAAGACCGCTACGGCAAACCGTGCATTTTGTTTTCCGTCAATGAAGGGCGTGCCAAAGGCTCCGGTCGTAGCATTCGTCCGTTTAATTTGTTTGAGGCATTGGAACGGTTGTCTGATCGGGTGGAAAAATTCGGCGGACACGCTTATGCCGCCGGTGTTTTGGTAGAGACGGAGCGCCTGGAAGAATTCCGGGATGCCTTTTGCCGTGAGGTGGATCTCTTCCTGGAGGATCATGCCTTTGACGAGAGCATTGAAATTGATTGCACCCTCCAAGAGGAGGATCTGACTTTAGACCGGGTTCGGGAATTGGAAAAAGTTGCCCCCTTTGGACGTGGCAATGAAACGCCGGTGTTTTGTATGCGGAGTGTCTATCTGCAGGATGCGGCACCCACCGCAAACGGCAATCATATGCGGCTGGTCTTTCAGTGCGGTTATTTCCGAGTTACAGCGTTTTATTTCAACGTTTCTCCCTCCGCTTTCTGTTATCAACCGGGTGAGCGGTTGGACTTGGTATTTGAAGTCGACATTAATACTTATATTGGACGTCAGAACGTTCAACTTTCCATCAAAGATCTTCGCTATGCGGAAGAGCGTAGCCAAAGAATAAAAGCAGAATTGGATCGAATTCAAAACGGTGCTCTGACGGCCGAGGATATTCCGAGCCGTGATGATGCGGCTTTGGTCTATCGTTATCTGCAAAAGCAAACCGTGCAAACCCCCTCGTCGTTTGATTTCTTCACCTTGCAGTCTCGGATTGCTCGTGAATTGAATGGCCAAATTACGGTAGGGGCATTGTATCATGCGTTGAAGATCCTTGCGGAATTGGAAGTTCTCAGTTATACAGAGGATGGCCTCGTTTTGCGCAACGTGGCTGTTCACAGTGAACGTAAAGTTTGTCTCGATGATTCGGAACTCTTGCGAGAAATTAAAGGAAAGGCAGGTGCGGCGGTATGTGTATAGAAGAAAAAGGATTTTCTGAACTGGTTTCCTTATTGGACGAAAAGAAGTTTGATATTGCTAAAATCGAACGTGCCTACCGACGTGCCAAGGAAAGCCATGAAGGTCAGATGCGTTCTTCCGGTGAGCCGTACGTCTGCCATCCTATTGAAGTGGCAAAACTGGTCTTTGAATTTGGCCTGGATACCGATTCTATCGTGGCCGCCTTCTTGCACGACACCATTGAAGATACGGAACTGACCTATGACATGATCAAAAAAGAGTTTGGTGAGGAGTGCGCCAATCTGGTGGACGGTGTCACCAAACTGGGTCAGATCCCCTATACCTCCAAGGAAGAGGCGCAGGTGGAATATCTGAGAAAGATGTTCCTCGCTATGGCCAAGGATATCCGTGTTATTTTGATCAAACTGGCGGACCGTCTCCATAACGTCCGCACCTTGGGTGCCCGTCCCAAGGAAAAGCAACTGAAGACGGCCCGTGAGACCTTGGAGATCTATGCACCCCTGGCGCACCGCCTCGGTATGCAAAAGGTCAAGCAGGAGATGGAGGACATCTCGGTCAATTATCTGGATCCGGACGGATGTCGCATGATTGAAGAAAAACTAAAGGAATTTGAAGGTCACGGTCAGGACTTTATTGAGAAGACCAAAAAGAGTATCTGCGATAAACTGGCAGAATATGATATTCCTTTTGAATTAACCTGCCGGATCAAGCATACCTTCAGTATCTATCGTAAACTCTTCACCCAGAATAAGACCTTTGAGGAACTGTATGACGTTTATGCGTTCCGCTTGATCGTGAATACGGTCAACGATTGTTACTATCTTTTGGGTGTGATCCACGATCTTTATAATCCCATCCCCGGTCGGTTCAAGGACTATATTTCCACGCCGAAGCCTAATATGTATCAGTCACTGCATACCACGGTGATTGGTAAAGAGGGTATTCCCTTTGAAGTACAGATCCGTACCTGGGATATGCATAATACGGCAGAATACGGTATCGCAGCCCACTGGAAATATAAGAATGGGGTTCAGGGTGTCAAGGGCACCATTGACGATAAGTTGAAATGGGTGCGAAATCTTTTGGAGAGCCAGGAAGATATCTCTGATACAGAAGATTTCATCAGCGCTTTGAAGATCGACCTCTTTGATGATGAGGTGTTCGTGTTTACTCCCCGGGGCGACGTGGTCAACCTGCCCGCCGGCTCTACAGTGATCGACTTTGCCTATGCCATCCATAGTGCGGTCGGTAATAAAATGGTGGGAGCTAAAGTCAACGGTAAGATCGTCGGTCTGGACTATAAGCCCCAGAACGGCGAGATCATTGAGGTTCTGACCACTTCATCCGCCAACCACGGCCCGTCCAGAGACTGGCTGAAGATTGTTAAGACCGGCGTAGCCAAGAATAAGATCCGCCATTGGATCAAAAATGAACGTCGGGACGAAAATATTGCTACCGGTATGGAGGAGATCGAAAAGGTTCTGCGCCGTAGTGGCATCCGCCTGGGGAAAGATGAGCGGGAAGAAGTCTTAAAGACCATCTCGGATAACCTGCATTTCAATTCTCTGGAAGATATGTATGCGGCAATCGGGTATGGCGGTATTCCGGTTGCAAAGATCGAACGTCGGATTCGTGCTCATTGCGAGCAACTGGAACGGGAAAACCGCACCGTCAAGGTCATTCCGGTCACAAAGCCGAAAGCCAGCGCCGGCGGCGTTGTGGTGGAAGGCATTGATAACTGCTTGATCAAATTTGCCAAATGCTGTAATCCGTTGCCCGGCGATTATATCTGTGGTTTTATCACCAAAGGATATGGTGTTTCCATCCATAAAACCGACTGTCCCAATGCCCGTCGAGGCATGGAAAATGAGGCGGAGCGTTGGCTGGCCGCTCGTTGGAATACCACCGAGAGCAATAGCTTCACCACGACCTTGATGATCCACGTGAAGGACTCCATCGGCGTCATGGCAAATCTTACCCGGATCTTGGCTGATATGAAGGTCAATATCCGCAGTATCGCAACCCGTGATGAAGAGGTGGGTGTCTCCATGGTCTCTCTCGGTATTGAGGTTAAGAGCTTGGATCATCTGAATTACATCGCATCCCGCATCCGCAAGGATCCTGACGTGATTGACGTTCAGAGAGCAAATCAATAGGAGTAATCAATGAGAGCAATTTGTTCGGTTGTTAAAAATGCCCGTCTGACCGTGGATGGTCAGGTGATCTCCGAGATCGGAAAGGGCATGCTGGTTTTTTGTGGTTTTTCTCAGCAGGATAACAAAGAAAATATCGAAAAAGCCTTGAAAAAGGTTGCCGGTCTTCGGGTGATGGATGATCCCGACGGTAAATTGAACTGTTCCTTGGCAGACGTTGAGGGAGAGATGCTGTTTGTGTCCAATTTCACCCTCTATGGAGACGTGCATAAAGGCTTCCGTCCCTCCTTTGTGGAGAGCATGAAGTATGAGGAGGCGGAGGAATTGTATCAATATGCCTTGAATCGTCTTGCTGAAGAATACGGCGTAAGAGTCCGGGGCGGTGTCTTTGGCGGCGATATGAAGATCGAGGCCTTGCACGACGGACCCATCAATATCATCATTGATAGTGAGGCCCTTTGATGCGAATAGTTACGATCGAAACCGGTGCCATGCGCTGTAATAATTACTTGGTGATGAATGAGAAGACAAGCCAAGGCCTCTTGATCGACTGCGGTGGCAGTGGGGAAGACCTGATTCGAGCCGCCCAAAAAGATGGGGTGTCCATCGAGGCAATCTTGTTGACCCACGGTCATGCGGATCATATCGAAGGGACGGAACGGGTTGCGAAGAAATTCGGCTGCCCGGTCTATCTCCATGAATTGGATTTAGACTATCCCAAGAGCCCGGAGTGTAATCTATCCGAGCGGATCTATATGCAACCCTTCACTTATGATTTTTCACCCCAACCCATTCGGGATGAGGACGTAATTGAGGCTGCCGGACTATCTGTAAAAGTATTGCATACCCCCGGTCATACCTTGGGCTGTGTCTGCTTTCAAATTGAGAATCTGCTCTTTACCGGAGATACTCTTTTCAGAGAATCCGTAGGCGGCGATTTTCCCCCTTTCGGTAATTTGGAGCAGGAATTAAGATCCATCCGTACCCGTCTTTATACGTTGGACGCAGATTGCACGTGCTATCCCGGTCATGGGGCGCCTACCACGCTTGCCCATGAGAAAATGAATAATTTGTATTGTAGGATTTGAAATGGAAATCAAGATCGTAGGACATGAATTTGAATATGACGTAACCGGGATGTCCCTCTTGTTTTTTCCCGGTGAGCCGGTGGTGTTTTTGAAACGCCCTCGGTCAGAAACATGGCTTTCTACCCGTCTGATCGAGACGAAGAACGGCCTATGCGCCAAAGCTACCTTTCGGTATCGGGGAAAGAAACTGGAGAGTTCCAAATACCCGGTATCCTGCGATAAAGAGGGAAGACTGGCAGCGGTAAAATATACGATCTATCAAGTCTTTCGCCGTGCCACCGGTATATGTCCGCCCTGGGGGATTCTTACCGGCATCAAACCCACCGGAATTTATCGGCGGGTTCTGGATGAAAAAGGTTATGGAGAGACCCGTCGGTTCCTTTTGGAAGAATACTGTATGCAACCAGAAAAGATTCCCCTGTTACATCAGATCTGTAAAGTGATGGAGACGGTGGAGACGGATAGCAAAAAAGAGGCCAGTCTCTACGTGGCGATCCCGTTTTGTCCGTCCCGTTGTACCTATTGTTCCTTCATCAGCGTCGCTGCCGAAAAGAGCAACCGACTGATCGAGCAATACTTGGACTGCTTGATGAAAGAAATTGAAGAGAAGAGTGCCGTTTTAAAGAAACATCACCTTGCCGTCAAATCGGTGTATGTAGGTGGCGGTACTCCGGGCATATTAAACGTGGAGCAGATGGAGCGCCTTTTGCAGACTGTGTGCCGGTGCGTGGGAGATGATCTGGTTGAATTTACGTATGAACTGGGGCGTCCCGATACGGTAACACCGGAAAAACTTCAATTGCTGAAAAAGATGGGCGTTACACGCATCTGTATCAATACTCAGACGACCAACGATGAGATCCTCTCTGCGGTGGGACGCAACCATACCCGTGCCCAGTATTTCGAGGCGCTTTCCTTGACAAAGCAATTAGAGTTTGATAGTATAAACACCGATCTGATCGCCGGTCTGCCGGGTGAGACAGAAGAGTCTTTCGCCCGCTCTTTGGAAGACGTCTTAACTGCCGGAGCGGATAATATTACCATCCATACCCTGGCCATTAAGCGCTCTTCCCGTCTTCACGGGACAGGGGAGTACTTCGATCCCTCCAACGACCACGTTCAGAGAATGTTGGATCGCGCATATAAGCGATTGTTGGACGAGGGGTATGTACCCTATTATATGTACCGTCAAAAAAACACCGTTTCCAATGGAGAAAATATCGGCTTTTCCCGTCCGGAGACGATCGGCCTTTATAACCTTTATATGATGGAAGATCTGCATACGGTGGCCGCTTGCGGTGCCGGAGCATCCTCCAAGATCATTTCCGGCAAGGACGGCCGGATCGAACGGGTGATCAATATGAAATATCCGTACGAATATATCAATGAAAATGAACGGATCCATAGTAATACCAAGCTACTGGATCAAAAATTAGAGGAGACTTTATGACTGCAGAACAAGCAAAAAATGAAATAGAATTGCTGTCCAAGCAGTTAAATGAACACATCTACCACTACTACGTGGAGGATGCCCCGATCATCTCGGATTACGATTACGACATGATGATGCGGAAACTGACTGCTCTGGAAGAGGAGTTCCCGGAACTTCGTTCGCCGGTATCTCCCACTCAACGTGTTGGCGGTGCCGTGGCAGAGGAATTTGAATCCTTTCGCCATGAAGTCCCTCTGCTGAGTCTGCAAGATGCGTTTTCCTATGATGAATTGATGGCATTTGATGAGCGTGTCAAAAAGACTTGTCCGGATGCACGATACGCTGTGGAATTGAAGATCGACGGCCTTTCGGTCTCCTTGACCTACGAAAAAGGGGTGTTTGTGCGGGGTGCTACCCGTGGAGACGGCCGTATCGGCGAAGACGTGACGGGCAATTTAAAGACTGTCGGCAGTATTCCGATGATTTTAAAAGAACCGGTGGATATCGTTGTTCGGGGCGAGGTTTATATGCCTCGAAAAAGTTTTGAACGGCTGAACGAACAATGCCTGAAGGATGGCAAAAAGACCTTCGCCAATCCCCGTAATGCCGCTGCCGGATCTTTGCGTCAGTTGGATAGTAAAATCACTGCAGAGCGGCGTTTGGATGTTTTTATCTTCAATATTCAGCAGATGGAAGGGAAGATGCCGGAAAGTCATGCGGAAAGCTTGGATTATTTGAAGAAACTTGGCTTTAAGGTCAGTCCCTATTATCAATGCTTCTCGGATATCACCGAAGCTTTCGCCGAAGTGGAACGATTTAACGCTATCCGGGATGAATTGGGGTTTGATATTGACGGTGCCGTGCTGAAGGTGGATCGTATGGCGGATCGCGCCCTCCTGGGTGAGACAGAAAAGGTTCCTCGGTGGGCGATTGCCTATAAATATCCCCCGGAGCAAAAACCCACTTTATTAAAGGGAATCACGATCCAGGTGGGACGTACCGGTGTGCTGACCCCCAATGCGGAATTGGAACCGGTGCAGTTGGCCGGGACAACGGTGTCCAGAGCGACCCTGCATAATCAAAACTATATTCGCGATCTGGATATCCGAGTTGGCGATACCGTCATCGTCCAAAAAGCCGGGGATATTATCCCGGAAGTGGTTCGGGTGGTAAAGGAAAAACGGCCGGCGGGCAGTATCCCCTATGAGATGCCGAAGTTCTGCCCGGAGTGCGGCGGTTCTTTAGTAGCAGATGAGAGCGGTATTGCTTTGCGGTGTTCCAATAGTGAGTGCCCTGCCAAGATTCAGCGCCAGTTTGAGCACTTTGCGTCTAAATCGGCACTGGATATTGACGGTCTCGGACCTGCCATCATCGAACAATTGTTAGAAAACGGTTTAATTGAACGATTGGATGATCTCTATCGTTTAAATAAAAAAGAACTGTCGGTTCTGGAAGGCTTTGGTGAAAAGTCTGCCGAGAATTTACTGACGGCGTTGGAAACTTCCAAATCAGCCCCGTTGGATCGGGTTCTCTATGCGTTAGGAATCCGCAACATCGGTTCTAAAGCGGCTAAGCTTTTGGCGGATCATTTCGGTTCGATGGAAGCGGTGATGAATGCTGAGGTGGGGGAGATCGCCGATCTCTATGACTTTGGCAGTACCATGGCGGAAAACGTTGTGGCCTATTTTGCAGATCCGTACCATCGTTCTTTGGTGGAGCGGCTGCAACAAGTTGGGTTAAAGATGGAGTATAAAAAGGAAGTAACGTCGGATCGTTTGGCCGGTTTGACCTTTGTGTTAAGCGGCGGCTTAGACAGTATGAGCCGTGATGAGGCCGGTGCGATGATCGAGAAACTGGGCGGTAAGGTTTCCGGCTCTGTTTCTAAAAAAACTTCTTATTTAATATTAGGAGATAAACCGGGCAGTAAATTGACCAAGGCGCAGTCCTTGGGTGTTCCGGTCATCGACGAAGAGGCATTTTTAAAAATGATCAATACGGAGGGTGAAGAATGAAAGAGTATGAGATTGTAGTCGGCTTGGAAGTCCATGCCGAATTAAATACCAAAACTAAGATTTACTGTTCTTGTAAAAACAGTTTCGGCGGAGAAGTCAATACCCAATGCTGTCCGGTCTGTACCGGTATGCCGGGAGCTCTGCCGGTACTGAACCAAAAGGTCGTGGAATATGCGATCCGTATGGGTCATGCCACAGGCTGTAAAATTCATACCATGCTGAAGCAGGATCGTAAGAACTATTACTATCCCGATCTGCCGAAGGCGTATCAGATCTCTCAGTTCGATATTCCTCTTTGCTATGATGGCGGCGTGGAGTTTATGATGAACGGCGAGACCAAACGTGTCGGGATCACCAGAATTCATATCGAGGAAGATGCCGGTAAGCTCCTTCATCAGGAGGGGATTCCTTATTCCTTGGTGGATCTCAACCGTTGCGGAGTACCTTTGATCGAGATCGTTTCGGAGCCGGATATGCGTTCCTCTCAGGAAGCAAGAGAATATCTGGAGACCATCCGGACCATTTTGATGTATATTGGCATCTCCGACTGTAAGATGCAGGAAGGTTCGATCCGTTGCGACGTCAACGTGTCGGTTCGACCCAAGGGTTCCGATAAGTTTGGCACCCGTTGCGAGATGAAGAACATCAATACCTTCAGCGGTGCTCAGCGTGCTATTGATTATGAGGCTGCCCGTCAGATCGAGATCCTGGAGAACGGGGGAGAGATCTCTCAGGAGACCCGTCGGTGGGACGACGAAAAGGGCGTCAACGTATTGCTTCGTTCCAAGGAGGATGCTCAGGACTATCGCTATTTCCCCGAACCGGATATTCCGCCCGTCATGCTGGAAGAGTCTTGGATCGAGCAGTTAAAGAGCGAGATCCCCGAAATGCCTAATGAAAAAACAAAGCGCTACGTTTTGGAATATCATCTCCCCGAGGTGGATGCCGGAATTATTGCCAGAAACTATGAACGTGCAGTTTATTTTGATGCTTGCACGGCCATTGATGCAAAACTGGCAAAAAATGCGGCCAACTGGATCTTGGGCGATATTTCAAAATATCTGAACGATAAGAATGAAGAGATCAATCTGTTCCCGGTTCGTCCGGAACGTCTGATGGCGCTGTTGCAGTTGGTGGATAAAGGTACCATCTCCGGTAATGCCGCTAAGAAAGTCTTGGCTATTATGATCGAGGATGAAGCCGAGCCTATGGCGATCGTAGAGCGTGAAGGCTTGATTCAGAATAGCAACGAAGACGAGATGGCGGGTATCGTGGATGCGGTACTGGCTGCCAATCCCTCTACCATCGAAGAATACCGCAACGGCCGTACCAACGTACTCGGCTTCTTGGTGGGACAGTGCATGAAGCAATCCAAGGGGAAAGGAAACCCGAAAATCATCAATCAGCTTTTGATGGAACGCTTGAAATAATGCTAAAAAGGAGGCGGAAACATTCGTTTCCCCCTCCTGGAAAAAAATATAAAAAAGTCCTTGACTATGAGGACTTGCTGTGTTATAATCTTTTATACCTGCCGTAGGGCTTATTTTTTTGTGCAAAAATTTGCCCTCCAATATTAATGCAGGGAGGCCAAAATAACAGGAGGTGCCGAAAAGATGAGAGTCAAGATTACGCTGGCTTGCACTGAGTGCAAACAAAGAAATTACGACACAATGAAGAACAAAAAGAACGACCCCGACAGACTGGAAATGAACAAGTACTGCAAGTTCTGCAAAAAGCATACCTTGCATAGAGAAACCAAGTAAGTTTCCAAGTTTAAGAAGGAGGACGCAATCATGGCAGAAAACGCTAAAAAGAAGTCCGTCTTTTCCAGAATCGGAAACTGGTTCCGTGAAGTTCGTATCGAGATGACCAAAAGAATTATTTGGCCTACTTTCAAGCAGGTTTTAAATAATACTGTGGTTGTTGTTGTATGCGTACTGGTAGTCGGTGTGTTTATCTGGATATTCGACTGGCTTTTCTTTACCGGAATTCAAGCGCTGACCAACTGGTTGGGCGGCTTGATCGGTTAATTTGACTTTTACTGAAAGGGACAGATGAGTTATGGCTGATAAGGCAAAATGGTATGCGATCCATACTTATTCTGCGTATGAGAATAAGGTTGCAACCAACCTGCGCAGAATTATTGAAAACCGTAAGCTGGAAGAGGTCATTCAGGACATTTCTGTTCCTACCGAGACCGTTGTTGAGACGACCGAAAAAGGTCAGAAGGAATACGAGCGCAAGGTATTCCCCGGCTACGTGTTGGTAAAGATGGTGATGACTGATGAGACTTGGTATATCGTCCGTAACATTCAGGGCGTTACCGGTTTTGTAGGTTCTACCTCTGAACCTCTGCCTCTGACTCAGGCTGAGATCGAAAAACTCGGCGTAGAGAAGAGAGTGGTTCATACCGACTATAAGAAGGGCGATTCCGTACGGTTCGTGGCTTCCAACATGAGCGGTTTTGTCGGCGTGGTGGACGAGGTGTATGCTGAGTCTTCCAAGTTAAAGGTGGTTGTATCCATGTTTGGACGTGAGACTTCCGTCGAAGTTTCCTTCGAGCAGGTTGCACCCGTAGAGTAAGGCTGAATCGCACCGTTGGTGCGTTTTCGCAAGTGGGAGGAGAGTACTTTTATATCTTTCCGCTATATTACCACATTGAAACACGAGGGAGGTGTTTGAAAAATGGCTCAAAAAGTAACAGGGTTCATTAAACTTCAGATTCCGGCAGGAAAGGCAACTCCGGCGCCCCCGGTTGGCCCCGCACTGGGTCAGCATGGCGTCAACATCATGGCTTTTGCTAAGGAATTCAACGAGAGAACGAAGAATGATATCGGATATATCATTCCGGTCGTGATCACCGTATACGCTGATCATTCTTTCACTTTTGTTACCAAAACTCCGCCTGCTGCTGTCTTGATTAAGAAGGCGGCCGGCATCGAGAGCGGCTCCGGCGTCCCCAATAAGACCAAGGTTGCTTCTCTTACCAAGGAGCAGGTCAAAAAGATCGCTGAGCAGAAGATGCCCGATCTGAATGCAGTTGATATTGAAGCTGCAATGAGCATGATCGCAGGTACTGCGAGAAGCATGGGCGTTACCGTCGAAGAGTAAGCCCTTAATACTGTGGGAGGAACATTCCGTAATACCACAAAGGAGGATTAATTAGGTGAAAAGAGGAAAGTCTTATATTGAAAGCACCAAGCTGATCGACTCTGCAAAGCTGTATGAGGTCGAAGAGGCTATGGAGGCTGTTACCAAGGCTGCACGTGCAAAATTCGATGAAACCGTTGAAGTGCACGTAAAGCTGGGTGTTGATTCCCGTCATGCAGATCAGCAGGTTCGTGGCGCAGTTGTACTGCCCCATGGTACCGGTAAAACCACTCGCGTTCTGGTCTTTGCCAAGAATGCAAAGGCTGAGGAAGCTCAGGCTGCCGGCGCTGATTTCGTAGGCGGTGAGGAACTCATTCCCAAGATTCAGAATGAGAACTGGTTTGAGTATGATGTAGTAGTTGCTACCCCTGATATGATGGGTGTTGTCGGCCGTCTGGGCCGTGTCCTGGGTCCCAAGGGCTTGATGCCGAACCCCAAGGCCGGTACCGTTACCATGGACGTTGCTAAGGCAATTGCTGAAATCAAAGCCGGTAAGATCGAGTATCGTCTGGATAAGACCAATATTATCCACTGCCCGGTTGGTAAGGTTTCCTTCGGTAAGGAAAAGCTGACCGAGAACTTCAATACTCTGATGAGCGCCATCGTCAAGGCTCGTCCTGCTGCCGCTAAAGGTCAGTATGTGAGAAGCTGTGTTGTCGCTTCCACCATGGGCCCCGGCGTCAAGATCAACCAGGCTAAATTTATGTAAAAAAGTCTTGACAATGATACCCGTATGTGGTATCATTGTTAAGTCAAAAAAATATGCTTCGCAGACAGCAGGTGCCAATATGGCTTAATATCCCGCCGAGGAGTGCTTAAACGTATCTTAGGATATCTATGCTCCCAAGCGTGTCTGCGCTCTGGGAGCATTTTTTTGAAAATCTAATGGAGGTAACAATTCATGGCAAATGATAAGATCATTGCTCAGAAACAAGCAGTCGTTGCCGAACTGAAGGAAAAACTTCAGAACGCAGTGACCGGTGTTCTGGTAGACTATAGCGGAATTAACGTGGCTGACGATACTGCCCTGCGTGGTAAGTTGAGAGAAGCCGGTGTTGATTATGCCGTTGTTAAGAATACCCTGACCCGTTTTGCTGCTAAGGAAGTTGGCTTGGACGAACTGTCCGAGGTTCTGAACGGCACCACCGCTCTGGCTGTTTCCAATGATGATGTTGTTGCTCCTGCTAAAGTTCTCTATGACTTCAGCAAAGAGCATGATTACTTCACCATCAAGGGCGGCTTTGTGGAAGGTAAAGTTGTTTCTGTTGCAGAACTGGAAAAACTGGCTACCATGCCCAGCAAGGAGACCTTGCTCTGCATGCTGCTCTATGCCCTCAACGGCAACGTTTCTGGTCTGGCTCGCGCTCTGCAGGCTGTTGTTGATCAGAAGAACGAAACTGAAGCTACCCCTGCGTAAGCAATTATTAATTTAATTTTATTTGGAGGATTAAAGAAATGGCTGATATTAAGAATATCGTTGAAGAAATCAAAACCCTGAGTGTTATGGAACTGGCTGACCTGGTTCATGCCATCGAGGAAGAGTTCGGTGTTTCCGCTGCTGCTCCCGTTGCTGTTGCTGCCGCTCCCGGCGCTGGCGCTGCTGCTGCTGAAGAGAAGACCGAGTTCGATGTTGTTCTGACCAACGCTGGTGCTTCCAAGATCAACGTAATCAAGGTTGTTAAGGAAATCACCGGTCTGGGTCTGAAGGAAGCTAAGGAGATGGTTGACGGCGCTCCCAAGACCATCAAGGAAGGCGCTTCCAAGGATGAGGCTGAGGAAATTAAGAATAAGCTGACTGAAGCCGGCGCTACTGTTGAGCTGAAGTAATTAAAGCTAATTGTGATGCTCCGGTCGGAAACGACCGGAGCATTTAATTTCGTTGGAAAGGAGTCGGTCTGGTGAAAGAACGCTTTTCGCCCTGTAATAAAATAGGTCTTGCCCCCATGGCCGGCCCCGGTGATAGTGGTTTTCGGCGGATCTGCCGGGAATGGGGCGCAGATTATACCGTAACTGAGATGATCAGTGCAAAGGCGATCTGTTACGGTGCTGATAAAACGGTGGATTTAGCGCGCTATACTGCCGAGGAAACCCCTATTTTGATTCAACTTTTTGGTCGTGATCCAAAGTCCATGGAATATGCGGCTCGGTTTGTTTCCGATCGTTTCCATCCGGCCGGTATTGACCTGAATATGGGATGTCCTGCACCTAAGATCTTTAGTAATGGAGATGGGAGCGCACTTTTGCGTGAACCGGATCTGGCGGCCGACTTGGTTCGTGCGGCATTGAATGGCAGTAACTGCCCTGTCAGCGTTAAGATGCGAATCGGGATCGAGCAACCGGATCCAACGATCGTTGAGTTTGCAAAGAAGATGGAATCTGCTGGAGCTTCGTTTGTTACTGTCCACGGACGCACTCGGGAGCAGTTTTATTCCGGCAAAGCGGACTATTCTGTGATCCAAAAGATCAAAACGGCACTTTCTATTCCGGTGATCGCCAATGGCGACGTTGTGGATGGTTCTTCGGCAAAAAGAATTTTAGAAGAGACCGGTGCTGATGGATTTATGCTGGCACGTGGCGCTTTAGGTGCACCGGACGTATTCCGTCGAATTAAGCAATTTATGAACGGGGAAGAGGAAACCCCGCTTTCCTTGGAGGAACGCTTTTCTGTTTGTATGAAGCAGTTGTCCTATACTATCGAAGATAAAGGGGAAGAAAAAGCCTGCATAGAATTCCGAAAGCATATGCTTTGGTATTTAAAAGGCATTTCCGGAGCTGGCAGTTTTAAGGTTGAAGCTGGTCAGATCCGTTCGGTAAAGGATTGCGAAGCATTAATTCGAAAAGTACTTGAGACCAATAAAAAATGAACCGCTTCCGGTTGGAAACGGTTCATTTTATTTTATTTAGTTAGCGCACGCAACGAACACGCAGAACGCCGTCTACTGCTGTCAAAGCATCAACGACCCGATCGCCGATGTCTTCATCACAGTCGATCATGGTGTAAGCATAATCACCTTTGGATTTGTTCAAAAGATTCTCAATGTTGACGCCCACTGCAGAAACGATGGCAGAAAGAGCGGAAAGCATATTGGGAATATTACGATGGCAGATGCAGATTCTCAGAGCAGAATTGAAGGGAGAAGAAACGTCAGGATAGTTTACGGAATGGGTGATGTTGCCCAGTTCCAAATACTCTTTCAATTCTTTGACCGCCATGACTGCACAGTTATCTTCACTCTCGGGAGTGGAAGCACCCAGATGGGGGATGGGAACGGCGTTCTTCATAGCCAAAGTCTTTTCGTTGGGGAAGTCGGTAACGTATTTTGCAACCTTACCGCTTTCCAGAGCGGCAGCAATGTCCTCATCGTTAACCAAGTCGGCACGGGAAAGGTTCAGGATCCGAACGCCGTCTTTCATCATGGAGATGGTTTCTTTATTGATGCTGTGTTTGGTCTCGGCGGTCAGAGGAGCATGCAGACAGATGTAATCGCAATTTGCATAGATTTCGTTAATATCTGCAGCTTTCTCTACATGATGGCTCAGGTTCCAAGCGGACTGCAAGGAAATGTAGGGATCATAACCAAAGACACGCATGCCCAAATGCTGAGCAGCGTTGGCAACCTGAACACCGATGGCGCCCAAGCCGATAACACCCAGTTTTTTACCCATGATTTCGGGACCGACAAACTGAGATTTTCCTTTTTCGACCTGCTTTGCAACGTCATCGCCGGTGAGGCCCTTGGCCCATTCAATACCACCCACGATGTCACGGGAGGCGAGGAATAAAGCGGCGATGGCCAGTTCCTTTACTGCATTGGCATTGGCTCCGGGAGTGTTGAATACCACGATACCTTTTTCGGCACAAGCATCCAGAGGGATGTTGTTGACGCCGGCGCCGGCACGGGCAACTGCTTGCAGAGAAACGGGAAACTCCATGTCGTGAAGAGACGCACTGCGAACCAGAATACCGTCGGGGGCATCGCAGGTGTCACAGATCTCATATTTTTGATCAAAACCATCCAGGCCGATCTTAGCAATCTTGTTTAAAGTTTGGATTTTCATTATTTGTTTTCCTCTTCGAATTTCTTCATAAAGTTAACCAGGGCTTCTACGCCTTCATAGGGCATAGCGTTATAGATACTGGCGCGCATACCGCCAACGGAACGATGACCCTTGATGTTGACGAAGCCGTTCTTGGTACATTCGGCGACGAATTTCTTATCCAGTTCTTCGTTGCCGGTCACAAAAGGAACGTTCATCAGAGAACGGGATTCGCCCATAACGGTGGGATGGAACATTTCGGACTGATCCAGGAAATCATACAGCAATTTAGCCTTTTTCTTGTTGATTTCCTCCAGAACTTTGATGCCGCCCAGATTCTCGATCCACTCCAGAACCAACTTCAGAATGTAGATGGCATAGGTGGGAGGAGTATTGAACATGGAACCGTTCTCGGAATGGGTGCTGTAGGTGAACATAGTGGGAGTGAACTCCATAGGCTCGCCGATCAGGTCTTCACGGATGATGACTACCGTCAAACCGGCAGGACCCATGTTCTTCTGCGCACCGGCGTAGATCATTCCGAACTTGGAAACGTCGATCTCTTCGCTGAGAATGGAGGAAGACATATCGGCAACCAAGGGGACGTTACCGGTTTCGGGCAACTTATAGAACTTGGTACCGTAGATGGTATTGTTGTAGCAGATGTGGAAATAGTCTGCTTCGGGATCAAAATCGGCACTGTTCAGTTCGGGAATGTAAGAGAAGGTCTTATCCTCGCTGGAGGCCACTGCACGGCAGGCGCCGTAACGGCTGCCTTCTTTGAATGCCTTCTTGGCCCACTGGCCGGTGATCACGTAATCTGCTTTACCATTCTTGGTCATCAGGTTCAGGGGGACCATAGCGAACTGGCTGGAAGCACCGCCCTGCAGGAAGAGTACCTTGTAGTTATCAGGAATGGAAAGTACTTTACGGAGTAAACTTTCCGCTGACTCGATGATGGCACCGTACTCTTTTGAACGGTGGCTCATCTCCATAACGGACTGACCTGAGGTACCGTACTCCGTCATTTCACTGGCGGCCTTTTCCAACACTTCCAGAGGGAGCATGGACGGACCTGCGGAAAAATTGTAAACTCTCATTAAAATACACCTTTCTTTCTAAAATAGAATTCGGATTCATTATATTATATTTATGAAAAAAAGTCAACTGATATTTCGCTAAGTTTTGGCTTGAATAAAGGGCTTAAACATGCTATAATGATTAAAAATAGGCCCGAAACAAAAGGAGAAAAAGTATGAAACTTTCAAAGGTGCGTGAATTATTGGATGCAGAGGTACTCTGCTGTGAGGAGAATCTGGAGGGCGAAGTGAAAAGCGCCTGCGGTTCAGACATGATGAGTGACGTCCTGGCTTTTGTGAAAGATCATGCCGTTTTGCTGACGGGTCTTGTGAATCCCCAGACTGTCCGTACCGCTCAGATGATGGATATGAAATGCATTATTTTTGTTCGTGGCAAAAAGCCGGATGAGGCGGTGGTCTCTTTGGCAGAGGATAACGGCATCATGATCATGACGACGGATTATCGCTTGTATACGGCCTGCGGTCTTCTGTATTCCAACGGATTATATAGTGAAGGGGTTGACAAGGTATAATGGAACCGATCGTCTTTAAATATAAAGTGGACGGAGAAGATTTCAGCAACGCCGGTGAAGCATCCGCTTCCTTGAAAAAATCCTTGAAGCAGATGGGGTTTTCCCCGGAAATCATTCGTCGGGTTTCTATTGCGATGTATGAAGGGGAGATCAATATGGTGATCCATGCTGAAGGCGGAGAAGTCATCGCTGAGGTCACCGGAGATGCGATCCGTATCACCCTTGCCGATAAAGGTCCCGGCATCAAGGACGTTGATCTGGCAATGAAGGAGGGTTATTCCACCGCTCCCGATGAAGTGCGGAACCTGGGCTTCGGCGCAGGGATGGGATTGCCCAATATTAAGCGGTATTCTGATGATCTGAAGATTGAAACTGAATTGGGCGTCGGTACGACGCTGAAGATATTGATCAACACATGAGGTGATAGTGTGGATTATTTTCATTCCGTAACGTTAGATCCCGATCGTTGTCGGGGCTGTACGGCTTGTGTTAAGCGTTGCCCGACCGAAGCGATCCGTGTCAAAAACGGCAAAGCAACGATCATAAAAGAACGGTGCATTGACTGTGGTGAATGTATCCGAGTTTGTCCGCATCATGCTAAAAAGGCGGTTTACGACAAGCTTTCGATGCTGGAGCAGTTTAAGTATAACGTTGCCATTCCTGCGCCCTCTTTGTATGGACAGTTCAATAATCTCGATAACGTGGATTATGTTTTGAACGGTCTTCTGGATATTGGTTTTGACGATATTTTTGAAGTGGCAAGCGCCGCTGAATTGGTGTCGGAGTGTACCCGCATTAAAATGAACGAAGGCGGGCAACCGCTCCCGGTTATTTCCACCGCTTGCCCGGCGGTGGTTCGCCTGATCCGAGTGCGGTTTCCAAAGCTGATTCCGCATCTCTTGTGTGTAAAGGCGCCGGTAGATATTGCGGCGGATATTGCCCGCCGAAAGGCGATAAAAAAGACCGGACTGCGTTCCGAAGAGATCGGAGTGTTCTTCATCTCTCCCTGCCCGGCAAAGGTGACGGCAATGCGTCAGCCTTTAGGAACCGATACCTCTGACGTGGACGGCGTTTTGGCGATCTCTGATATTTATAAACCGCTGTTATCAGCGATGAATAAGATCAAGCAGCCGCAGGCTCTTTCGGAATGTGGTTTGACCGGAATTTCCTGGAGTTATACCGGCGGTGAAGCCACCTCGCTGCTCCGCAATCGCTATCTGGCTGCAGATGGCATGGAGAACGTCATCAAGATCTTGGAAGAGATCGAAGATGAAAAATTGACCGACGTAGATTTTGTGGAACTGGGTGCCTGTGTGTCCGGCTGTGTCGGCGGTTGCCTGACGATTGAAAATCCCTATATTGCCAAAACCCGTGTCCGTCAACTGAGAAAATATATGCCGGTGTCCGGAAACCATATCAAGGATTACGATCTCACGCCTGACGACTATCTCTGGCATAATCCTATTACATACGATCCCGTATTGCAATTGGATCAGGATATTCGAAAAGCAATGATGAAAATGCAGGAGATTCAAAAAGTGGAAGAAGAACTTCCGGGTATTGATTGTTCCGCCTGTGGTTCTCCCTCTTGCCATGCCTTTGCTGTCGATGTGGTACAGGGCACGGCAAAGATGTCGGATTGCTTGATTATTTTGAAAAATCGGATAAAGGATATGATGGAATAATGAATGTGCATGAACTTGCCAAAACCTGCGGATTTGCTTATCTTTGCGGAGAAGATGCCGAGGCTCGAACGGTGGATGGTGCCTATTGCTGTGATCTGCTTTCCTGGGTCATTGGCCGTGCCGGCGAAAACGATGCTTTGGTTACCGTAATGTCGAATCCCAACGTGATCGCCGTGGCAGTAATGGCTGATCTGCCCTGCGTTATTTTGTCGGAGGGGGTACGCTTGGATGAAAATGCCCTCTCCAAAGCACGGGATAACGACGTCATAGTATTATCTTCTGCCGAGACGACCTATAAGACGGCCCTCATCATCAATCGCGCATTAAACTAAAAAGGAGTCTGCATCATGGAACTGCGCTATGATCTTCATATTCATTCTGCGCTCTCTCCCTGCGGAGATGAGGATATGACGCCGAATAATATCGTGAATATGGCCAAGATCTGCGGGTTGGATATGATTGCGGTCTCGGATCACAATACCGCCGGAAATGTGGCGGCGGCCATGCAGGTGGGAAAAGAAATTGGAGTGACTGTCGTGCCGGCGATGGAGCTGGAGACGGCGGAAGAGATCCACGTTCTCTGCCTGTTTCCAACGTTAGAATCCCTTCTTCGGTTTGAAAAAGAACAGGTGGCACCGGCCTTGCCATCAATTCCCAATGATCCCAAGATCTTTGGAAATCAATATCTCATGGACGCAGAGGATCGGATCGTAGGGGAGGATACTCGGTATCTTATCAATGCTACTGCTATTTCGCTGGAGGGGCTTCCCGATCTGGTGGCATCTTATGGCGGTCTTGCAATTCCTGCTCATATTGATAAGCAGACCAAGAGCCTGGTCGGAAACTTCGGTATGGTAGGGGAATATATGGGCTTTCGGTGTTTTGAACTGTCCCGCAATCTCCCGGAGGATTTTGTAATCGCAACCCCCGGTCTCGGTAAGCGTCCTTATCGGTATATTCATGATTCAGATGCCCATTATCTGCAAGATATCGGAGAACATTCCGGTGAAAATCTCATTGATTTGCCGGAAAATACGGCGGAAAGTCTCATTCGATATTTGAGTATCGAGAAATTAGGTTAATTCCTCGAAGAAAATAGAAAAAATTGTGGAAATCACCGAAATAATGTGATAAAATTAATATGTTTGCAAAGTAGATACTACTGCTATGCAGTTTCATTACTAAGGAGGATAAAAAATGAGCAACAAGTGTCCTGTTCCATTCAATGGAACAAAAGAGCAAGAGCAGCAGTTACTTGAAGTAATTGCGAAGCACAAGGATCAAGACGGTCCTCTGATGCCGGTTCTGCAGGAAGCCCAGGAGATTTATGGTTATCTGCCCATCGAAGTGCAGAAGATCATCTCTGAAGGCCTGGATATTCCTTTGGAGCATATCTACGGCGTCGTTACTTTCTATGCACAGTTTTCTTTGGCTCCCAAGGGTGAGTACAAAATCGGCGTTTGCCTGGGAACTGCCTGCTATGTTAAGGGCTCCGGTGATATTCTGAACAAGATCAAAGAGATCCTCGGAATTGACGTTGGTGAATGTACTGCCGACGGTAAATTCTCTCTGGAAGCAACCCGTTGTATCGGTGCTTGCGGCCTGGCCCCCGTTATGACTATCAATGAAGATGTTTACGGCCGGCTGGTCGTTGGTGATATCCCCGACATTCTGAAGAAGTATATGGCATAATTCCATGAAGGAATTGTCGCTGAATATACTGGATATTACATATAACTCCATCAAAGCAAAAGCAGAAAAGATCGAGATCACGATCATAGAGTCTGTAGAAAAGAATACAGTATCGATCGAGATTCAGGACAACGGATGCGGAATGGATGAGGAATTTCTCCGG
This sequence comes from Eubacteriales bacterium, assembly GCA_045544995.1. Classification (GTDB taxonomy): domain Bacteria; phylum Bacillota; class Clostridia; order Oscillospirales; family QAKW01; genus QAKW01. Next base: position 46,476 of record JAZQAE010000068.1, read on the forward strand.
AAGGTGACGGATCCGTTTGTTACCACCCGAACCACCCGTAAGGTAGGGCTGGGAATTCCGTTGTTCAAGCAAAGCGCCGAAGATACGGACGGAAGCTTTTCCATCCAATCAAAAGTGGGGGAAGGGACCACCGTATCCGCAGAGTTCCGATTGGATCATCTGGACCGTGCACCCATCGGCGATATGGCCGGTACGATGGTTAGCCTCATTCAGGCCAACGATCAGATCCGGTTTATCTACCGCCATGTAACCGATCAAGGAGAATTTGTTTTTGATACGGATGAGCTTCATGCTCAACTGGAGGACGTTCCCTTGTCGGAGCCTTCTGTATTGCAATGGATCGGAGACTATATCAACGAGAATTTAGACGATATTCAAGGAGGAAAAATATAAATGAAATCTTTAGCTGAATTGCAGGCAATCAAAGAGAAGATGCAAAATAAAGTAAATCTGCGTGCAAGCGACGATGGCGAGACCATCCGTGTCGTAGTCGGTATGGCTACCTGCGGTATCGCTGCTGGTGCTCGTCCCGTTTTGAACGCCTTTTTGAAGGAGATCGAGGATCGCCGTCTTTCCAACGTGATCTGTACCCAGACCGGTTGTATCGGTATCTGCCAGTACGAGCCGGTTGTCGAGATCACCACTCCCGACGGTACCAAGACCACCTACGTTAAGATGAACGAAGATAAAGTGGCTAAGGTAGTGACTGAGCATATTGTGAACAACAAGATCGTTCAGGAATTCACCATCGGCGCTTTTGAGAAATAAGGGGGATTTTAGACAATGATTAGAAACCATATTTTGATTTGCGGCGGTACAGGTTGTACGTCCTCCGGCTCTCTGAGCATCATGGAAGCCCTGAACGCCGAACTGGAAAAGAACAATCTCCAGGATGAGGTCAAAGTCGTTATGACCGGTTGCTTCGGTCTGTGTGCTTTGGGCCCCATCATGATCGTATATCCCGAAGGCTCTTTCTATAGCCGTATCGATGCCAATGCAATTCCCGAAATCGTTTCCGAGCATCTGATCAAAGGCCGTATCGTAAAGAAATATCTTTACAGCGAAGTGGCCGAGATGGAAGAGAAGGGTGTTCACGCTTCTCTGAACGACACGAACTTCTATAAGAAACAGAAGCGTGTTGCTCTGCGTAACTGCGGTGTTATCAATCCTGAAGTGATCGATGAGTACATCGCTTATGACGGCTATCAGGCTTTGGGTAAAGTTCTGACCGAGATGACCCCTGCCGACGTTATTCAGGTTATCAAGGATTCCGGTCTGCGTGGCCGTGGCGGCGGCGGTTTCCCCACCGGTTTGAAATGGGATCTTGCTTCCCGCACCAAGGCTGACGTGAAGTACGTCTGCTGTAACGCCGACGAAGGTGACCCGGGCGCATTCATGGATCGTTCCATCTTGGAAGGTGACCCCCACGCCGTCATCGAGGCTATGGCTATCGCCGCTTATGCAGTGGGCGCTTGCAAAGGCTTTGTTTACATCCGTGCTGAGTACCCCATCGCTGTAAACCGTTTGCAGATCGCGATCAATCAGGCGCGTGAATACGGTCTGTTGGGCGAGGGTATCTTCGGTACCGACTTTAACTTTGATATGGAGATCCGTTTGGGTGCAGGCGCATTCGTCTGCGGTGAGGAGACTGCTCTGATGACCTCTATCGAGGGTAATCGTGGCGAGCCCCGGCCCCGTCCGCCCTTCCCCTCTGAAAAGGGTATCTTCGGTATCCCCACCATGAACTGTAACGTTGAGACCTATGCCAACATCCCTCAGATCATTCTGAATGGTGCTGAGTGGTTCGGCTCCATGGGTACCGAAAAGTCCAAGGGTACCAAGGTATTTGCTCTGGGCGGCAAGATCACCAACACCGGTCTGGTTGAGATCCCCATGGGTACGACCCTGCGTGAAGTTATCGAAGACATCGGTGGCGGTATTCCCGACGGCAAGAAGTTCAAGGCAGCTCAGACCGGCGGTCCTTCCGGCGGTTGTATCCCTGCTTCCTTGATCGATACCCCCATCGACTATGATAACCTGATCGCCATCGGTTCTATGATGGGTTCCGGCGGTCTGATCGTCATGGACGAAGACAACTGTATGGTTGATATTGCGAAGTTCTTCCTGGAGTTCACCGTGGACGAGTCCTGCGGTAAATGTACTCCCTGCCGTATCGGCACCAAGAGAATGTTGGAGTATCTGGATAAGATCACTTCCGGTAAGGCTACCATGCAGGATCTGGATGATCTGGAGCAGCTTTGCTACTACATTAAGGCGAACTCTCTGTGCGGTCTGGGTCAGACTGCTCCCAACCCCGTTCTTTCTACTCTGCGTTATTTCAGAGATGAATATGAAGCTCATATTCTGGAGAAACGTTGCCCCGCCGGCGTTTGTAAGGATCTGATGCGTTATGAGATCACCGAGGATTGTAAGGGCTGTACTCTTTGCGCCCGCAACTGCCCGGTTAACGCCATCACCGGCACCGTCAAGAATATGCATACAATTGATCAGGATAAGTGCATTAAGTGCGGCGTTTGCGTAAGCAAGTGTAAGTTTAAGGCTATTATCCGGAAGTAAGAGAGGAGAAGAATGCAAATGATTAACTTAAAGATCAATGGCACTCCGGTCAGCGTTCCTGCCGGTACGACTGTTCTGGAGGCTGCCAGACAAATGAATATTGATATTCCTACTCTGTGCTTCCTGAAGGAGATCAATGCGATCGGTGCTTGCCGTATCTGCGTTGTGGAGAACAGAGTAAACGGCGTCGGCCGTCTGGTTGCCGCTTGTGTGTTCCCGGTTGCTGAGGGTATGGAGATCTATACCCATAGCCCCATGGTCCTGAAGGCCAGAAAACAGACCTTGGAACTGATTCTTTCCAATCATGATAAGAAGTGTCTGTCCTGCGTTCGTTCCGGCGATTGCGAATTGCAGCGTTTGTGTAATGAATATAAAGTAGAAAAGGAAGATGCTTATCAGGGTGAAGTCGGTTGCTATGATATCGACTATTCCGCCGCTCATATGTATCGTGACAATAATAAGTGTATCCTCTGCCGTCGTTGCGTGGCTGTTTGCGATAAGTATCAGTCCGTTGCCGTAATCGGCGCCAACGAAAGAGGTTTCACTACCCATATCGGCTCTGCTTTCGATGACGGCCTTGGCATGACCTCTTGCGTCAGCTGCGGTCAGTGTATCGTTGCTTGTCCCACCGGCGCTCTGGCTGAGAAGGATGATACCGATAAGGTTTGGGAAGCTCTTGCCGATCCCACCAAGCACGTGGTGGTTCAGGTTGCTCCCTCCATCCGTGTCACTTTGGGCGAGGCATTTGATATGCCTGTCGGTACCAACGTTGAGGGTAAGATGGTTACCGCTTTGAAGAAGCTGGGCTTCGACAAGGTGTTTGATACCAACCTCACTGCGGACCTTACCATTATGGAAGAGGCCAACGAGTTGATCGAGCGTGTTCAGAACGGTGGCGTTCTGCCCATGATCACTTCTTGTTCTCCCGGTTGGGTTAAGTTCTGCGAGCATTATTTCCCCGACATGATCCCCAATCTGTCCTCTTGTAAATCTCCCCAGCAGATGTTTGGTGCTATCATCAAGACCTACTATGCGGAGAAGAATAACATTGATCCTAAGGATATCGTCAGCGTATCCGTTATGCCCTGTACCGCAAAGAAATTTGAGGTCGGCCGTGAGGATCAGAGCGCTGCAGGCGTTCCCGACGTTGATATTTCCATCACCACTCGTGAATTGGCCAGAATGATCAAGAGAGCCGGTCTGTTCTTCACCAAGCTGGAAGACAGCGAGTTCGATCATCCTCTGGGTGTTGGATCCGGTGCCGGTTTGATCTTCGGTGCTACCGGCGGTGTTATGGAAGCCGCTCTGCGTACGGCTGTTGAGAAACTGACCGGCGCTGAACTGGGCAAACTGGAGTTTACCGACGTTCGTGGTACCGCCGGTATCAAAGAGGCCGCTTATAAAGTCGGCGACCTGGAAGTTAAAGTTGCTGTCTGCTCCGGCCTGAAGAATGCGAAGGAACTCTTGAAGAAGGTTCAGTCCGGCGAAGCCGACTATACCTTTATTGAAGTAATGGCATGCCCCGGCGGCTGTGTCAACGGTGGCGGTCAGCCCTTCCAGCCCGCTTCTGTCAGAAACTATGAGGATCTGCGCTCCATGCGTGCAAAGGCTCTGTATGATACCGATGCTGCTATGACGCTCAGAAAGTCCCATGAGAACCCTGTGATCAAGGAACTCTATGATAGTTATCTTGGCAAGCCCGGCAGCCATAAGGCTCACGAACTGTTGCATACCACTTACGTGGCCAGAAATAAGTTCGGCGAACAGTAATTTAAAATAAGTTTGAGGCACACTTCCTTGGGAAGTGTGCCTCAATTTTTAATTATTTACATATTTTTTACCAATTTACTATTCCCAAAGGATAGAAAATAGTATATAATGTATCTATCGTATTTTAATTACACGGAGGTTTAACCCATGGGTAAAGGACAACGGGTCCGCGCTGCACGTGCGGCCGAAAAAGAGCAAATGAAGGTCCAGGCGGCCAAAAAGGCAAGAAAGGACAAAGTAACAAAGATTACTGCGGCAGTTGTGGCAGCTGTATTGTTTGTCAGCCTTTTGGGCGGTGTGATCTACCATACTGTTTATACCACTGCCTATAATAAAGGCACGATTCAGCGTGATACTGTCGTGTTGCAGTCTGAGAACTATAAAGTGGACGCAGCGATGATGTCTTATTTCTTCTATACGCAGTATAATAATTTTGTTAATAGTTATTCTTCTATGCTTTCTTCATTGGGTCTGGATACCAGCGTCTCCTTGAAGAAACAGAAGAGCATCTTTGAAGATGGCATGACTTGGTACGATTATTTCGGCGAGCAGGCCGGAAGCCAGGCAAAGGAACTGGTTTATTTGGCCGAGATGGGCCTGAAGGATGGCTTGACTCTTACAGAAGAGGATAAAAAGTCTGTTCAAACTACCATTGATAGCTATTACGAAGCGGCAAAAGAAAATAAGATCGAT
>JAZQAE010000069.1:0-2289 GCA_045544995.1 Eubacteriales bacterium
CCGTCACAAGGCGCAGATCTTTCACCGGCACAAACAGCCCAAAGATCCCAAAAGTGATCAACGTCAAGAAGCCCCACAGAAGATACTTCAAGAAGAATTTCCCAAGGGTCCCCGTGAAGACCAGCCGACGGGAATCTACCACGGTATGCTCCGTCATCCAACGGGTGCGGATGAGAACGCCCCATACCAATCCCACAACGGGAACGACCGTCACAAGACCCGCCAGAATATTGGTGCCGATAAAGCCGCCGATCCCGCCGTCGAAATAACTGTTGTTGTCTTCTTCGCCTACAAAATGGGTGTGCTTCGTGATCCAGCGATTGATGGCCAACGCCATCCAAAAACCGTAGATCCCAAAGGTGATCAGCGTCAAGAAGCCCCACAGAAGAAAACGGCCGATCAACTGAACGCCTGTTCCGTCAAACGTCATCCGCTTTCCGCAAACGATGGTATGCTTCGCTTTCCAACGCTGCATCAGACAACACATCCAAGGGAATGCGATGCCCAAGGTAACGGTCGTCACAAAACCCACCAAGAGACTATAACCGATAAATGCAAAATAACCGCCGTCAAAATAGGAGCGGTCCTCGGTGGGTGCGGGTTCCTCTTTGCCTTTGCTCAATGCCAAGGCTACAACTGCCACAATCACGGCGATCACCACCACGACGGCGATGATCAGAATCAAACTTGATGCTATTGCCATATTATTTCCCTCCTTTGGCAGTGCCCTGCCACCCTCAGTGTAGCATATACTACAACAAAAATCAACAAAAAAAGAGCCTTACGGCTCTTCTTTGTTTTTCAGAATATCGTACCGCACGATGGCAATACCGATGGAGACCATTGTCATGACATTACCGATGGCAGAACCGTAGGCAATATAAATCAAATTATATGCCAACCAGAACGGCGCGCCGAAAAAGGAGAGGATCCGGATCTCTTTTTCTTTATTCAGCCACAATGCCCCGGTCTCAAAAAGGACACCGGCGATGGGTAATAAGCTGAAAATATTTTTATAAAGCAAAAGGCCGGAAAGGACAATGAAAAGATTGGCACCGACGACAGTTAATCTCGGATGTTTGGAAAGAACGGGACGATCTTTGTTTTGCGCCAGCACCGACACCGCCAACGCCACAATATCCAGCACCGCACCTTCAAAAGCGCCCAAAAGGAGATACTGCAGGACGTAAAGCACCCGGGAGCCGGCATTGAATAAAATGATTCCTTTCCGGGTCTTGAGTTGGTAACTCAAAACGAACATCACCACAGCGGAGATGCCGATAATATTAGCGATCAGTTCCACGAAAAGCCCCCTTTTCTCAAACCATGAAATCGTTATGTTCCTCTTACCAGTCTTAATACTCTGGGTCGATTATAACGTTGTATCACCACAAATAACAAATCGAATAATGCAGAAAAAACGGAAGTCAGGACGAAAACCCACGTTGAGCCAAACCATATTGAAAACAAAATGGGCAAAAAGCTCCATACCACAATGGTTTCATGCACCAGTTCTGCTTGGCACATCGCTCCTGCTATTTCATCCCAGGTATGCTGTTGCTTATCGAAAACATTGGGGTCATAAGTGGGAAGAAACTTTTTCCATTTCTTTATCTTTAAAGCTTTATAAAGCCTTTGTTCGGCTTTTCCTACTCTAAACCATTTTTTATTATAGTCTACTTTATTTTTTAAAACGGCGTTGAATATACCCCCTACCAAAAGCCGCATCCAAAAGTGATATGAGATCGTTCCTGCCGTGATGACGATTGTAAAAAATACTTCCAGTGGTTTTAGTCGGTAAATGATCAAAAAAACAGCGGTCAACAGGATGGAGATCCAGGCAACCGTCTTCATGCCCTTTGCCAAACGAACACCTCCTAATTTGAGTATTTTTAATTATTATATCATAAACGCAAAGCGTTTTGATATAATTGTCCATCATTTTCGGTTGCCTGCCCTGCAGGCGAGAAAATCGGACATCTATAATATCCGCTATGCCTTCAAACATCAGTTGTGCACAGACATTATGCGGATATTTTATCATAAACGCACGCGTTTTGATATAATTGTCCATTATTTTTTGGCTCCCCCTGTTGGACTCGAACCAACGGATTGGTGCAGACTGCGCTTATTTCTGCGAACCGAAAGATTGTGCAGACGCCCTTTGCGGTGACCCGAAATTTTTCAAAGGCCGACGGAGCGTCCTTTGAAAATTTCGACCGCTGCAGCCGAACACCTCCGCCTTCCTCTGCCCCCGGCAGCGGCGGAGGAATTCGACCACCGACTTCG
>JAZQAE010000070.1:0-3107 GCA_045544995.1 Eubacteriales bacterium
GAGATGTCCGTGGCCGAATTTGACTTCCGACACTTCTTCGCCTTCATAGAGGGCATAGAACACTTCGTCTAACTGCTCTATCTTCGTTTCACAATCATGGGAGAGGCTGTTTTCTGCAACGAAGACAGGCTCCTCAACACCGTCGGTGCCGAAGGTGTAAGTCTCGCCGTCAACGGTGATGGTTTCACCCACGTTTCCATAGAGATACATGGCGTATCCACCGTCTGTTACAAACATCCGACAGGTATAGTTGGTTTCATCACCAAAGACGGTCTTGCCGTCCTTGACCGTGTAGTACGTAATACCGTTCCCTTTATCGGTGGCATTTTTATTCAGTTTATATGCCAATTCGCCGGAAGAATACTCTTCTCTTAGCAGGTTTCCGTGCTCTTCGTTGAATTCAACCAACCACTCGCCGAGAGTTTTGCCGGGAGAAGAACTGTACCAAGCGAAATTCTTTTCGATTGCATAGACGTTCGCATCGGCTTTAGCGCCGGAAATACGGGAAGATCCACCGCCCTTATGACCATGCGGACTGTTGAAGATCAACTCGTCGGATGCGTCGAAGGAATTATAGATCTTTGACGGATTCGCTGAACTTCCTGACCAATCCACAAGACCAGATGCATGATAGTTGACATCGCCGCCATCCACGGTGCCGAGGAAATAGCATCCGTCGATCACGCCGTACCGATCACGGCCAACCAAACCGCCGATGTAGAAGTCGTATGCATTGTCGATCGTAGGATCAACTTCAGACAGTTTAACCGTCGCATCCGCCCAGGAATGGAACAACATTGCTCCTTTTACATCCATATTACCGACCAAAGCACCGATCGAGACTCTGGCGGCAGGAGCTGTAACAAGGATCTCTCCCTCCAGCCCAACATTCTTTACGATACCGTAAAAACCGTACTTCTCATGCCCTTTGGCATAAAGAGTAGCAGCGTCCAAGCTTCCGACCAAGCCGACGTGCTGGGAGGCGTCCTTTACTTCGGGAGCGATCTTTACATTATAAAATTTATGATCTTTTCCATCCAGCGTGCCAAGGAACGCTCCGCCGTATGCAAGAGGATCGATCGTCTCGTTCTCAAGATCAATATCCGTGGTCAAAGTCAACGTTTCACCATCGAAATCATGGTCTTTTCCTCTGCCGACAGCTGCTCTCCAGTCTTCGGCATCTGTAATTTCCCAATTTTTTACAGCAGAAAACTTTACCTTATTATAATACTTATAAGGAATTCCGCCTTCTACCTTAAAGGTCAAAGACATATAGGTTTCCAAAACGTTTTTTAACGCCTCGTTAGCAACGGTGGCCTGGCTCTTATCCTTCGTCAGTTCCAACGCAGCCGCTGCCTGCCCAGGGAATGCCCGAATCGTCTCAATTTCCGCAAAACAATCCAAGGTATCGGCGTATTCAACAAGAAATGCTTCGATCGTGGCCTTTGCACTTTCTACGGTAGCAGCCGCTTCTTCATCAACAAAAACCGGTTTGATCGTCACGGTCGTCGTTAAGTTGGCATTAGTAGGAGTTGCTTTAACGCCCCCGGCGGTATCTTCGCCATCGGCAACACTATACGTATATTCGTATTCAAACCCTTCAAGAAGATCGCTCAGCGCCACTTCGGAACCGAAGTTTACATATTGAACGCCGATCTCTTCTTGGCTGGAGCTATTGACTGCAGCAACCTTGACGACCTGATTTTCAGCAGTGCCAATTTCAGGAATACCATTATTATCCACAGTCCACTTATCGTTTCCGGCGACCTGATTCAAGATCCAAGCGGCTTCCTTCGGATCCTCGTCATCATAACCATACACCAGATTTTCACCGGTAGTTACATTAGTAACATTAACCGTATTCAAAGTAGATCTATCGGTAACAATATTCGATGCGGTCAATTCTGTGAGATAGCCTTTGTCAACATTAATATTAACACCGCCCACCAAGTTCGTGAATGCGGTGGACACGCCCTCAGCAACCGTAGTATTCACCATAATAACGTTGCTGAGCGTGAGCGCCGTATTATAGTCTGTATAAACCTTAGTTTCCTTATTGTAACTGTAACCACACAGAGCACCAATCAAAGCCCCTGTCGTTTTGAGGTTTCCGCTACTATACATACTGCCATGATTGAAGTTTGTTCCACTCACAAACACATTGCTAATTGTGCCGCCATAAGAAAGTTCGCCAATTAATGCGCCATGAGCATTATCAAGAATAGCCCCGGCTGTCTCAGTTCCCTCAATCGTGTTGTTTATCAACCGAATGTCTTTAACGGTCAAACCGGCCTTAGCAGCACAACCGATAAGGAAACCATAGTTGACCGGACCGGCCGTATTGTTGGTTCCATCGATCAATTTACAATTTACAATATCGATATTAGTAAATTTGGTATTTGCCGCACCAAGCTTACAAGTTACCAAGCCAAGACCGTTGGCTCCGGTTTTCTTTGTGGCAGTGCAACCATAGAAGGACAGGTTCGCATATTCAACCGTCTTACCGGCATTACCATTAAGCAATGCACCACTGTTGCCGATACCGGTTACATGACAATCAATAAAATTCAGGTTTTTAATTGTCTTACCTGTATTATGATTGCCCAACCAACCGCCATTGGTGGAAACAACAGCCAAACCTCTAATGGTTCCACGATCTCCGTTAGGGTATCCATCCAACGAAGCTTTCAACCCAGCCATATCATTTACATCACCGGCAATATCGGAATATGTATCCGCCGTCCAGTCGGATACGTCAATATCACCCGCAATGTAAATCGTACCGGTTAAAGCAGTCCTATACAGAGACAGCAATTCTAATTCCTTTACTGTCGAGACCGTATAATTTGCGCTCGCCGATAAGTCGTTCTCTTCGGTATCCAACACCGATTCGTGGTACTTCGTCAAAGAGTCCATACCAGTTTCCTCTGCACTTGCAGGGATTACAAAGCCGGCGAACATCGATGCCAGCATCAATACCGCTGCGATTGCAGAAAGTAACCGTGTTTTCTTTGTGACCATAAGTCGTTTCCTCCTAAATATATATTTTTGGAGTTCTTGGGGTGCCTCACGATGGACTGACCCATTATTACCTTCTAATTTTAACA
>JAZQAE010000071.1:0-5309 GCA_045544995.1 Eubacteriales bacterium
GGTGATGGCCTGCTCCGGCTCTTTTTCCGGTAACGGCTCCAGTATGGCAAGGGCTTTTTGATAGAGCTCTTCCGCCTGACGGAAGTCTTTCAGATCCACCAAAGTCAAGCCCATGTTGTTATAAAGACCGGCCAGCCGATCATCCGAAGGAGATAACTCCCATTCATAGATGGCGCGCGCCTTTTGGAAGAGTTCAATGGACTCTTGGGGCATCCCAAAGGCTTTAAAAACGGTAGCGCTGTTGAGATAGGTGGTGGCGGCACCCACGTCGTATTCGATCTTCATTTTTTGTACCTGATTCAGGGCTTCGTGCGCGTGATTTAATGCTAAATCCTTTTCGCCAAGCTTCCGGCAGAGTCCCATCAATTCGTTTCTTAGAAGTAAAACGCCGTGAGGGTCTCCGGTATATTCCGCCTCGGAAAGCCAGTATTCCAGCAACCGCTTGGCTTCCGGATAATCGTTGCTTCTGAGTAGGGCGTCTAACTTATTCAGCACCCGATCTCTTGGGATCATGCGTGCCACCTCCTTTTAATAAAAAAGTCTGTCGGACGACGGTGATATATAAAAATTTTCAATATCGTCTTGATTTATTATGACGAATATATTATAACTATTATATCTTGAACTGTAAAGGAGAACTTCATATGGAAATCAATCAGTTGCTTCAGGGTGTGCCGTGCGCCTGCGGCAAGGTGCATACCTGCGCAATTCAAGCAGCATATATTGAAAAAAATGTCGCCGCCCGGCTCAAGGAGCTGTGCAAAGAATACGGAAAGATCTTGATCGTCGCAGATGAGAATACCTTTGCCGCCGCCGGCGCGCAGACAGTGGATGCATTGCGGGATAAAGACTTGGAAAAGGTGCTTTTTCCCGGCAGCGAGATCCTGGTACCCAATGAGCGGGCGATCCAAGCGGTGCAAGATGTTCTTTCGGGTCGGGAGCTGATCGTGGCGATTGGCTCCGGCGTTATCCAGGATCTTTGTAAATACGTTTCCTATGAGCATCAAATTCCCTATATCGTCGTGGCGACGGCGCCCTCCATGGACGGCTACGCCTCCAATGGCGCGGCCATGATCACCGACGGCATGAAGGTGACCTACCCTGCCGGTCTACCCATGGCGATCCTTGCCGACACCGAGGTCTTGGCAAAGGCACCGATGGAGATGCTTAAGGCAGGCTATGGCGATATCATCGGAAAATTCTCTGCGCTGAACGATTGGAAACTCAGCCATCTGGTGAACGGAGAGTATTTTTGCCAGTATATTTACGATGTGACCTTCAAGCAGATCACCCGTACCATTGATCTGGCAGACGGTATTTTAAAAAGAGAGGAAGAAAGCGTCAAGACGCTGATGGAAGCCTTGGTGATCATCGGCATTATGATGAGTTTTGCCGGTTCTTCCCGTCCGGCGTCGGGGAGTGAGCATCATCTTTCCCATTTCTTTGAGATCACGGGGATCGTCCACGGTACCGACTATTTCCCCCATGGCATTGACGTGGCCTACTCTACCGTCGTGACGGCAGAACTTCGCCAAAAGCTTTTGGCGAAGCCGTTTCCCGAGAAACAATACCGGGAAGAAAGCAACGCATACCGCAAGGAGATGGAACGGGTCTACGGCGCAGTAGCCGAGGGGTGTATCGCCTTGCAGGAGAAGGTGGGAACCTATTCTGCCGATCAAATGCCGGTCTATCATCAAAAGGAGGCGGAGATCCGGCAGGTTCTGGCAGAGATGCCTACTCCGGAAAAGATCAAGGAACTACTTTCTTTAGTAGACCTCGACATCAACGCCTTTTACACCCTTTATGGGCAGGAAAAGATCCAAGATGCCGTCCGCTATGCGAAGGATCTGAAGGATCGCTATACGGTACTTTGGCTGAATTATGATTTGAGCGGATTATAACGCCAAAACTAAAAAGCGAAGTGGAGATCTCCACTTCGCTTTTAGTTTAGATTTTTTTGGTGTAGTTTTCGGCCAAGCCGACGATCCCGTCAAATTTGTTTTCGTCGATCATCTTTTTGCAGACGATTCCGCTTCCAACACCGACCCCGCAGGCGCCGGCTTCCAGATATTCGCTCATATTTTCAGTGGTAATGCCGTTAACCGCCAGCAGCAGGCGGCAGGTTTGCAAAAAAGGCAATTAGCTTGGCAAAGTCCATCAGAACACCGCCTCCCACGCCCACGACGACGTCGTAGCCTTTTTCTTTTTGTACTTCCAAAGTTTATGAGGCATCCGTCAGCCGTCAGGTCTGTGATTTTTTTGAAGATATTATTGAGGAAACTTTAAGTAAACAGCCCTTTTATGAAAAAACTTTGTATTTATAAACTGCTTTTGGAAAACCGGCACTCGGTGGAGGAGATCAGCGGGATGGTGGGATATTCCTCGGTTTCCTATTTCAGTTCTGCATTTAAGCAGAAATATGGCACGTCCCCCAAAAAGTACCAAAAGCAGGGGGATAAAAATAAAGGTTGATTTTAATAGTAGGGATGTGTATAATTAAAATGATACAGTATAAATATATAGAGCCGAAAATCGGAGGGAATATAAAATGAAAAAAGGATTGGTTTCCATCATCATGCCCACGTATAATTGCGGGCGGTTTATCCAAGAGACCGTTGAATCCATTCAGGCACAGACCTATGAAAATTGGGAGATCGAGATCGTGGACGACTGCTCCAAGGATGATACCGAGGCGATCGTAGTTGCCCTGGCGGAAAAGGATCCTCGTATTCATTATTTTTGCTTAGAGACGAATTCCGGAGCGGCTGTTGCACGGACAGAGTCGATGAGACGGGCGGAAGGCGAATATATGGCCTTTTGCGACAGCGACGATCTCTGGATGCCGGACAAGCTGGAAAAACAGCTGAAGTTTATGCAGGAGAACGACTATGCCTTCACCTGCACCGCCTATGAGCAGATCGATGAGGAGACCAATAGCCTCGGACGGATCATCAAGACGGTGAAAAAGACGGACTATAACCGACTTCTTTTAGACTGCCCGGTGGGGAATTCTTCGGTGATGTACAACGTGGAGAAGATGGGTAAATTTGAAGTTCCCAATATCCGCAAACGCAACGACGACGCCCTTTGGCTGACCATGCTGAAAAAGGAAAAATATATCTGGGGAATGCCGGACGTATTGATGCGTTACCGCATCCGCAAGAATTCCATTTCCAGCAATAAATTTGCAGTCATCAAGTACCATTGGATCCTCTATCGGGAGATCGAGCATCTCAGCGTCTTCCGTTCTTTGTTCCATATCGGCTATTGGTGCTTTTTGAAGGTCTTTAAGATCAAGTAAAGAAGGGAACTAAGATTGAAAAGTCAATCTTACAGAAAGAGAATATGAAATGTTTAATTCTTGCGGCAGGGTATGCTACCCGGCTGTATCCTTTAACTGAAAACTTTCCGAAGCCCTTGCTGAAGGTGGGAGAAAAGACCATTCTGGATTGGTTGATCGACGATATTGACTCGGTCGGTCTGGTGGATGAATACGTCGTGATTTCCAACCACAAGTATGCTCCTCACTTTGACGCTTGGGCGGCAGAAAAGAAGCAAAAGATCACCGTCTTGGATGACGGGACTGAGTCCAATGAGACTCGTCTCGGTGCTGTCCGGGATATCCAGTTTGCGATCGAAAAACTGGATATCCAAGACGATATGCTGGTGATTGCCGGAGATAACGTTTTGGACTTTAGTCTGGTGCGCTTTATAAAGTATGCAAAAGATAAAGGAACCTCTTGCGTCATGAGATATTATGAGGCGGAGGAAAAGAGATTGCAGAAATGCGGTGTAGTTTGTATGGATGAGTACGACCTTGTTACCGAAATGGAAGAAAAGCCTGCAGAGCCCAAGTCTCATTGGTGCTGTCCGCCCTTCTATTACTATACCAAAGAGGATGCAGGGCTGGTAAAGACCGGCATCGAAAGCGGATGCGGAGTCGATGCACCGGGCAGTTATATCGCATGGCTTTGCACTAAAACCAAGGTCCATGCTATGGAGATGCCCGGCAAACGGTACGACATCGGCAATCTGGAAAGCTACGAAAAGGTGCAGAAGGAGTATAAAGGAATATGCTGACACCTAACGTTGATTTAAAGAATAAGACCGTGCTAGTGACCGGTGCGGCAGGATTTATCGGCGCTAATTTGGTGACGGAACTTTTGAACACGGTGGAGAACATCAAGATCGTCGGCGTGGACAATCTGAACGATTATTATGACGTTTCCATCAAAGAGTATCGGCTTCAAAAGATTGAGGAATTGGCCAAGACTAAAAACGGCTCGGAATGGATCTTTGTGAAAGGCAATATTGCGGATAAGCCGTTGATGGACAGTCTTTTTGAAGAGTATCGCTTTGCGGTGGCAGTCAATCTGGCGGCGCAGGCGGGCGTGCGGTACAGTATCACCAATCCCGGCGTCTATATTGAGAGTAACCTGATCGGCTTTTATAATATTTTGGAAGCCTGCCGGAATTATCCGGTGGAGCATCTGGTATATGCCAGCTCCAGCTCGGTCTATGGATCCAATAAAAAGATCCCGTACAGCACCAATGATAAAGTAGATAATCCGGTCTCTCTGTATGCC
Source organism: Eubacteriales bacterium (assembly GCA_045544995.1). GTDB lineage: Bacteria > Bacillota > Clostridia > Oscillospirales > QAKW01 > QAKW01. Next base: position 4,587 of record JAZQAE010000071.1, read on the forward strand.
GCCACCAAAAAGAGTAATGAATTGATGGCCCATGCTTATTCCAAACTTTATAATATCCCCTCTACCGGTCTGCGGTTCTTCACTGTGTACGGTCCGGCCGGCCGGCCCGATATGGCATACTTCGGATTTACCAATAAACTGATCAAAGGCGAAACCATTGAGATCTTCAATTTCGGCAACTGTAAACGAGACTTCACCTATGTGGATGATATTGTGACCGGAGTGAAGCACGTGATGCAAAATGCGCCGGAGAAGATGACCGGTGAAGATGGGCTTCCCATCCCCCCCTATCGGGTCTATAACATCGGCAACAACAGTCCGGAAAACCTTCTGGATTTTGTCAATATCCTGCAGGAGGAGTTGATCCGTGCAAAGGTCTTACCGGAGGATTACGACTTCGAGGCGCATAAGAAATTAGTTCCCATGCAGGCGGGCGACGTGCCCATTACCTATGCGGATACCTCTGCATTGGAGCAGGACTTTGGGTTTAAACCCAACACCAGCCTGCGTCAGGGTCTGCGTCGGTTTGCAGAATGGTACAAAGAATTCTATAACGTATAAAAGAAAAAGCGGAGTTAAATAACTGAAGTGATATAGTGATGGTAGACACTAAAAAAGTGTCTACCATCACTATTTATGTTAGAATGGAAGAAAAGGAGATGAATAGAATGGGAAGACCAAAAGGTGGGACAAATATCCATCATAGCAAAGAAGAGAAATTAT
>JAZQAE010000072.1:0-6175 GCA_045544995.1 Eubacteriales bacterium
AAAATTCAAAAAGTAAATCATTATTATAAAACTTGAAACTCATCCAAGGGCATCGATCGGTGCCCTTGGGCAGAGTGTCTTTGAAAAAAGTTCGATTAGGAGGAAATGACTTATGGTCACAAAGAAAACACGGTTGCTTTCTGCAATCGCAGCGGTTCTGATGCTGGTCTCCATGTTCGCCGGCTTCGTGATCCCTGCAACGGCGGAAGATAGCACCTTGACTCCCATTGCCGACGCTGCGGCCGACGATGGAAAAACTGCTTATGAAGTTGCTTCGTATGAAGACTTGGAAACATTGGCTACTGTTAAGTCAAATTTGAAAGCAGGAGATACCGTTTATATCACTGCCGATATTGACATGACAGATAAACCTGCTCCGGATCTGAGCGGTCTGGTTGCCAACCTGGACGGTTCCAAGGCCGCCGACGGTAAAGCCACCATCACCGGATTGACAGTGACGACTCCATGGCTGGGCAACTATACCGGAACATCTATCAAAAACTTGGAGTTCGATACTCTTATCTTTACTCCCACTTTGGGTGGTACTAGCAAGCGTTATTGGGGCGCTTTGACTGAGAAATGGTCTGGTACGAACCTTGAATGTAAAAACATAACCGTGCGGGATTCAGAAGTAAATGGAACGAACTCTATTGGGCGGCATAGTGTTTTATTAGGACAGGTCTCCCCCGATGAAACTTTTAGCGCTAGTGATATTGAAATTACTGGTTGCACGCTTACTCCTGGCACAAACTCTAATGTTGGCTTCTTTGCAAGCCAAATAGCGAAAGGTGAAGCGACCTTTGAGAATGTCTATATGAACAATAATACGTTCAAGGGTGCAGTAAAAGTGAAGCAAGCAATGCTGGTTGGCGAAATAAAGGCTTCAGCTGCTACGCTTGCAAATATCCTCGTCTATAATGGCGCATCCGAGGGTGGACAGTTACCTAGTGCATTGTTTGGTGTGGGCGATACCGTTGCCGTTGACATTGACATGGAACGTGTAGTTGTGGCAAATGTAAATGCAAAGACACTTGTGCACGGTAATGAAATATGTACGGTTGATTTTCAAAATTCGTATACGGACATAAAAACGGTTTATAATACCATCACCAAAACTGATGCTGAGATTAATGCGGACAAAGAAAAGATCGCTTCCGGTGAAGCAGCTTGGTTAATGAACAAGGCGACCAATGATAAGAAGTGGACCATGGTGAAGGACGAGACCTTAGGCATGGCTCCCGTCTTTGGCGACGCCGGTAATCAGACCAGAAAAGTGACGGTAAAAGTTATGGATGTTGAGACCGATGCGGAAATTGATGAATATATTGATTATACCGACGCAGACGGCAAATTGCTGAATACGGGGGCTTATGCGAGCCAAGCGGATTATTGGACACAAGCTTTGGATGGTGCTATTGAGGGTGAGCAGGTGGTAGGATGTGTGATTCCCGACCATACCTGCGAGCTGGTGAATTATCAATCCAATAACGACGGCACCCATCGTTATGAATGTGGTTGTAAATGGACGGTGACCGGCGTTGGTGTGGTTTCTTGCGACAAGACCGGAACTTCTGATTGTAATCAGAACAAAAAACTCAACGTAACGGACGAGAACACCGAAGAGCCGTCTTTGGTTCACATGGTCGTTTCTGCTTGTTCTCTCTGCGACTACCGCGATCCGAATGCCGTGGAGGAAAAATGTACCGGCACGATCACCGAGGTAGGCAGAGATCCTATTGAGAACAGCTGTGACCTGCACGTCATCAGCGCTTGCAATAAGTGCGATTATGAGCACGTCAAAACTGTGGCCGGTGAACATAGTACGGTATATAAGTATCGGCAGTCTGATGCTTATCCTCAGTATCACGAGGTGCTGTGCAGCAGATGCGAGATGTTCCTGGATTTGCAAGGTCATAGCCTTAATTGGGAAGAGACCACTCCGCCGAGTGTTGATCAAGAGGGCGTAAAAACCGGCACTTGTGTCTGCGGAAAGACCGAGACCATGGTACTTGATGCCAAAGAAGGTATCGAGGTTGTGATCGAGGATGACGTCTATATCAATCAAGACTTTGACGTCAAAGTGAATCTCAAAAATAGCTCCGGTGTTATGTTCATGAAACTGAATATTTCCTTCGATGAAACCAAAGTGATGCTGGTAGGTGTAGAAAACGGCGGAGAATGGGAGAAATTGGTCTTTGATGACAAGTTTCCTGACGGAGAGACGGATGACGGAGAGGTTACATTAAGTCTGATGAATCCCACCAATATGTACCTTGATGGCACAATGATCGTCTTGAAGTTTAAGGCGTTGTATAAACCGGAACTCTTAGGTGAAACGGCAAATATTACAGTAACTGAAGAAGAGTCTTGGGATCGTGACGGCCAAGCGGTGGTTATTGACGATACTCAGGGTGCAAATGAGGTTGAACTGAGCATCAAAAAAGGCGATATGAACTGTGACGGCTTTGTCAACACAGTGGATGCCAGTTTCTTGATGCGGTACGTTAATGAGAAGGCACTGGATGCTGATAAGCATACACTTGTCGGCACAACAACGCTGATCACTGATAAAATGGCAGATCTGACCGATCTGGGTGACGATGCAGAGAATGACGCTGTTCCCAACGTCAACGTAAACGACGTTATTCATTTACTCCGCGCTCAGAATGGACAGATTCCTCTTTGATATTAGAAGTAAATTGAATAAAACGCAGTCGGATTTAGCGTGTTATCCTTAACGGAGAACACGCATCGAGATAAATCCCTTGCGGGATTTTCGATATGCTCTTGCACACCTCGTCGAAGGCGAGATATGCAAGCACTCGATATGTTTGCTTCGCAAACGAGGGATTTATCTCATATCGAATTGGCGCAAAGCGACAATATATCGAGCCTGAGCGTAGCGAAGGCATATCGAGTCAACAGAGTTGACATATCGACAGAAGAAAAATAAGAGCAAGAATAGAAAGGATTTTCTCCTTTTACTCTTGCTCTTTTCTGTTTGTTAGTGGGTTTGGGCTACTGCCCAACTGCATTTGTACTCACAAATGCGATGCCGGTTCTTAACCGAATTTGAAAGACTTTCATTTTCTCCGATAAGAACAACGAGCTTTCCCGACTGCGTTTTGCTTTTCGGTGTTGTAATTCCGAGGAGTTTCTGCTATAATGAAAAAGAACCATATCAAGTGGAGGTAATGATGCTGAAAAGAACGATAGCCGTCATAATGGGCTTGATCTTAATATTATCCCTGGTTCCTTCCGCTGTGGCGCAAACGGGCGGAACTCATTTTGAAATTGTGACTGTAGATGAGACGTGTATTGCTACGAATATCACGGTAGACGTTTTGATTCACGGCAATTCTACGGAAGGGATCAGCGGTGCGGTATTGCAGTTGGAGTTTGATGATGCCGTTTTTTCTTTGATCGGTGCAGAAAAAGGCGCTTTATGTGCCGAAAATGATAGCGTTACTGTGGTATGGGATGAGGATATGACAGCGATCGCCTTTGTATCGCCGCAAGCGACCTATGGCGACGGTGCTTTGCTTCGCCTGACCTTCCGGACGAAGGATGAAGTGGTCGCCGGCGACTATGCGATTAAAGTGTCACAGATAGAACTGGAAGATGGAAACCTAAATGATCTTACTGCTGCGGACGGCGAAAAAACTGTGAAGGTGTTTGATTATCTGTGGGGCGATGCGTCTGGAAACAAAGAAACGAATCTGGAAGACGTCATGGCAATTTTAAGATGGAAGGTCGGCATCCTACAGGATGCGGATTTGGATCTCACTGCTGCTGATACGGATTGTACTGGGGGAGTAGCTTTGACGGATGCTATTTTGCTGCTCCAATGGTTGGCCGGATATGTAGAATGGGCGCCCTGCGGGTACATCACCACATCGAATACACAAAGTGTGTGAAATAAGCAACATAAGGTAATGTCTTTTTTTGAACAGCTTTGATATAATTAATATATATAATTGGATAAGTGTCTTTATCTCTATCCTAAGGAGGCAAATTATGTTTAAAAGAGTTGGCTCTATCGCCCTGATCGTCATGATGCTGATCTCTATGCTCTGCACCGTCACGGTGGCTTCTGCAGCTCCTGCTGAAAAACCGGAACTGGTGCTTACCGCTGATGCGACAACGGTAAAGCATGGTCAGACTGTAACAATTACGGTCGGCATGAAAAATGCGATTGATATGGCGGGCATCCAGATTGCGTTTCCCTATAATAAGGCATTGTTTTCTTATGTAGGCTATGTTGAAAAATTAGGGGACGGCTTTTTAGAGGTAAATGCAGAAAGCGGTGCGTTTATCAATATCGTATGGACAAACGAAGATAATATGAAGCCTACCGTATTGGTGGATCTTCAGTTTAAGGTGAATGATAAGGTTGATGGTGGTATCCTCGGTGGCGGAAAGAATGAGTTCACCGTCCAGGATGGAGCAACGATCTTAGAGCTTACTTACGCAGAGGTTATTGATCCTTCGACTCCGAATAATCTGACCTATGCAAATGATGTCTATGTCGAAAAGTCTGAGCGAATTGAATTTACGGTTGATTGTTCTAATTATTATATCTATAAGGGTGAACGTGATGATGCTGCTGTCAGCGGCGATGCTACAACTGCGCAACATAAATTGACCTGTAGCAAGTGCGGTTATAAGGAAGCAGTTGCTTGTTCCTTTGGCGCACCGAATCGGGTGGAGATCGATTCTTGCGATAGCATAGGAACCGACCGGATCACCTGCGAAGTTTGCAGATACCATATCGACACGCCGGTAGATGAGATCAAAGGACATAGCTGGTCCGCTGTTTGGTACCAGGATGCTGAGGCCCATAAACATTATAAACTGTGTCTCAATGGCTGCGGCACTAAAAACGAAGTGACGGATTGCTCCGGATGGGTGTGGAACAACGTGGCGACTAAGAACGGCTCTAAGCATACCTGCCCCACTTGTAACCGTGTTGTTGCTTGTGATTGGGCAGATCATCCGAATGAGTTCCAGGCCAACTGCACCGAGGATGCCTATGATATTTATAAGTGTGCTTCGGGCTGTGGCGCCACCTATAAAGTGGTTCATGCCGGAACTGCAACCGGTCATAAATACGACAATTCCTGCGATGCAAGCTGTAACGTCTGCGGTGCAACGAGACCGATCGAACATAAGTATGACAATTCCTGCGATACGACCTGTAATGTCTGCGGAGTGACCCGGACTATTACACATACCTACACCAACAGTTGCGATATCTATTGTAATATCTGCGGTGTATCTCGTGCCGGAGGCCATAAGTTCGGCGAGTACGTTTATAATAACGATGCTACGACCGAAGCAGATGGCACCAAGACCCGCACCTGCTCCGTCTGTGGAGAAAAAGACACTATCGTTGCAACCGGCACAAAGCTGAAGCCGACCATCACCTTTGTGGATGTGAAGGCCGGAGAGTTCTATGCGACTCCGGTGCAGTGGGCGGTAGAGAACGGTATCACCAACGGTACCTCCGCCACCACCTTCAGCCCCAATGCTCCCTGTACCCGCGGTCAGATCGTGACCTTCCTCTGGCGTGCTGCCGGTTCTCCCGAACCGCAGACCACCAAGAATCCCTTCACGGATGTGAAGAGCAGTGAGTATTACTATAAAGCAGTTCTTTGGGCAGTAGAAAAGGGCATCACCAACGGTACTTCCGCTACTACCTTTAGTCCCAATGCGACCTGTACCCGTGGCCAGGTGGTAACCTTCCTTTGGAGAGCGAAGGGCAAGCCCGCGGTGAGCGGTTCCAATCCCTTTAAAGATGTGAAGGCCGGCGAGTACTATACGGAAGCGGTCGTCTGGGCCGTGAAGAACGGAATTACCAACGGTACTTCCGCTACCACCTTCGGTCCCAACGATAATTGTACCCGCAGTCAGATCGTGACCTTCCTCTATCGGGCATATAAGTAATAAAAAGTAAAAAATGCGAGAGGCAAAAGTGTGTTGTTCTTATCGGAGAAAATAAAATTCTTTCAAATTCAGTTAAGAACCAGCATTGCATTTGTAAGTACAAATGCACTTGGGCAGTAGCCCAAACCCACTAACAACAGAAAAGAGAAGATTCGTATCATAACGAGTCTTCTCTTTCTTTTTGTCTGATAAGTGATATGCTGACTAAAGTCAGCGTGATATTTTCGCT
>JAZQAE010000073.1:0-2357 GCA_045544995.1 Eubacteriales bacterium
GATGGTAGTGGTTCCCACAATACCAATGCGTCTGAGTATGGTTCCCTGCGCCTTCAGTTCCGCGTTGAGCTGCTTGAAATCAATAATTGTGGCATTGGGGTACTCTTCCTCCGGCACCATAAAAACAGGGAAACACCGAACCTTTGTAATAGCGCTTTCAGCTTTCGCAAAGGGTTCGGATTCCGGGCCGCCCAACAAAATGGGTTCTCCTTCTACCGGCACCAGCACAGCGCCTTTTTCAAACTGTCCGCACCAACCGGTCAGATACCAGCCGTTGGCTACGTTCAACTCGTCGAAATAAACGAGTGCCGCATCCAATCCCTTAGCGGTCAGGATTTCCCGCACGCCGGCCAGTCTTTTTTCGGTTTCACTTTTGTTGTAATAAGCCATGTTGTTTACCTACCTTTCAAAAAATTATATAAAGTTATCTTCGAGCGGATACATCGGACGACGAATCCGCTTCAAATTCATATCTTCCAGCCGTTCAGTGGAAGCGCCCGGCGTAAACGCCAGAATCGCTCGTTCCGCTTCGGCGGCCAGTTCAGGGAAAAGATACCCCAGTTTTACCACGACGATATGGAACTTCTTATAGTCCAGATCGATGGAATCAAAGATATCCGGCCGGCAGAGCGCCGCGCGGTTTTTGGTGATAACTACCGTCATATCACCGCAATCCAAGGTGGCGCTGGGACCGGCATTATTATATTGATAAGAAAGAATATCACCCCGATGGATGAGTTTTCCGGTGATGGTGGCTTTTTCCGCATCCGGAGAAAGACTGCCTCCCACCGTCAGGGTCAGGGTCTCCCCTAACTCTGCCCGATAGCAAGCGTCACAGGCTTCCTCGTCCATAATTCCTGCTAAAAGAACATCCTTTGCGCCCATTTTTTTAAGAAGATTGAGCATAAATGCATGGTCTCCGGCTGCTCCGGCGGTGGTATTGTCCCCGGAATCGGAGATGAAGACCGTCTTTTCGGTTGCCTCCATTGCTCGGCGCACCGCCTCTTCCGGCTCCACCGCCTCGGTCAGAAATTCAAAATCATGGCGCACATCGTAAAAACGCCGAGCCAATTTTTCAGCACATTCCATCGCAAGTTTGGTATCCCACTCATGGGTTACCAGGAAATTGGGGCCGTTATAGGGTTCATCGATCCACGGCTGTCCGTTAAAGACCTGGACACTCATCATGCCGGGAAGCTGTTCCATCTCCGCCGCCAGCTCCATGATCCCTTTCATCGGTTCAAGGGCAGTCTGCACCGCATCCCCGCAAATAATCACATTGGCACGGGCTAACTGAGGACGAGGCATGATCTTTTGATCGATACAACGGAACAACAGCTTCATCGCTCTTTGCTCCGTCTCCTCCCGATCGCAATGAGGAGCGGTTCGATAACCGGTCACACAGTTGCATAAAAGAGGAATCGCATCGCTGTTATCTGCATGAAAATCCAATGCCAAAGAGATGGGCAAATCATGCCCCACCTTTTGCCGGATCATCCGCAAGAGGTACTCCTCCGCAGAGCCTAAGTTTTCCACACACATGGCGCCGTGCAGATACAGCCAGATTCCATCCAGTCCTTCCGCCGGGATCCGATCGACCATTTCACCGGCCAGACGCAGAAAATCCGCTTCTTTCACCGGTCCGCCCGGCAACGCATGAGCATAAAGCGTAGGAACGACATCGCATCCCCGCTCTTTCAAAAGATCCATGACTGCAACCTTTTGATACATCGCCTCATCTGCGGCATAATCGAAGTCCTCGTACCGGGTCAAGACCGGCGTCAGACTATTTCCTTCACAAAGCATAGCGCCGATGGCTATCTTCATTGAGATCGTCCTCCTTTTACAATAGAATGAACGGTGGTTCCCTCTTCCAGATAGGGGTCTAAAAAGATGTATTCCTGCTCCCGTATTCCGGAGGCGTCCAGGCATTTCAGTAATTGCTCACCTACCATACGCCCAATGGTCGTCTCCGGCTGACGAATGGAAGTGATACGAAAGGTTTCTCCGTCATCGACGGTATGAATATCAAAGCCTACGACCGAAAGATCCTCCGGAACCCGCAGTCCTGCTTCCCGGATGGCTTGCAGGGCACCATACGTCATCATTTCCGACGTAATATAGACCGCAGTAAATGGCTTTTCGTTTCTCTTGGCCAAGAGTTCTTTCATTGCCTGATAGCCGGACTCCCGTTTGTAATCTCCAAAGGCAATCTGATCCGCCGAAAGTCCCGCCTCTTGCATCGCCGTACGAAATCCGGCCAGTCGCTCTGCGCCGGTCGTCTCCTGTTCTAAACCAAAGATCGCTGCAATCTGCTGATGTCCGTGGGCCGTCAAATGTTCCACCGCCAGACGGCT
>JAZQAE010000074.1:0-5565 GCA_045544995.1 Eubacteriales bacterium
CACGGCTCAGTTCTACATCACATACAGTACAGTATACAACTTCATCGTAAGACCCGCCGTTTTCGCAATCAGCTTTTACTTCATTCTCTACGACAACGTCGCCCTCGGTATGTTCACCGGTAGCTTCGATGGTCTTAGGCTCACGGCTCAGTTCTGCATCACATACGGTACAGTAAACAACTTCGTCGTAAGATCCTGCAACACCGCAAGTTGCCTCTTTTACATTTTCCCGTTCTGCTTCGCCGGGGGTATGAGGCAGAACTTCAACAGTTACAGTATTACGGGACAGCTCAACCTTACATACAGCACAGTAAACTACGTTGTCATAGGAGCCAGCGTTGGTGCAATCTGCAGCAACTTCGTTCTCTACAACAACTTCGCCCTCGGTATGACCCAGAGCTGCGATGGTTTCGGTATAGGTATCGTTACAAGCGCAGGTATAAGTGTTATAACCGCCCTCGGTACAAGTAGCTTCCTTAGAATCGGTCAATTCATAGTCATGGCCGAGTTCTTTAACGACTTCCTGAGCAACCAGGATCTCGCCGCAGACGGAGCACTTCTTACCTTCGGTCAAGCCGGTCTCGGTACAAGTGGGAGCGACTGCAGGAATGATCTCCTCGGTATGAGGCAGAGCTTCGATAGCCTTGGTCTCACGGGAAATTTCTGCATCACATACAGTACAGTAAACAACTTCGTCATAGGAGCCAGCAGCGGAGCAAGTAGCGCCAACTACATTTTCCTGTACTGCTTCGCCCTCGGTATGAATGCCGGTGGCTTCAGATGCAACCTTCTTGGTAGCACCGCAATCGCAAGCCATGGTCTTCTCGCCAGCCTCAACGCAAGTAGCGGTGTTCGCAGTTTCTTCGTCATATTCGCAAGCAACCAATTCTTTCAGACCGCAGGTAGCAACGATGCCTTCTGCGATTTCGATGCTCTCAGCAGAGCAGGTCTCAACGTGTTTGCCAGTCTTAGCGTCAGCAACCTCTACGACATGGTCGGCAGGCAGAACGCCCTCAACGTCGATGATCAGATCCTGATCAGCAACGTATTCCTTCTCACCATAGGTGAAGGTGGTGCCATTGACAACATATGCGTAGTACTCTACATCACCCTCTTTAAGGGTAATTCTACGCATCTGAGTTTCGGCAGTGCCGTGAACGGTCTTGCCGTCTTCAACAGTATAGTAGGTAACTTCATCAGTACCCTTATGAGTGGAATTGTTGGTCAACTTCCAAGCCAGAGCACCGTTGGAATACTCATCTTCCTCAACTCTACCGGTCAAGGCATTATAATTCCAGATGTCGCTTCCATTATAGGTTACGCCGTCATACGTGAATTCCGGATTAGCATAATTGCTGGTGTCCTGGAAAATAGGATCAATGCCAACACCATAAGTATTCTTGAACAGGTCTTCGTTTAAAGTATAAACAATTTCATCCGTACCTTCGACAGTTTCGCTGACCAGTATTTCAGCCAATCTAACACGGCATGCGCCGGGCAAACCCACGGTGCCGGAACCAACATATCTCTTCAAAGTCTCTTCGTCGTAGGTCGGATTTGCGAAAGAGTTCACAACGGTACACCAACGCCAGCCAACCAAGGCGCCCATAGAATTGCTAGCACCTTCCATGGTGCCTACAAAGTAACAGCCGTCTACGATTGCGGCATTTCCGGCATCTGCTACCAAACCGCCGAAGCGATAACTGGAAGTTCCGCCGTGATGCTTTAAGTAAGCAGCACTCCAGCTGTTTTTCAAGGTACCATCGAGACGATAGACAAAACTTGCTGCACGAACGCTGGAATCATTGTCGACTACGCAAGTCTCATCCATACCAAAGTTCTTGATCTCTCCATAGAAAGTAGCGGTAATCAAGGCCGTACCGTCGATGGTCACATTCGAAAATTTATACCCTGCTCCATCCAAGGTCAGATATACTTTCTGCTCACCTTTTTGAATCAAAGAGCCGATTGTGGCGCCCTTGAAATCAATATCCTTGGTCAAAGTCATAGTCTCGCCTTCAAGGCTTTCACCTTTTCTCTTATCTACAGCAGTAGTCCAGTCTTCAGCATCGGTGATCCACCAGTTCTTGGTGTAGTCCTTAAACAGGTCATAGTACTTATGGGGAACGGTCGTCGCAGTCCAAGTGCGAGCATCATAAGCCTCCTTAACCGCAGTCAATTCAGCATTTGCCTCGTCACGAGCAACTGCATCTACCGCATCATCAGCAGCGGTCAGAGCATCATCCACACGTGTAATGAACTCCTCTACCGCAGTCTTGGTGATAAAGTAATCCATCAAATCGGCATATTTCGCCATCTCTGTTTGAATTGCCTTAATGTCTGCATAAGCAGCGGCGTTAATAACAGTCAGAGTATAAGCTTCTAACTCTTCCAGAGCATTGGTGACATCGCCCTGAGTTGCATAGGTTGCGTTCTTAATCTCAGCAACCCGATCCGCAGACAGCATCTCACCATCTTTTACGTAATACTGTGCACCGTTGGTCTCGATCTCAGAGATCTTCTCGTCCAACGCAGTACGGTTAACAGAAGTCTCAGTTACGATAACGGTAAACGCAAGATCTTCGTCAGCCAGAGCCGCCTCGTTCAAAGTCAAGGTCGCACCTTCGATAGCACCCTTCTCGGCATCTTCTCCAACTAAAGCATAGGTGGCTTCCTCAGAAGCATAAGTGTGCTTAACATTACTTGCCTCATCAGCATTAACATACAGCACATCGGAATCGAAACCGTTCAATTCAACGGTCACTTTCACCGTCAGATCGGTTCCATCATCACTGAAGGCAGGAAGACCGTTTTCCATAGTCCACTTTTGTGTAACGGTGGCCTCTTTATTCAATGCCCAAGCTGCTTCACCAGAAAGAACTTTTGCGCTCTCGTCCGTATTAGCGATATTTGTACTGCCATCCTTCTCCAACTTATCAAAAAGAATCGTTGCTTCTGAATAGATATTTGTCCAATTGCCCATTGTACCGACATTGGTCTCATTATTCGAAGCCACAAAAACACTCTCGTCAGTGAGGTAATAGCCTGCTGTGTTATTATTCACTGTGATAATGTTGTTCAAAGTTAATGTACCAGCCTTATGGGACGCTACCAAGATGGCCCGTGTGCCATACTCTTGCGTTGTGTTCAATACCGCAACGTTTTCGATTGTTGCATCCATATTGATTTCACCGATCATAAGGCCGCCGGTAGAACATTTGCCCGTAACGGTATTGTTGTTCAAATAAATATTCTTTATTGTCGTCGGGGTATAACCATTGGTCGCACCAAGCAATAAGCCTGCGTTACCAGCACTTTTTTGCTTCATAGTGCAATTGACGATTTCAATATTGGTGAGTGTAATGCCAGCCTTCGTCATACGGCCTACCACCAAAGAGGGGCGACAATTACCAGAGGTTTTAACACTTTCAGTAACACACTTATCAAAAATCAAATTGTCGAGAACCATATTGGCTCTATCAGCATCCTGCATCAAGAATGCGCCATAGTTTGTGTTGTCAATTTTTGACTGACAATCGTAAAATCTCAAATACTGAATCTTTAAACCAGTGTAGTTGCCTAACCAAGAACTTTCTTCCGTGTTAGCGTCTGTGTCACTAGTGACACGCAAACCACTGATTGTCGGGAAGTTTCCATCTTCATCGGGAACACCAATCAAAGACGCCTTCAATCCGCACATTTCGTTGGCATCGCCGGTCGTGCCCGACGCTGCACCAACAACGTACCCCTCGGTCGGAACCGCAATATCAGCAGTAATATATACAGTACCGGTCAGAGTTGCACGATACAGAGAAAGCAACTCTAACTCTGCCAGAGTAGATACTGTGTAGCTACCAGATGCAGAAGTTGCTTCCTCTACCTGATTATGATAATCAGTAATGGAATGGTAGTCGCCTTCCGCTGCACTTGCAGGGATCACGAAGCCGGCGAACATGGAGACCAGCATCAGAACCGCTGCGATTGCAGAAAGCAACCGTGTTTTCTTTGTGACCATAAGTCGTTTCCTCCTAAAAATAATTTTTCGGGCCGTCTCGCCCTACTGCCAAGGGGGATGAACCCAATTTGTAGTTTAATTTTACAACTCGATTTGCGCATTGTCAACACAATTTGTGTAAAATACTCTATTTTTTGGACGTTTTCTATTAAAATAGAGTTAAGAAAAAGCAAAGGATCATTGGCATTATGAGTTTTGGCAAAAAGTTGCGTATATTAATTGAAGAGCGGGCACTGACACAAAAAGAAGTAGGCCGTCAGCTCAACCTTGCCCCCTCTACCATCGGCAGTTATATCCACGATGCCCGAGAGCCGGACTTCACCACCTTAAAGCTGATTGCCGACTATTTCGACGTTTCCATCGACTACCTTCTGGACCACGATGCCCCCGAACACCTCGGCGCCCAGGAAGCGGAAATGATGCGAATCTTTCATAACCTCTCCGAAGAGCAACAGCGAATCTGTATCGCCCAGACAAAAGTCTTTCTCTTCATAGAATAAAAAAGGAAAGAGCAAAAACTCTTCCCTTTTTATGGCTTTGTAGGATCAGTTCATCCCAAAATATAAATTGTATTTTCTGTGGTCTGTGCCGTTTCTCATGCGTCGAGGAGACGCTCTAAAATGAGTGTAGATTTCGTCGGAATGATCCCGAAGCTGTATGCGATACTGCGAGAGGGCATTTCGACGGAAAGCAGAAAATTTTAATAAAACTCGGTTACGACCGAGTTTTTTCCTTATAAAAAATAAGGGAAAAGAGTACAAAACTCTTTCTCCTTATCGTTTTAAATCTTGGCACGGCCCTTTATATTATTTCATTTTCTGCGGTCTGTGCCATTTTCGAGCGTCTCAGGGAATTTCCTTTTGCTCGAGAATAGACTTCACCACTTCGTCTTTCGCCTTTTGCATCTTGGAGACGATCTCAAATTCCTCATCTGTCCAGATCGATCGATCCAACTCTGCGGTTACCAACGCAACCTTTACCGGCACGTCATCTTTGGTAATCGTTCCAACGACGTTTTCTTCCTCTGCTTCGCCGAACCGTACTGTAAACAGTTCCGCTTTTTTATCATTCATTTCACAAACAAAGATTGCCACATAGCCGTCATCCACTTCCGGCTCTTGAATCTTCAAATAGTCGATCCAGTCTGACGGATATTTCATCGTGCAATACGGCGTATCAATATTCACCGCCAAAAAGGCATTGCCCTCATCCTCTGGCTCCGGTTTTTTCTCGAATAGTTTTCCATCGCCGAAAACCGCCACCATGGTGATAATCTGCAAGACCAATACAATGGCCAACACAATGGAGATCACAATTTCAAATACTTTATTTTTCACGAAGTTCCCTCCCAAATACCTTGATAAACTTATTATATAATAAAAAAATTAAGCGGTCAAGGCTTTCGCCCTAACCGCTTAATTTATTTAGTTTAGATCAAATCAAGGGATCTCGCAGATTATTTGACCAATACGCCGTTGTTGAAGGTGTAAACCTTATTAACTTCAACGCCAAGGCCATCAGCGATTGCCTGGTCAGTGATCTTGTAAGGA
>JAZQAE010000075.1:0-5055 GCA_045544995.1 Eubacteriales bacterium
GTCATCGATGGTAAAGGTGTAAAAGAAGCCAATCTCTTCTATCGAAAACACGCAAGTAGCATTATCCCCTACGGTTATCGTATGACCATTTAAATCGAATAACATACGTGGCCCCCCTTTGTTGATAACCACATTGTTTTCCAATTCCATGTCTGCCATTAATTTGATGTTACCTGCGCTATAACTAGCCTCGAATATGGCATCAGGCAGAGATTCTGCCTTGAAAACATAATAGGTCTTGGTTTCAGGGAAATAGGTATAGGTTGACTCATCCTCCGCCACACCGCCATCAATCTCCGTCTCCGACCAAGGAGTTACGTTGACGCTGCTGATGGTCACAGCATCCTTACCCACCATGAGGTTGAAGCTATAGTGCAAGCCTGCATTAAGGCCGTTGGTCAGCTTGGGTGTCGTAGCAAGGACGGTCATTTCCTGTCCGTCAACGGTGAAGGTCAGGAACTTGTCAGTGTTTGCATACTTGGCGGGAGCTACGATGGCGGTATAGGAGGCGCCGCTTACAAGCGGGGTGATGCCTGTTTCGCCGTCCGTAGCGGTAATGGTTGCACCGCTATCACTGTAGGTAGCTGTCAAGGCAGTACCTTTGGAGTAGATCTTCAGATCATCGATGATTTTTTCTGATCCGTCGAACTCACTGTTCCACTCGGTGATGTTCACCGTCACCTTGGCAAGGTGGTGCCCGAAATAGAGATTCAGCGTATGGTTTTCGGGCTTATCGATCTTTCCGCTGCTTGCTGTCATCCAGTCGGCAGCACCGAGTAGTTGATCACTACTTTGGTCGGTAGGAATGGTGAACTCAGTGTACGAAGCGTTAAACGGATACCACGCTTCAAACTCATTTTTCGATGCCCCATTCCACACAAATGCGTCAGTGGTCTTCCAACCTTCTTCAGTCAAGGTGTAGGTGGCACTATTCTTTGAGGTACGCAGCTTATTTTCTACACGGATCTGCGAACCTACGCCGAAAATGGTTTCTCTCTCACTGTAGGATACGTTATAGAAGCCCGCATCGGTAGCATTTAGGCTAATCGCCTGTGCCTCTGTGGGCGAGGCGAACATGAGGACACCGAATACCATCACGACAGAAAGAACGCCCGCTATGATTTTTGTTATAGGTTTTTTATGTGTCATAGTTTTCCTCCTAATTCTGAATTATTCGTTTTCATTCTGCATTCAGAATTACTCGGTTTCAAGCACGCCGCCGGTAGCGTATCCCCAAGGCGAAGCAGTGATGCTGCCGATGGTCACTTTGTCCTGACCGACTTGGAGGTTGATGTTGTACTGTGTGCCGGCTGCTAATTTATTATCGGATCCGGCAAGACTGACGGTAGTGGTAAATGTCCTGCCGTCGCTCATTGTGATCACGACGTCGAAGGATTCGCAATCTGCCATCGGAATGACCAACAGTTCATTGTTCTTCATTTCGAGGGTGGCGTTTGCAGAGGAGAGATTGCTCCAAGAGTTGTCGGAAATTTTCAGATCG
This sequence comes from Eubacteriales bacterium, assembly GCA_045544995.1. Lineage (GTDB taxonomy): Bacteria > Bacillota > Clostridia > Oscillospirales > QAKW01 > QAKW01. The sequence goes on from JAZQAE010000075.1 coordinate 1,502, forward strand.
CCCGAGGCGTACATACCGCCAACTTCAATTTTTGCAATGCTCGTATTGTCCACTTCACTTCCGAAAGTCGAAGGATTGATCACCAGCTTGGTAAGAGCGTGCGTCATATTAAGGTTCACGTTGCTTGAGGTGAGATCAGTAGCAGGAGCTACCAGCCAGTCGGTCTGCTCCGATGCAATAACGGTAACGCTGCCTGTTGACCCTTCGACATAAGGATAGTAGGCACTGATCTTCTGAATGGAGTCTGCACCCTCAAAGAGAATGGAGCTATCAGCCGTCCAGCTTGTGCCGTTATGCGTCCACTTTACGTTGGTAGCATTGTACTTATCAGCAGAGCCGTTGGTGACAAAGATGCCGATATCAACGGATGCATCTGCTGCACCGACAAGCTTGCCGTTTGTGATGGCTCTTGAGCCTGCAAAGGTCTGCACGTTGGTGTTATTGATCTCCAGCTCTTGCGCGTGAACTTTGGTTGTGTTCCACATCACACAGGACACGGTCAGCACCAACGCAAGCACAAGGGCTGTGATCTTGAATTGTTTTGTTTTTATCGTTTTAATCATAACTATGTAAAATCTCCTTTCGGGATCGGATTCGGTTTGGGTGTTTTAGTCTGTGCGTACATTGTGCGTCGCAGGCTCTTGTATTTTATTGTATTGCTTCATTCAGACAGTAATAGCCATTCTCGTTGCCAATCTGTACAGTACCGCCGTTGCCGTCGCTGACCCATACGCCACCGAAAGTTTCTTTCTTATAAGCACTGCCGTCATATCCTCTACCGAGAGCATAAGCACCCCATTCATTAAAGTCTGACGGGAGCCAGTTTGCAATCATTTCATCCAGTTCAGTTTGAGTTACATCGGTAAAGATAATCTTTCCCATATTAGTCCATGCATAGGAGTAGCCCATGCCCGGTCCTATTATTGCTGCATAGGTATTTTTATTACTTATCACCATAGAAAGATTCAAATCGGTATTTGTAATGATAATATCACCAAGAGTACCAGCATTATTATCGCCTTCCTTGTTTTGACTGCCTGCACCAATTACAGAAGCAAGTCCGTCACCGTTGTTGCTTGCCGTAATCTCAGAATTCTTAAGAGTTATATTACCTATCGTACCACCATAGTAGCCCATACCGATGGCTGCAGCATGTGATATTTCCATAAAATCATCACTATTATAATAGCCACCTGCCGCAATAACGATAGAATTATCAATCAAGATGTTTCCCATAGAAGCATCGGATGTGCCAATAGCTGCACCACTGCCATCTGAGGAGCCACTTCCGGTAGCATCCACACGAGCATTACGGATAGTAATGTCGCCTGCGGTAACACCGTTATTTGCGCCGATGCCTGCGTTGCCACCTGTAGCCGTAACGGTCAGTTTATTGTTCTCTTTGGTAAGGTCACCTTCGATGATCACATTGGAGCCATTGCCAAGGGAAATGCCGCCGTTCACGGTATGCTCTGCATCGCCTGCCACAAGGAGCGTCAAGGTCTTGCCGTCAGCCACGGTAATCTGTCCACCCAGCTTCACTCCGCTTGCGCCGACGTCAAAGGTAACGATTGCATCCTCTGCGATATTCACCGATATGTTGTACTCATTGCCGTCGCCGACAATCACGCTATCTTGGGTAATGTTAATTGTATCGCCGTCGCTGTATTGCGAAAGGTCGATGACAGGCACTGCATCCAGCACGTAGCTCTTGCCATGTTCTGTGCCACCGGGATGCTTATTTGCGGTGAAGGCATATTCTTTAAGAACCACATCGCCCTGCTTCACACTTATCGTTGCTCCCTCTGCGAAAGTGCCGTAGAGGAAGGCATTTCCGTTTTCGTCAGTGGTAAGAGTGTACGGCGCGGTTGCCGCCGAGGTTGCGCCCGCAGGAGTGAATTCCGTGGTGGTCACGGTCAGCGTTTTATTCGGCAGGCCCACGATGCGCAGTCGGCTGTAATTGCGTTTTGCGTTCTCAAGCTTGACGGTGAGTTCTGCGCCGTTCAGTTCACAATCAAATTCGATGTATTCGCCCGTACCAAGGATATTCGACGGTGCATAGATCGCTTTGACGGTAGGCGTTTCGTTTTCGAGGTACGAGAAGGACTCGTCGGTTGACCACGTACCGTCGGGGCCGGAGAAGGTCAGCATAGCAGTCTGTTCGCCGTAACGCTGCGAGGTAAGAGTTGCGATGATCTGATCGCCATCATCCCAAGCGGTCTTGCCTTCGTCTTGTGTGTCGGTGATTGAAACGGCACCAAGGTCTTCCTCAGTGTCGCTTCTCCAGCCATCGCCGAAGGGAATGGATGGATCGTTGCCGTTCACAGATACCTGTTCGATGGTCACCTTATCCTTGCCGACCTTGAGGTCGAAGGTGTAGTGGGTGCCTTCCTCAAAAGTGATGTCTTCCTTCATTTTCGCAGTCAGCACTTGGTCGCCGATCGTGATGCGGATGAACTCGTCGCCTGCGCTATAAGCATCGGGCGAGATGATGGCGGTGAACTGCTTTTCATCATTCTCACCTTTGTGCTGATAGGGTTTGACCCAAATGGCGTGATCTTCTTGCCATTCAACATTTCGTCTTTCCAATGTGTTAATATCAAAGAGCATATATTGAGTATTGCTATACACTTCCGGGGCGATATCCGGTTCATTTGCAAATTCGCTTGCAAATGTATATGTCACGGTAACCATCGACAAGCGGTGTTTGAGGTTGAGGTTGATTGGATCTGTTGTGGGATTGCCTTTCCACATAGCGTTCATGTGGTCGGCTCTCTTAAGTTTCTCCAACGTGCTTTGGTCTTCAAGAATATACCAGGTATCCCATACCCAGCCAGTATCTGCGGGATAATTAACGACCAATTTGTGCTCACCCTTATCGTCCCAATAGAGCTTCTCGCTGGGTGTCCAGGTAGTAACCTCATCTTCTACATTGGCAGTAAGGGTGTATTCTGCCCACTGATTATCCTTAGATACTCTGCAGAAGTAAAGTTCGTCACCATCCACCCATGCGTCACCGTTGCCAAATGAGTCATTGGTGGTAATGTCGCCAACGGGGATCGTTACCGCCTGCACCTCGGTTGCGGTGAACGGGATGAGTCCAATCAGCATCACCAGTGCCAGCAGGAAAGCGAGAACGGCTTTTTTATTCTGTTTTATGGTTTGGATCATTGTCCGTCCTCCTTCTTCTTTCCGCACACGGTGCAGTAATTATTCGCATCATAGTTTTCGTGCATACATTCCTCGGCTTCGCCGCCTGTGATATTGCCGCCGTTAGCCCAATCGGATACGATTACGTTTTCAATCGAAACCACTTCATCGCCTACGAGAAGATTGAGGGTGGTGCGTTTGCCGGATTCCAGCTTCAATTCCGGCATGGTGTAAGTCACGGATTTCATCAAGCCGTCAGCCTGAAAATCTATGGTAATGACTACATCCGTCTTGGTCTGCGGAATCAATATTCCGCTTCTTGAACAATCCATACCGGTTACAGTATCGATAACGTTGAGGTTGACGTCATTCTGCTCGTTGCCGAGGGTGATGTTATTGGCAAT
>JAZQAE010000076.1:0-47583 GCA_045544995.1 Eubacteriales bacterium
TATGATGTTATCACTTTAGCGAAGTAAAGCAATAAAATTTCGGAGGAAATAAAAAATGAAAGCTATGAAGAGAATTATTGCAATGATGCTGGTAGCGATGATGATGCTCTGCATCTGCGCCTGCGGTGAGAAGCCGGAAGAACCCAAGGACGAGGCTCCCAAGGGTGATGTGGCCACCATTCAGGAGGCCGGCAAGATCGTTATCGGTGTTACCGTTTATGAGCCGATGAACTATCTGAACGAAGATGGCGCATGGGATGGTTTTGATACCGAGTTTGCTCAGGCCGTTGCCAAGAAGCTGAACGTAGAGCCCCAGTTTGTTATCATCGACTGGAACAATAAATGGGCTTCCCTCAATTCCAAGAAGATCGACTGTGTCTGGAACGGTATGACCCTCAGCGAAGAAGCAAAGGCAAACGCCAGCTGCACCAATCCTTATGTGCTGAATGCACAGGTCGTTGTGATGAAGGCTGATAAGGTGGCTAATTATAAAGATGCCGCTTCCATGAAGGATCTGAAATTTGCCGTTGAGGCCGGTTCCGCCGGTAAGGATATTGCCGTAGAGAACAAATTCAACGTAAAAGAGTATGACACGCAGACCGATGCCATGTCCGCAGTAAAGACCGGGAAGGTTGACGCTTGCGTGATCGACATCACCATGGCGAAGGCAATGACCGGCGAAGGCACCAACTTTGCTGATCTGGGCTACGGGATCTCCCTGACCGAGGAAGAGTATGCCATCGCCTGCCGGAAGGATTCCGATCTGACCGCTAAGATCAACGAGCTGATGGGCGAGCTGAAGCAGGATGGTACTCTGCCTGCTCTGGCTACCAAGTACTCCCTGAACCTGGCTGAGTAATTTAGTTAGAACCAATAACGGCAGAGACCCGTTTTTACGGGTCTCTGCTTTTGAGCATTGAAAGGATAAAGGATGTTTTTAGAAGTAACGCTGAATCTATTGGAAAACTTTTTAGTTACCCTGAAGCTTTTCGGGTTGACGTTACTGTTTTCCCTTCCTCTTGGTCTGATCATCAGTTTCGGGACCATGAGCAAGTTCAAACCGCTGAAATACGTCATGAAGCTGATCGTTTGGGTCGTACGGGGAACCCCGTTGATGTTGCAATTGATCACCTTTTATTTCGGCCCCGGTCTTTTGGTTTCCATGATGGAAGATGCAGGGATTCAAAATGCGCTGGTAGATTTCCTACGCTATTTGAATACCGCCGATCCGTTGGTGACCGCATTGATCGCCTTCGTCATCAACTACGCCTGCTATTTTTCCGAAATTTATCGTGGTGGCATCGAGGGGATCTCTGTGGGGCAATATGAGGCCGGCTATGTCCTCGGCATGACCAAGACCCAGATCTTTTTCAAGGTCGTGCTCATGCAGGTGGTCAAGCGGATCGTTCCGCCCATGTCCAATGAGATCATTACCTTGGTCAAGGATACATCTTTGGCTCGTACCATCACCGTCTACGAGATTATCTGGGCAGCCCAGGACTACGTCCGTAATGATGGACTTTTGTGGCCCTTGTTCTATACGGGCTTCTTCTATCTGGCATTCAGTGGTCTTTTGACCCTGCTTTTCGGTTACATCGAAAAGAAATTGGATTATTACAGAGGTTAAACTATGGCAGTATTAAAGGTTGAAAATATCTATAAACGCTTTGGCAAGACAGAGGTTCTCAAGGGCATTGACCTTTCTCTGGATCAAGGAGAGGTCTTGGTCATCATCGGTGCATCCGGCAGCGGAAAGACCACCTTGATGCGGTGCCTGAACTTTTTGGAGAAGCCGGATAACGGACGGATCATCGTGGACGATCAAGTGCTCCTCGATACCGCCGATCCTGCGACGATGAAGGAGTCGGAGATTCGGGAAAAACGGCTGCATTTCGGGCTGGTTTTTCAGGATTTCAATTTGTTTCCTCAGTATAGCGTATTGAAGAATATCACCTTGGCGCCCACCCTTTTGAAAAAAGGAACGGCAGAGGAGATTCGTGATAATGCGTTGCAGCTGCTGGAGCAGGTAGGACTTTCTGAAAAAGTAGATTCCTACCCCTGCGAACTTTCCGGCGGTCAGAAGCAACGGGTAGCCATCGCCCGGGCATTGGCACTCAATCCCCAGATTCTTTGCTTTGACGAACCCACCTCCGCTTTGGATCCGGAACTGACCGGCGAGGTACTTAAAGTTATCAAGGAACTGAAGGATACCGGCAGTACCATGATCGTGGTAACTCATGAGATGGAGTTTGCCCGTCACGTAGCGGATCGGGTGGTCTTTATGGCGGACGGTGTCATCGAAGAGATGGGTACGCCGGAAGAGGTTTTCGGTAATCCCCAAAGCCCCAAGACCCAAGCATTTTTGAATAAAGCCCATGAGGGTTTTTAAAAAGAGAGCCATTGGCTCTCTTTTTTTATGAACAAATGTTAAAAACTGGGTCATTTTCCTTGAATTCGCCAAAAAAAGCGTCTATAATTCAAGTAAGAATAAGGAGGTGCTTTTTAAAAGTGCTGCGTTTAGAAAATATCATTAAAACCTACCCGGTCGGGGATGGCGTAGTGGAGGCGCTTCGTGGCGTCACCATGGAGTTCCGTAAGAGTGAATTTGTGGCGATCCTCGGCCCCTCCGGTTGCGGTAAGACCACCCTTTTGAATTTGATTGGCGGATTGGATAGCTATACCTCCGGCGATCTCATCATTGAGGGTCGTTCTACCAAGGAATATAAGGACGGAGACTGGGATACCTACCGCAATCATTCCGTAGGCTTTGTATTCCAGAGCTATAACCTCATTCCGCACCAGTCGGTTTTGGCCAACGTAGAATTGGCGCTGACCCTTTCCGGCGTTTCTCGGAGCGAACGGAGAAAACGGGCCCGTGAAGCCTTGGAAAAGGTGGGACTTGGAGATCAGCTTCATAAAAAGCCAAACCAAATGAGTGGCGGTCAGATGCAACGTGTGGCCATTGCCCGGGCGTTGGTCAACGATCCGGAAATCATTTTGGCGGATGAACCCACCGGCGCTTTGGACAGTGAGACCAGCGTCCAGATCATGGAGATTCTCAAAGAGATCTCCCGGGATAAACTCATCATCATGGTGACCCATAACCCGGATCTGGCGGAGGAGTACGCCTCCCGCACCATCCGCCTTTTGGACGGACAGGTCGTCAGCGACACCGATCCCTATACTTCGGAGCAAAAGGTCGAATCCAAGGACAAAAAAGGGCATAAAAAACCGTCCATGAAATTCTGGACCGCTCTTTCGCTGTCTTTCAATAACCTTTTGACCAAAAAGGGACGGACCTTTATGACCAGTTTTGCAGGGTCCATCGGCATTATCGGCATTGCGCTGATCCTTTCAGTCTCTCAGGGTGTGCAGGGGTATATTGATGGGGTGCAGGAGGATACTCTGGCATCCTATCCCATCACCATCGAAAAAGAGACGGTGGATCTTTCCTCTGTTTTGACCAACGTGGTGGGCGCAGATCCCGGAGAGTTGACCCATGATACTGATAAGGTCTATTCCAGCCCCGGTATGTATGAGATGATGAATGCGCTGAGCAGTGCGGACACCGAAACCAACGACCTCAAGAGCTTTAAAGAGTATCTGGAGACGGAAGGCAATGCGGTCACTTCCCACCTGAGCGCCATAAAATACGGCTATGATCTGGATTTTAATATCTACACCAAGGATGAAGAGGGTAAGATCTTCAAATCCGACGTAATGGAACTGATCCAGAAACTGATGGGCGGGAATATGAGCAGTACCGTGACCGATAGTGCTATGATGCAGGGCTATCAAAAGGGCTTTACTGTCTGGGAAGAGATGCTGGAAGGCGAAGGGGGAGAGTTGATCAATCCCCTTTTGGAGGATCAGTATGACCTGATCTATGGAGCATGGCCCAAGGCTTATAACGAGATGGTTCTCATCGTCAACCAAAATAATGAACTCAGCGACGTCGTGCTTTATGCATTGGGCCTGGAGTCCGAGGAGAATATGAATAAGGTGATGGACGCCTATCTCAATGCCCAGGAGATCGACACCACCTTGAAAAGCTGGACCTACGAAGAGATGTGCGGACGTACCTTCCGTCTGATTTTGGATGCAGATCGTTATCAGTATGATAAAGAGACCGGCATCGCCACCGACATTTCTGAAAACGATACCGGACTTCGGTTTTTATACGATAACGGCATCGAATTGAAGATCACCGGCATTTTGCGTCCCAATGAAGATGCCGCCTCCTCCATGATGAGCGGAGCCATTGGTTATACCACCGCCCTGACCCGTTACGTAGCCGATCAGGCCAACGGAAAAGAAGTGGTAAAGGCGCAGTTGGAGAACGAAAAGACCGATATCTTCACCGGCCTGCCCTTCGCCACCGGCGAAGAAAAAGAGCCCACTTCTGATGAAAAAGCAGCGGATTTCAAGGAGTATATCAATTCCTTGGATGTGGCGCAAAAGGCAGAACTTTATAAGAAGATCATGTCCACACCCACACGGGAATATCTGGACGGGACCATCAATAAGACCCTTTCCGGAATGAGCCGGGAAGAACTGGAAAGACAGGTTTTGGCGGCAGCCGGAAGCTCTACCAATATGAGCCAAGAGACCATTCAGGACTATATGAATTCCATGGATGATGAGACTCTCTTTGCTTACGTGCGGGAAGAGTTGGAAAAACAAATTACAGCCCAATACGCCGAAGCGACCGGAAAGCAACTGGCCAATCTGCCCGACGCAGCCTTGGAAGGAGCGTTGAGCCAGGCGGTTCCCGGCTATACGGAAAAGCAACTGGCGGAGTACTATGACCTGTATATGCCTCCCACCGTTTCGGAAGCGACCTTGGAGGAGAATCTGAAGAAACTGGGCTACGTGGATCTGAATAGCCCTGCGACCATCAATCTTTTTGCATCCACTTTTGCGGATAAAGATAAGATCGCCGATGCCATTGAAGCGTATAATAAAGACAAGGAAGAGGAGCAACAGATCACCTATACCGATTATGTCGCCCTGCTGATGTCTTCGGTAACGACGGTCATCAATGCCATTTCCTACGTGTTGATCGCCTTTGTGGCCATCTCCCTGGTGGTTTCCTCCATTATGATCGGGATCATCACTTATATCTCGGTGCTGGAGCGCACCAAGGAGATCGGAATCCTGCGTGCCATCGGCGCCTCCAAACGGGATATTTCCCGTGTCTTTAATGCAGAAACGTTGATCGTCGGCTTCGCCGCCGGTGCTTTTGGCATCGGAGTGACACTCCTGCTGAATATGCTTATCAATGTGATTCTCCATGCCGTCACCGGCATTCCCACCCTCAATGCGGTGCTTCCTTGGCAGGGCGGCGTCATTCTGGTGGCCATCAGTATGTTCTTGACCTTTATCGCCGGACTGATTCCCTCCGGCGTGGCAGCCCGGAAAGATCCGGTCATTGCTTTAAGAACGGAGTAAGAAAATGAAAGATTTTGAAAAATATAATCAAGAACGCAAAGAGATCCTCAAAGAATACGGCCAAAAGAAACTCAAAAGCAGTTTGACGGTATTAGCGGTAGGCGGTGCCATCGTGATTGCCATTTTACTGGTGGGCGGATTGGCGTTGAAAAATATCCCGGTCACGGCCATTTTAGCCTTGATCGCCGGCATCTTTACGATCCTTTATATGCGGATCAAGATTGTGACCATCAATCATGCTCTGCAAAAGAAACTCCATGACTTTGAGGATCAGGCATTACTGAAATATTAATAAAACACCGGAAAGTCATTTTGCTTTGGCTTTCCGGTGTTTTACTTTATGCATTATTCGTTTTATGGCTTTTATAGAGTTTCAGATAGCGGTTGGTGTAGAGTAGCATAGAGAAGAGGATAGAGGCACATTCGAGGCAGACGAGGAGATTGACCAATGGCCCCGGCATCCCCGGGAAGAGGATCAAAAGGAGTGCCACAAAGAAGAAGAGTACGGTGGTCATCTTTCCCCACCAGACTGCCCCCTCTACCGAATCGGTCTTATGGATAAAGATCAGTCCGATGATCCCCATATAGACCTCCTTGGCGATCAAGAGCACCAGCATAAACCGTACCGCCATAAACCGCCATGCTAAGCAGAAGCAGATGGCGATCTGGGTCAGCTTATCTGCGATGGGATCCACGATCTTCCCCCAGTCCGTCACTAAGTTATAATGGCGGGCGATCCAGCCGTCCACCACGTCGGTGGCGGCGGAGAAGGCCATCATCCAAGCGGCGGCGGTATAGGATTTTTCACCGCAATAAAGCCAGAGGATCGCCGGGATCAGCGCCAGGCGCAGATAACTCAGCAGATTGGGGATGGTTAAAAATTGTCCGTGAAAACGAGTTTGTTTCACTTGTTTTATAACTCCTTAATACTTTTTTATCTCTATTTTATACCATTTTTTCCAAAAAAACCATAGATAAACTGTGAACGAATTATTGCACAGTTGAGAATTGACTGTGATACAGCGAAGCGTAAAAGCCGTTTTGAGCCAAGAGAGCATCGTGGTTCCCCTGCTCGATGATCCGGCCGTCCTTCATCACCAGAATGACGTCGGCATCCCGAACGGTGGAAAGCCGATGGGCGACGATAAAACTGGTGCGTCCTTTCATCATTTTGGCAAAGGCATCCTGAATTTTCAGCTCCGTTCTGGTGTCGATGGAGGAGGTGGCTTCGTCCAGAATGAGCATGGGAGGCAGGGAAAGCATCACCCGTGCAATGCAAAGCAACTGGCGCTGTCCTTGGGAAAGATTTCCGCCCTCTTCGGTCAAGGGGGTATCGTATCCCTCCGGTAGACGCTTGATAAAGCTGTGAGCGTGCGCCGCTTTGGCGGCGGCAATGATCTCTTCTTCGGTGGCATCCGGCTTGCCGAAAGCAATGTTCTCCCGGACGGTGCCGTCCTTGATCCAGGTGTCCTGCAGCACCATGCCGTAGTTTTTGCGCAGGGTATGACGGGTTACTTCCCGAATATCCACGTCTTCTACTTTGATGCATCCGTTTTCCACGTCGTAGAACCGCATCAAAAGATTGATAAGGGTGGTCTTTCCGCATCCGGTGGGACCAACGATGGCGATCCGCTGACCGAGACGTACCTGCAGATTCAGGTCTTCAATGAGTTTTTGCTCCGGCTGATAGGAGAAGGAGACCTCTTCCAAGGAGACGGTTCCCCGAACCCGCTCTAACTCTCTTGTCCCCGTTTCGGTGAGGGTGGGAGCCTGATCGGTCAGTTCAAAGATCCGCCCGGCACAAGCTAAGGCGTTTTGCAGTTCGGTGATAACGCCGGAGATCTCGTTAAAGGGCTTGGTATATTGATTGGCATAACTCAAAAAGCTGGTCAATCCGCCCACCGTCAGTCCGCCGCCCAGCGCCACCAAAGCCCCGAAAAGGGCGACACCGGCGTAGATCAGATTGTTGATGAACCGGGTGCAGGGATTGGTCAGCGAGGAGAAAAACGTCGCCTTGAGGGAGGCTTTTTCCAATCTGCCGTTGATGTCGTCGAACCGATCGGCATTGGCGGTCTCCCGACAGAAGGCCTTGACCACCTTTTGATGGGTCAGCATCTCGTCGATAAAGCCGGTCTGGACGCCACGGGTCTCGGACTGGAGTTTAAACATATTGTAGGTTCGGTTGGCGATGAATCGAGCCATCAGCAGAGAAAGGGGAGTGAGGACCACCACCAAAGCGGTGATGCCGGGGTGGATAGTCAGCATAAAGAGGAGGGTGACCAGGATGGTCACGATGCCGGTGAAGAGCTGGGTGAAGCCCAGTAAAAGCCCGTCGGCAAACTGATCCACGTCTGCAATGATCCGGCTGACAATGTCGCCGGAGGGACGGCGATCCAGATAGGAAAGGGGCAGTCTTTGGATTTTACGGATCGCCTCTTGACGGACGTCCTCGATGACCTGATAGGTGATCTTGTTATTGACGGTATTCATTACCCATTGTAAAAGGGCGGTCACTCCGGCAACGATGCCGATGGTCAGAAAGGTCTTGCCAAGCCCCTGAAAATCCACTTTTCCGGGGGCGAGGATCAGGTCGATGCCTTTTCCCACCAGGATGGGAATATAGAGGGAGAGGACCACGGTCACGGTGGCCAAAAGGATGGTCAGGACGATCCATGCGCTGTATTTTTTCAATCGGTGCAGAACGCCACGGAGGGCGCTTTTTTGATCGGTCTTTTTCATGCGTTTGCTCCCTCCTTTTTAAATTGAGAGTCGTAGATCTCCCGATAGACAGGGCAGGACTCCAGTAAGGATTCGTGATTGCCGAGTCCCACAGCCTCGCCGTCGTCCAAAACCAAAATTTGATCTGCATGGGCGATGGAGGAGGTGCGTTGAGAGACAATGACGGTGGCAGGCTTCCAAGGCAACCTGCTCAATGCTTGGCGCAGGGCTGCATCGGTGGCGAAATCCAAAGCCGATGCGCTGTCGTCCAGGATCAGAATTCCAGGCCGGCGAACCAGCGCGCGGGCAATGGTCAGCCTCTGACGCTGACCGCCGGAGAGGTTCCGTCCCTCTTGCTCCACCGGCGCATCCAAGCCTTTTTCCTCGGTGATCTCTTTGGCTTGCGCCGCCTCTAAGGCGAGGTTCAACTGTTCCTCCGTGGCATCGGCATCGCCCCAGAGCAGGTTCTCACGGATGGTGCCTTTAAAGAGAACGGCCTTTTGGGGAACGATACCGATCCGCCGGCGCAGATCATCGGTATCATAAGTCAAGACGTCTTTTCCATCTACTAAAACGGAACCGTCCGTTGCTTCGTAAAAACGGGGAATGAGTTGAATCAAGGTAGATTTACCGGATCCGGTACCGCCGATCACCCCCAAGGTCTCGCCGGGGCGGAGGGTCAGGGAAATGCCGGTAAGGGAGTCCTCTCTGGCGCCTTCATAACGGAAAGAGACGTTGCGGAAGGCCAAGGCCAAGCCTTCTGCATCAGCGAAGGAAGCTCCTTCTTTTTGGGGCTCTCCGGTAGGCAGCTCCAGCACCGCTTGGATGCGGTTTCCGCAAGCCACGCCTTTGGTAATGCTGATGATAAGACTGGCCAATTTGATCAACTCTACCAAAATTTGAGACATATAGTTATAAAGCGCTACCACCATTCCTTGGGTCAGGATACCGGCCTCTACCTGCAGAGCGCCGGTATGGATCAGCAGGATGACGGCACCGTTGATGATGGCAAAGGTGAGGGGATTCATCAGGGCGGAGATCCGTCCCACGAATTTTTGAAGTTGGGTCAGTACGGCATTACGGGAATCAAATTCGGCGATCTCTTCTTGCTCTTTGCAAAAGGCACGCACCACCCGAACGCCGGAAAGATTTTGCCGGGTCTTGCCGAGGACTCGATCCAGGGCACCCTGCACTTTTTTGTATAGGGGGATACTGATAAGCATAATGCCAAAGACCACCACCGAAAGGACAGGAATGGTCAGGGCAAAGATCATTGCCGAGCGAAAATCAATGGTGAAGGCCATCACCATGGCGCCAAAGACCACGAACGGAGACCGCAGTAACAATCTCAGCCCTAAGTTCAGGGCGGACTGGACTTGGTTCATATCGCTGGTCATCCGGGTGATGAGGGTGGAGGATCCGATCCGATCCAACTGGGTGTAGGAAAAACCCTGCAGATGGCGGAAGAGGGCGGATCGCACTTTGGCGGTAAAGCCCACCGCCGCCCGTGCGGCAAAATATTGCGCCACCACCGCAAAGAGAAAGCCGATGAGACCGAAGCCGGCCACCGCCAAACTGTATTTGATGATGGCGGAGCGATCTCCGGCCAGAATTCCTTGATCCACGATGGCGGCGATGGCCAGCGGAACCAAGAGCTCCAGGGTCGCCTCCAGCAATTTAAAGAGCGGTCCTAAGATGCTTTGTAGCGTATAAGGTTTGAGATACTTAAATAATTTAAACATACCTGCTCCTTTTATATTTCAATCAAATTATAGTTTAACATATTAAAGGCGGGAATGTAAAGAGAGATTGAATTTTTTTAGGAGTTATGATAGAATAATACCATCATGAAAGAAAGGAGAATGGCGATGATCTTAATTATTGCGGAAAAGCCCAGTCTTGCCCGAAATATCGTGGCCGGGATCGGCAAATGCGTCCGGCGCAACGGCTATTTTGAGGGCGAGGGCTATCTGGTGACCTGGGCGTTTGGCCATCTCTTTTCTCTTTGCGATATCGAGGACTATACCGGCCCTACTGCATCGGGCCGTTGGTCGATGGAGAATATCCCCTGCTTCCCGGAGCAGTTCCGCTTCCAGCTTCGTAAAGGGGCGGATAAACAGCCCGATGAGGGCGTTCAGCGCCAGTTTGAATTGATTAAAGCGCTCTGCGCCCGTCCGGACGTAGAGAAGATCGTTAACGCAGGAGACGCAGACCGGGAAGGAGAAATTATTATCCGATTGTGCGTTCAGCATACCGGAGTGGAAAAACCCTTTTACCGCCTTTGGCTTCCGGATCAGACCCCCGAGACGGTGGCAGAGGCACTCTCCGCCATGAAATCGGAGGAGGAGTATCAGAATTTGGCAGACGAGGGCTTTGCCCGGACGTATATGGACTGGCTCTACGGGGTCAATCTCACCCGTTATGCCACCCTCAAGACCGGCGTCCTGCTCCGGGTGGGACGGGTCATCGTTCCCATCGTCAAAGCCATCTACGATCGGGATAAGGCGATCGAAAATTTTGTGCCGGAGCTTTATTATGCGGTGGTCAGCAACGCCGAGACCAAGGGCGAGGCTATCGAACTGATCTCCAAACAGAAATTTGATAAAAACAGTAAAGCCAAAGCTGAGGAATATGCCGCCCGTCTCAATGGGGAAGAAGCGGTAGTGGCGGAAAAGAAAAAGAAAAAAACCACCCTGCAGCCGGGGAAACTGTACTCCCTTTCCAAACTGCAAAACGTCTTGGGTAAGAAGTATAAGATGCCCATGGAAGAGAGCCTGAAATTGACCCAGGAACTCTACGAGGCCGGCTATATCACCTATCCCCGTACCAACTCCGAGTATTTAGCGGAGCAGGAAAAAGGCAAGATCAAAAAGATTTTGGAGCAGGTAAAATCCATCGGTTACGACGTGAAATTCCGGGACGGCAAGACCATTTTTGACGATAGTAAAATCGAGTCCCACTCCGCTCTGACGCCCACCTATAAAATTCCTAAAAAAGAGGCGCTGACGGAACGGCAGATGCTGGTGTATCAGACCGTCTTCCGTCGGTTTGCCGCCGTTTTCTGCGCCGAAGAATGTTTGGCGGAAAAGGCGGAAATGGTGATTCGGGTGGGGGATCTGGAGGAATTCCGTCTCAAGGGAACGATGATCCTGCAACCCGGCTGGATGAAGTACGATGACGGCGGACAAAAGAATAAAGTCCTGCCCCCCTTGGAAAAGGGCGATACGGTGAATATCGACTTCGCCCCCAAAGAAAAGGAGACCTCTCCGCCCCGTCACTATACCATCGAGACCTTGAATAATTATCTGAAAAATCCCTTCCGTGAGGATAAAGCCGCTGCGGAAGATGCGGACGATCGAGAGGAATACCGGGCGATGTTCGAGGGCTTAGAACTGGGCACCGAGGCGACCCGTACCGGCATCATCGGCAACGCCATCAAGAGCCAGTATATCACCTTAAAAAAGGATACCTATTACCTTTTGCCCGGCGGCGCCTATCTCATCGAAGAACTGGAACGAATGGGCATCGAGATGGATAAATATAAGACCAGTGCCCTGGGTCAAGCCTTGAAAAAGGTCTATCGGGGCGAACTGACGGTGGAGGATAGCGTTTCCATCGCCAAAGGAGAGATCCAAAAGGTCTTTGCCCCTCGCAATCAGGCACCGGCAGAGGATACCGAGACCGGGTTGTACGGCGACGAAGTGGGGGTCTGCCCCCTTTGCGGAGGAAAGGTGGTCAAGGGGCGCTACGGCTACGGATGCCTTTCCTATAAAGAGGGCTGTAAGTTCCGCATTAGCGGTGTGATCTGTAAGCGAACCATCCCCATCTCTGCCGCCAGAGAGTTATTGACCGACGGCAAGACCCGTCTTTTGGCAGGGTTTATCTCTAAAGCAGGCAAGCCCTTTGAGGCCCGTCTGAAGATGGAAGACGGCCGCGCCGTCTTTGACTTTTGATAGAAATAGAAATGCACCCCTTGTGGGGTGCATTTTTTATGCTTCAAAGGCATCGAACAGCCGTCCTGCCATGGCGGTCATGGCGTCGGGATCCACCTTGAGGACGGCACGGTCATAGGTATAGAGACCGTTGGTCTCGTCTTCGATATCGCTGACCTGTGTCAGCACCGCACCGCAAAGCCCTGCCCGGATGGCCGGGATGATCTCCCGATCGTAAAGGGCGATGAGGGTCTCCTCAAAGGCTTTCGGATCTTCGGTGAAGTAATGATAGCCGGTATTGCTGTCGAGATTAAAGGTGTGGTCTTTGATCCGGCAGGAATAACCGCCGAACTCTGAGAGGACGGTGGGACGTTCAGCCTTTTTGATCTTAATGGGCTTGAAGTAGATATGTTCACTCTCCACGTCGCTTTGAGTCTCCTTGAACCAGCCGGAGGTGGTGTCGAAGATGCGGGTGGGATCCAAGGGCCCCAGGGTACGGTAGACCCGATCCGCCTCAAACTGCCCCCAGCCCTCATTGAAGATGGTATAGTAACAGACCGAGGGGTGGTTATAAAGGGTCTCCATCATCCCCTTGGCATGGCGGAAGAATTCCGCCTCCCGCACCGCTCCTGCTTTTCGGGTGCGCCATTTCTTGGTAAGAACCGTAGGGATGGCGGTGTCCCGGAGAAAACTGTAATAACCGCTGTTGATCATATCCTGAAAGACGATCATGCCGTGCAGATCGCAGTAGTAATAGAAGAGATCCGGCTCCAGCTTGATGTGTTTGCGGAGCATATTGAAACCGCAGGCTTTCATCTGCAAAACGTCGTTTTCAAAGCCTTTTTCGGTGGCGGGGAGGAACAGTCCGTCGCTGAAATACCCCTGATCCAAAAGCCCGTGGAAGAAATACGGCTTGCCATTCAGATAGAGGCGGTCGCCCCTGGCCTCCACCCTGCGAAGGGCAAAGTAGGAGGAGACCTCATCTGTGCCGGATTTTAAAGTGAAGCGGTAAAGATAGGGATCTTCTGGACTCCAGAGGTGTGGGTCTTGCAGTTCGATCCGAAGCGTATCGCCGGTAAAGGAATAGGTCTCGCCGTTTTCGAGGGTCAGCGTCTTTTCCTTTTCCCCGCCGACCGCCTCAATGGTCACCGCCTGAAGCTCCGGCGTAATTTTGAGTTTTTCGACATAATTTTCGGGGACACTTTCCAGCCAGACCGTCTGCCAGATTCCGCTGACGGTGGTGTACCACATTCCGCCCCGTTTTTTGCGTTGCTTTCCATAGGGAAGGTTGAGATCCTGAGGATCGGTGACGTGGACGGTCAGATTATTCTCGTTTTCCTGTAAAAAATCGGTAATTTCAAAAGAAAACGGGAGATAACCGCCGATATTTTTGCCGACAAAGCGATCATTTACGAACACTTCGGCGGTTTGATCCACTGCACCGAAGTGCAGGAGGACCCGATCCTTGCGGAAGTCTTCCGGCAGGGTAAAGGTGCGTTGATAGGTCAGCCGATCCGTCTTTTTCGTCAGTCTTTCAATGCCGGAAATCCGGCTCTCGGGCGGAAAGGGGACGGTGATCTTGCCGATGGCGTCTCCGTTTACCGCAAAGTCCCATTGTCCGTTCAGACAGAGATAAGAATTGCGTTTTAATTGGGGACGGGGGTAGGCGGAAAAGGGGAGCTCGGGATCGAACTCTTTTTCAAAGGGCGTGGGTAACGCCATCAATCGTTGCTTGCGATTTTGATGAACCCAGAATAGCAGAGGGAGTAGCACCGCCGCTGCGATCAACGCCGCCAAAAAGATGTTTGCATTAGGGATAAAAGAGGTGGTGCCGTCGCTATTGACCAGGGTTTCGGCGTGGGAAAGGACTTGCTTGCCGATCCAGGGACCGACGATGCCCGGCACGAAGACCTGGGCGAAGATCCGTGCCCCTTGCAGTTCTCCGGCCTTGCCGGCAGGGGTATGATCCCGGATGGTGGCGCCAAAGACCGCCATGCCGGAGAGATAGCCGCTCATCATTAGAAGAGAGCCGATGAAGACGGGGACGGTACTCCGGCAGAAATAGAGCAGGAGATACCCTGCCATCAGTCCCAGCACCGCCAGGAGGCCGGAGAAAAAGAAGCCTTTTTTATCGTAGAGTTTGCCCCAAAAGGCGGTGACGATGGCGGCGAGAATGATGGCCGGTGCCATAATAAGTACGTAATTCGTCATGCCCAGGGAGACTTCGTAATAGATAATGAGGTAGGGCATGAAGATCTGGATGGAGATATTAAAAATGATAAAGGCCAGAAGCGCCGTATAGAGGGAGGGGTTGGCCTTCATGGTAGAGGGGAGGAAGCCGTAAAGAATGGTCTTGAAATAGCCCTCTTCCGCCGGCTTGAGGGTCGGCTCTTTGATGAGGAAAATTCCTAAGATACCGATCAAGAAGGTCAGAGCGCCGATGATGGTGAAGATCAGCACCCAGCTTTCGCTCTTTTCCAGATCGAAGAACATAAATCCGCCGAAGACCACCAGAATCGCCAGAAGCGGCATCATGGAATTGATGCCCTCTGCCGTACCGCGGTTGGAGGAGTCGGTAGAGTCTGTCAGCCAGGCATTAAAGGCGGCATCGTTGGCGGTGGAGCCGAAAAAGGTCATCACGCAGTCCAAAAGGATGGTCAGGGAGACCCCCAAGGCCGCCGCCGAGGTGACCATGGGGAAGAGTCTCCCCAGCACCTCCGTGCGCAAAAAGACGAAACTACAGATGGAAACGCCCCACAGGAGATAGCCACCGCAGATGAGTAATTTACGCTTGCCGATGCGGTCGGACAGCGCACCCATCAAAACCGTTGTGAGGGTGGCGGTCACCGCCGAGGCTGCCACCATGGCGGAGATGTCTGCCGCTGAGGCATGAAACATTTTATAAATAAAGACGTTGAAATACATATTTTCAACGACCCATGCCACCTGCCCCATCAGACTGAAGATGGCCAATGCCCACCAAAATCGGGCGGAAAGTTTCGTTTTCATTCGATCACCCATTTTCTGTCATTTTTTATTATGGTATCATAAAATGCCGATATTTGTAAACCCCAATTTACTTGACAAATCTATATAAAGTATATAAAATATATTAATAAACTATTAATAAGAGAGAAGAGATCTATGAGCAAGAATCAATGGATTCGCAAACGACATACCGTCATCCGCAATCTGGCGTATTGCGTGATGTATCCCTATATGCGATGGAAGTGCGGTGTTACCATTGAAAAGTTCCGTGATCAGGGGGATCGTCCGTATCTGATCGTGATGAATCACCAGACCGTCTTCGATCAGTTTTTCGTGGGGTGCGCCTTTAAGGGGCCGATCTACTATATCGCCACGGAGGACATCTTTTCTATGGGGTGGATCTCCTCTCTGATCCGTTGGTTGGTCAATCCCATTCCCATCCGGAAGCAGACCACCGACCTTAAAGCGGTCAAGACCTGTATCCGGGTGGCCAAGGAGGGCGGAACCATTGCCCTGGCACCGGAGGGAAACCGAACCTATAGCGGAAAGCTTTGCTATATTAAGCCGTCCATCGTAAAATTGATGCGGGTCTTGAAACTGCCGTTGGCCATCTTCCGCATTGAGGACGGGTACGGCGTTCAGCCCCGTTGGTGCGACGACATCCGCAAAGGAACGATGCGCGCCTACGTTTCCCGGGTGGTGGAACCGGAGGAATATGCTTCGCTGACCGATGAGGAACTGCTGGAACTTTTGGTGCAAGAACTAAGCGTGGACGAGGCGCAGGTCACCGGAACGTTCCGCCATAAAAACCTGGCGCAGTACTTAGAGCGGTGCATCTACGTCTGCCCCAAGTGCGGACTCAGCACCTTTGAAAGCCGGGGAGACCGAATGACCTGTAAAAAATGCGGATTGGAAGTGCGGTATCTGCCTACCAAGGAATTGGAGGGGGTTCCCTTCCGGTTCGTGGCGGATTGGTATAACTATCAATGCGATTTTATCCGCCGGATGCCGAAGGATGCCTATCTTGCGGAACCGGCTTATCGGGAAAAGGCTGAGGTCTTTGAAGTGTTGCTCTACCAAAAAA
Organism: Eubacteriales bacterium; assembly: GCA_045544995.1. Lineage (GTDB taxonomy): Bacteria > Bacillota > Clostridia > Oscillospirales > QAKW01 > QAKW01. Next base: position 16,174 of record JAZQAE010000076.1, read on the forward strand.
AGGTTCCTTTGAGTAAAGAAGAACCCGTTTCGTTGTATAGTGACCGCATCGTGGCGGGGAAGCAGGTCTTTCCTTTTGCAGAGACTGCCGCCGTCACCGTCCTTGGGCGTAACAAACTGAACATCTATTTCGGCGACCGGGTCTTTCAGCTGAAGGGCGGAAAGCGGTTTAATGCATTGAAATATGTGAATTTCTATCATCATTTCAAAAATGAAACGGAGGGGAAAGAAAATGGCGAATTTCTGGGATTATAACGTATGGGGGTTCATGAACCTGATCACCGTCTTGCTTCTGAGCCTGATCCTCGCCAATATGCTCAAGCGCTCCGTCAAGTGGCTGGAAGCCTCCTTGATCCCTACGTCGGTGCTGGGCGGCGCCATCCTCTTGGCGGTGACCGGTCTTTTCAAGCTTTGCACCGGACAGCATTTCTTTGATACCGCCTTCTTTGGCGGAAACGGCTCTGCCGGGTTGGAAATCATTACTTATCACACCTTGGCATTGGGCTTTATCGCTTCGACCTTCAAGAGCGGAAAAGGAAAACTGACTAAAAAGCGGACGGAAGAGATCTTCAATACCGGGGTGAATACCGTCTCCACCTATCTTTTGCAAGCGGTGGTGGGCTTTGGCATCACCTTGATCGCATCGCAGATCATCAAGGGCTTCTTTTCTTCTGCCGGCGTCCTGCTTCCCTTCGGCTACGGTCAGGGAACCGGTCAGGCGATGAACTACGGCGGAATTTATGAAAATGATTTTGGCTTTGTCGGTGGCAAGAGCTTTGGTCTGACCATCGCCGCACTGGGCTTTTTGAGCGCCAGCATCGGCGGTGTGATCCATCTGAACATCTTAAAACACAAAGGAAAGATCATTCGGGAGAAAAAACCGGAGGCCGCCCTCAGCTCGGAGCAGATCCAAGGGGAGAACGAGATCCCGATGCAGGGGAGCATGGATAAATTGACCGTCCAACTGGCCCTGGTGGCGGGAGCCTATTTCCTGGCTTATCTTTTGATGTTTGTACTGGGCTTGCTCCTGCCGGGAATGAAGTCCGTCATCTACGGCTTTAACTTCCTTTTGGGCGTTGTGACGGCGACCCTGATCAAAACGGTGGTAAACTTTTTGCAGAAAAAGCGCATCATTAACCGTCAATATTGCAACGATTTCCTGATGACCCGATGCAGTAATTTCTTTTACGACATCATGGTGGTGGCCGGAATCGCCGCCATCCGGTTGGGTATTTTGCAACAGTATTGGGGCATTATTCTCATCCTGGGCATCGTGGGTCTGGTGATCACGTACGTTTATAACTACATTACGGCGAAGACGTTGTTCCCGGAGTATACCGAGGAGCAGTTCCTTACCATGTATGGTATGCTGACCGGCACCGCCAGTACCGGCATTATCCTCCTTCGGGAGATCGACAGCGATTTTGAGACACCGGCTGCGGACAATATGGTCTATCAGAATTTTCCGGCCATCGTCTTTGGATTTCCCCTGATGCTTCTGGCCACGTTGGCACCGCAGAAGCCGCTACTGACTTGGGTCATCTTATTGGTCTTTTTCCTGGCGATGAACGTTATTCTTTTCCGGTCTAAGATCTTCAAGAAGAAAAACGAGAGGTGAGACAATGAAAATTGGGAAGAAAAAGGTCCTTTTTCTTGCCGTCTGGTTGGCGCTGATCGCAGCCATTCTGGTGGGAATTTTCCTGCTATGGCCGCCCGGCGCCAAGCATGAGAGCATCAAAGAGGTCATGAAGGACGGCGTCCTGCATGAGCATAACAAAATGAATTTATTCGGGCTGGCGGTCAATCCGGGATTGATCTCCGCTTATCTGGTTACGGCGTTTCTCCTTTTGGGCGCGGCCTTGATCCGGATCTTTGCGATCCCGAAATTCAAACTGATTCCCGGAAAGTTCCAGACGATCATTGAGATGCTGGTGGAGTTTTTCTCCAATATGGCCGGGGCAAACAGTCCCCATCGCCCGAGATTTGTGGGCGCCTATATCTTCAGTGCCGGCGTCTATATCTGTTTCAGTACGATCTTTGAACTGTTTGGAATTCCATGGACGACCACCGGCGGTATGTCGATGGCTCTGCCGGCTCCCCTTTCGGACATTAATGCAGCCATTGCCATGGGCTTCTTATCCTACGGCATTATCCTGGGCGCCGGTCTGATCTGCGGAGGTATTCGGGGAGGACTGGGCGTTCTCAAGGATTTCTCCCTGCCTGTCTCCATGAGTTTCCGTCTGTTCGGTGCGCTGCTCAGCGGACTTTTGGTGACGGAGTTGGTCTATTACTATATGGGACTGAGTTTTGCTCTCCCGGTGGTGGTAGGCGTGCTCTTCACCTTACTGCACGCACTGATCCAAACCTACGTGCTGGCTACCCTGGTCTCCATCTTCTATGGAGAAGCGGTGGAACCGAAACCTAAAAAGATTAAAGAAAAGAAGGTAAAAGTAAAATGAAAAAAGTGATTTCTGTTGTTCTGATGATCGTGATGATGCTGACCTTTGCCTCTATGGCTTCCATAGGTGCCTTGGCGGAGGGTGAAGAAGTGGTGGCAGAAGCGGCCGATAGCGGACTTTCCGCCAAAGCCATCGCCGCCGCAATCGTTGTGGCTGTGGTAGGTGCCGCCGGTGCTATTGCAATGGGCATGGCGATCGCTAAAAGTGCGGAAGGGATGGCACGTCAGCCGGAAGCCTCCGGTAAGATTAATTCTGCCATGATGCTGGGTCTGGTCTTTATCGAGACGGCCATCATCTATGCCTTGATCGTAGCCATTCTTATTATTTTCGTACTGTAAGAGGCGGGAACGACCATGAATATACCCTTAAACATTGATTTCTTGCAGATCCTTTTGCATCTTTTGAACTTTGTGATCCTGGCAGGCGGACTGACCTTCTTACTTTATCGGCCGGTGGTCCGTTTCCTGGAGCAGAGAAAGAAGTTTTTTGAGGAGCAGGAACATAAAAATCAAGAGGCGTTGGCAGAAGCGGAGCGTCTTCGTGAAGAATACGAAGAGAAGATCCAAACTGCCGATCAGGAGCTTGCCGACCGTCAGAAAGAGGCGGAACGGGAGTGGTCGGAGATCTCTGCCCAACACATTAATGAGGCCAAAGAAAAGGCTGCATTGATCATCCGCACGGCGGAGGAAGAGGCAGAAGATCGCAAAGAGCATATTTTGGAATCTGCCCAGACCGAAATCGGCGAGTTGGTGGTGACGGCGACCCAGAAACTGCTCAGCGGAACGGTGACTCCGGAGAGAAACAGCGCCCTTTACGACGAATTTGTCCGGTTGGCCGGAGATACGGTGGCCGGGGAGAGGTCTAAGCATGATAAGAAGTAATTTTGACGAGTCCAATCTGCCGGAGAACAATGCCTTAGAAGTAGAGATCCAGTGTATCACTCCCCCTACGGAGGAACAGCTGGAAAAACTGCGGTCTTTTTTCTTGGCAGAGTATCATGTGGACGAGGTGGACTTTAATATCGTCCGGGATGAAAGCGTAGTGGGCGGCTTCCGCATATTTGTAGGGGACGAAAACTATGACTGGAGTACCTTGGGTCGGATCCGTCAGTTGAGAAAATCGTTTCAGTCCTTACGTAAGGAGCACGATCTGACGCAGATCATCTCTCTTTTGAAAGAAGATATTGAGAACTTCGAGTTGTTTGTAGGCCACCAGCAGGTGGGATTTGCCGAAACGGTGGGGGACGGCATTGCCGTCATCAACGGACTGCGTGAGGTGGAGTACGGCGAGATCGTTTTATTTGACTGCGGTGTCAAAGGCATGGTGCAGGATATTCGGGCAGACGGAACCAACGGTGTGGTATTGTTTGGAGACGATTCTGAGATCACCGAAGGCAGTCGGGTGGTGCGGACCCGCCGGACAGCCGGTATTCCGATCAGTACGAAGATCCTCGGCCGGATCATTGATCCTTTGGGGATGCCGGCAGATGATGCCGGAGAGATCCACGCTAAGGAATATTTCCCTATTGAGCATCCGGCACCGGGTATTATTGAGCGTAAATCCGTTTCCCGTCCTATGGAGACGGGAATTCTGGCCATCGACTCTATGTTCCCCATCGGAAGAGGACAGCGGGAATTGATCATCGGTGACCGCCAGACCGGAAAGACCACCATCGCTACCGATACCATCATCAACCAAAAGGGCAAGAACGTGGTCTGCGTTTACGTGGCCATCGGCCAGAAGGCCAGTTCCATCGCCAAGGTGGCGGCAACCTTGAAGAAACACGGCGCCATGGACTATACAGTCATCGTGTCTTCTCCTGCCAGTGATCCGGCTTCCTTGCAGTATATTGCGCCTTATGCCGGATGTGCGGTGGCGGAGTACTTTATGTATCACGGACGGGACGTTCTCATCGTTTACGATGATCTGTCCAAGCACGCTGTGGCATACCGAACCTTAAGTCTGCTTTTGGAACGCTCTCCCGGACGGGAAGCGTACCCCGGCGACGTCTTTTATCTCCATTCCCGTCTTTTGGAACGGTCTGCTCAGCTTTCCGATGAAAAGGGCGGCGGCAGTATGACCGCCTTACCTATCGTGGAGACCCAGGCCGGAGACGTATCCGCTTATATTCCGACGAATATCATCTCCATCACCGATGGACAGATCTTTTTGGAGAGCGATCTCTTTTTTGCCGGTCAGCGGCCGGCTATTAACGTGGGTCTTTCCGTTTCCCGTGTGGGCGGTTCTGCTCAGACGAATATTATGAGAAAATCCGTAGGTTCCATTCGTTTGGATCTGGCGCAGTATCGGGAGATGCAGGCCTTTTCTCAGTTCGGCGGAGAACTGGATGCAGGGACGGCACGGCAGTTGAAGCACGGCGCCGGATTGATGCAGCTGCTTCGGCAGAGCAACAATGCCCCTATGGCACTGCATCGGCAGGTCATTACCTTGGTCTGCGCCCGGGAACGGGTCTTTGAGGACGTGCCGGTCAAGGAGATCAAAAAAGTACAGCAGGAACTGTTAGAACATTTTGAACAACATCATCATAGCATTTGTCATAAAATCGAACACAGCAAACTCTATAATGAGGAGCTGAACGCTTCCATTGTGAAGGCGGCGCATCAATTTATGAAAAATCGCTGAGAAAGGAGAGACTGAATGGCCAGCGCAAGTGAACTGAAAGCGAGAATCGGCGGAATCAGCGAGACGAAAAAAATAACCGATGCCATGTTTATGATCGCTTCGGCGAAGATGCGCCGGGCCGTGGCAGACTTGGAACGGAACGCTCCTTATTTTCAGGCGCTCCGTAAAAAGGTCGGCGAGTTGATCCTGCATATCCCTCTGGATACGGAAGATCGGTATTACCGCATTCCCAAACCGGAGGATCAGCCCCATCAAAATCATGGGATCCTGCTCATTACCTCGGATAAGGGGTTGGCAGGAATGTATAATCAGGCGGCCATCGCCCTTTGCGAAGAGTATATGGGGCGTCACCCGAAGACTACGGTGTTTATCATCGGGGAATATGGCCGGCAGTATTTTATCAAGAAAAAAATCCCCTTTGTGGAGGAATTCCATCATCCGGCCATCCGTCCGGAAGTGCCGGACGCCCGAAGGATCTGTGCGGAGCTTTTGGATTATTACGATAACGGGCAGGTGGATGATATTAACATCATCTATACCGACTATATCGGCAATAAACCCGGGGAATGTAAAAAACTGACCCTTCTTCCGTTGGATCGAACCCATTTCGTGGCAGATGACCCGAAGCTCAGGGAGATGGAAAATGAATTTATCCCCAGTCCCAAAGAGGTGCTGGACGGCATTGTGCCCAGTTATCTGATGGGCTTTGTATTCAGTTGTCTGGCGGAGAGCTACTGCAGTGAGCAACAGGCCAGGATGAATGCTATGAAGAGCGCCGGGGACAATGCGGAGGAGATGCTCCGTACCTTGCGTGTGCAATATAACAAACTGCGTCAGGCGGCCATCACTGAGGAAATGATCGAGATCGCCGCCGGAGCAAAAGCGCTGAGGCAAAAACGAAAAGCCGCAGGAGAGAATGACCATGAGTGAAAATCAAACACAACAAAATATCGGAAAAATCATCCAGGTAACCGGACCGGTGGTAGACGTGCGGTTTGAGAAAAACGCCCTGCCCAAGATTCGGGAGCAACTTTACGTGCAATGCAGAGGCGAACGCCGTACCATGGAAGTGGTGCAGCATATCGGCGGCGGTGCCGTCCGATGCGTCATGCTGGACGCCAGTGAGGGGCTTTGCCGGGAGATGGACGTGACGGCCACCGGGGATTCTATCTCTGTTCCTGTGGGAGAGGCGGTGCTGGGGCGTCTTTTGAACGTCTTGGGGGAGCCCATTGACGGCGGAGATCCTATTCCGGAGGAGGCTCCCCGGAATTCCATCTACCGTCCTGCTCCGGATTATGCGGAACGGGCCAACACGGAAGAAATTCTGGAGACGGGCATTAAAGTCATCGACCTTTTGGCTCCCTATACCAAGGGCGGTAAGATCGGGTTGTTCGGCGGTGCCGGTGTGGGTAAAACCGTCCTGATTCAGGAATTGATCCATAACATCGCCACCGAACACGGCGGATACTCCATCTTTACCGGCGTGGGGGAACGAAGCCGGGAAGGAAACGATCTCTTCTATGAGATGGCAGAAAGCGGTGTTTTGAATAAGACGGCGTTGGTCTTTGGCCAAATGAACGAGGCTCCCGGCGTCCGGATGCGGGTCGCATTGACTGGACTGACCATGGCGGAGCATTTCAGAGACGAATCCCAAAAGGACGTTTTGCTGTTTATTGATAATATTTTCCGGTTTATCCAGGCCGGCAGTGAGGTCTCCACCCTTTTGGGTCGGATGCCTTCGGCGGTGGGATATCAGCCCACCCTTTCTCAGGAATTGGGTGAATTGGAGGAGCGGATCGCTTCCACGAAGAACGGTTCCGTTACGTCGGTTCAGGCGATCTACGTACCGGCGGATGATCTGACCGACCCGGCACCTGCCACCACCTTTGCGCATCTGGATGCCACGACCGTTTTAAGCAGAAAGATTGCGGAGTTGGGCATCTATCCTGCGGTGGATCCCTTAGATTCCACCTCCCGGATGCTGGATCCGGAGATCGTCGGGGAAGAGCATTATCAGGTGGCACGTACCGTCCAGGAACTGCTGGAGCACTATAACGAATTGCAGGATATTATCGCTATTTTGGGTATGGATGAACTGAGTGAGGAAGATAAGATTCTCGTCAACCGTGCCCGGAAGATCCAGCGGTTTTTGTCCCAGCCCTTCAGCGTGGCAGAAAAGTTCACCGGCATCAAGGGCGTCTACGTTCCTTTAAGCGAGACCATCCGCAGTTTTAAGGCGATCATTGATGGAGAGGCGGATGAATATCCCGAAAGCGCATTCTTTAACGTGGGAACCATCGACGACGTTCGGAAAAAGGCGGAGGCAGAAGCATGAAAACCTTTCAACTTGAAATCCTGACGCCGGAAAAGGTCTTTTACAGCGGAGAATGTTCCTCTCTGACTGTTCCCATTACCGATGGGATGCTTGGCATTATGGCGGATCGGGCACCTATCACCGCCTCTTTGGTCTGCGGAGAAGCACATTTCATCAAACCGAACGGGGAGAAGGTACTCTTTACCATCTCCGGCGGGATGATCGATGCGGAATTCAATCAGGTGAAACTGCTTTGCGATTCGGCGTTGCTTCCGGAAGAGATCGACGAGACAGCAGAACGTGAACGAATGCAGATGGCTCGGGCGCAATTGGCTAAAAAACAAAGCCGCCGGGAATATCTCTTGGCGGAATTGATCATGGCGGAAGCTATTAATAATCTAAAAATGAAAGAAAAAACGACGTTAAATTAAAATGAGACGGCAAAAAAGTTGGCAGGATCGTTGCAAAACTTTTGCCGTCTTATTATTTTGAAGAAAAATCTTCTTGCATTGCCAGTGAAAAAGCAGGCTGAAACGGCGATTTTCATTGACATTGTTCGTCATTTCCTATATAATTAAGATGTATGTTATGATCTCGATACATTTTTATTTATACAACTGTTTTGAAAGGTAGGAAAAGAAATGGCATTTTCTCTTCGTGGCGTTCATCTGCCGCATAGAAAGAACACAGCATCCATGCCCGCCGTTACCTTGGGCGCACCCTCCATGGTCGTACTGCCCATGGTGATGCATATCGGTAAGCCGGCTCAGCCGGTGGTGAAGGTGGGAGACCACGTGGACGTGGGAACCCTGGTGGCGGAGCAGGATGGTTTTATCTCTTCTCCCATTTACGCCAGTATCTCCGGTACGGTGACCAAGATTGCAGATACTCTGCTATCCAACGGCACCATGGTACCGGCTATTACCATCGAAGGCGACGGCGCTATGACACCGGATCCCTCTATCGAGCCTCCTCAGGTGACCGATCGGGCCTCTTTCATTGAAGCGATCCGCAAAAGCGGTATCGTGGGTCTGGGCGGAGCCGGTTTCCCCACCTATGTGAAGCTGGCGACGGAGAAGCCCATCGAAATGCTCATCATCAACGGCGCAGAGTGTGAGCCGTATATCACCAGCGATACCCGTACCATGATCGACCGGCTGGACGATATGGAGCGTGGATTGGAAGCGTTGGAGGAATATCTGGGGATCACCAAGGTGGTCATCGGAATTGAAAACAATAAAAAAGAAGCCATTGAAAGCGTTCGTAAATTGGAAGCGGACGATGCTTATTTGACCGTCAAGGTTTTGCCGTCCCTCTATCCTCAGGGCGGTGAAAAGGTACTCATCTACCATACCACCGGCAAAAAGGTGGGCGCCGGGATGCTGCCCATCGATGTGGGATGCGTGGTGCTCAACTGTTCCACCGTTGCTGAGATCGGTCGGTATCTGGCTACCGGTATGCCCTTGGTCAACCGCACCATCACCATCGACGGCGGTGCCATCAAGGAGCCGAAGAACGTGACTGCTCCCATCGGTATGCCCATCGGAGAGGTCTTTGAGGCTTGCGGCGGATTTAAGGAAGATCCCGTTAAGGTGCTGTATGGCGGCCCGATGATGGGGATTGCCGTTCCCAATCTGGAGGTTCCGGTTCTGAAAAATACCAACGCACTTCTGGCTTTGGTAGAAAAAGAAAACGAGCCCATCCACGAGACCCCGTGCATCCGTTGCGGGGCTTGTACACGGCATTGTCCTTTCGGTCTGCGCTCTCAGGCTATCGCCAGAGCAAACAAACTGGAAGATATTGATATGTTGAAAAAATTGCAGGTGGAGACCTGCATGGAATGCGGTTGCTGTGCTTTTGTCTGCCCGGCAAACCGCCCCTTGATCCAGTCCAACCGCATCGCAAAAGCGAAACTGCGGGAGGCTGCGGCGAAAGAAAAAGCAAAGGAGGCCTCTAAATAATGGCATTGAAATTGCAGATCTCCTCATCTCCCCATATTCTGACGAAAAAGACTACCCGCAGCATCATGCTGGACGTGGTCATCTCCCTTTTGCCCGCTACCGCCGCCGGTATCGTTTGGTTTGGCTGGCCGGCAGTGTGGGTGATTTTAGCCTGCGTGGCCGCTGCAGTTCTTTCTGAGTGGCTCTTTAATCTGGCAACCAAAAAAGGCTCGACCCTGCAGGATTGTTCCGCTGTGGTAACCGGTCTCTTACTGGCGCTGAACCTGCCGGCGAACGTGCCTATTTGGCAGGCGGTCGTCGGTGCGGTCTTTGCAATTATAGTTGTGAAATGTCTCTTTGGCGGATTGGGTCGGAATATCGTAAATCCGGCGATCACCGCCCGTGTCTTTATGCTGATCGCCTTCGGTTCTATGGCGAAGGCTGCTTTCCCGGTGGATGCTACCGCTGGGGCGACCCCCTTGGTGGAATTGGCAGAAGGAAAGACGCCGGAACTGATGGATCTCTTCATCGGAAACCACGGCGGTGCTATCGGTGAGACTTGTATTCTGGCGCTGATTCTGGGCGGGATCTATCTCTTGGTTCGAGGCATTATCTCCTGGCAGCTGCCGGTGACCTTTATCGGAACCGTCTATCTGCTCTCTTGGGCGGTCTGCGGAGATCCGACCGTTGCTTTGGCTTGGTGCCTGGCCGGCGGTCTCTTCTTGGGCGCAATCTTTATGGCGACCGACTACGTTACTTCTCCGGAAACCGGCTGGGGCAAGATCATCTTCGGCGTGGGAGCCGGCGTGATCACCGTTCTGATTCGGTTCTGGGGCAATTATCCCGAGGGTGTGTCCTTCTCCATCTTGCTGATGAATATTCTCAATCCCTTTATCGACAGTTGGACTGCCCGTAAGCCGTTTGGAGGGGAGCGAAAATGAAGAGTTATATTAAGAGTGTTGCGGTCCTGACCGCCATCTGCGGAATCATCGCCATTTTGCTTTCTGCAACCAATGGTGTGACTGCGCCGATCATTACTGAAAATCAAAATGCTGCCGCCAACGAAGCATTGCTGGTAGTGATGCCGGGCGGGGAGGAGTTCCAATCTGTGGATCTTGCCGGGAAAGAACTGCCGGCTACTGTGACGGAAGTCTTTTTCGAAAAGAACGGCGGATACGTAGTGAAACTCAAGACCACCGGTTATGGTGCCGATATGGTCATTATGTGCGGTGTGGATGCCGCCGGGACGGTAACGGGGGCTACCTGTCTTTCCAGTAACGAAACCTTGGGCTATGAGCAGACCTACGGCGAATCTGTCAAGGGTGCTACTGCGGAAACGGTGGATGGACTGGACGTTATCTCCGGTGCGACCAAGACTACCGAGGGTTATAAAAATGCCGTGAAGGATGCGTTGAATACAGCGGTGATCCTGGGCGGCGGTTCTGTGGATCTGCGCTCCGAAGCAGAGATTTTGAACGATAATCTTTCTGCTGCTCTGCCTGCGGCAGAAGGTGAATTTACGGAACTATTTATTACGGAAGAAGTGGCAGATATTTCTGCCCTCTATACTGCCGATAACGGTGCCGGCGCTGTCTGTGTGTCCGGGGAACAGTTTATCGCCGTTGACGGCGAGGGCAACGTTCTTTCCGAGGGCGTGGAAGAGGCGCTTTCCGGTCGGATCTCCGATCAGGCCAAAAAGGCATTGAGTGCGACTCTGGAGGAGTTGGATCTTTCCAAATACGAAGAACTTCCCTCTCAGCTTAAGAAGGCCTATGAGACCTCCGGCGGTAGCTACGTCTTTGAACTGGCGGCCAATGGCTTTGGTATCAACGGGGACGAGTGGTACAGTCCTTCCGGCAAACCCATCCTGCTGAAGGTGGCGGTTACCGCCGAAGGAAAGATCATCTCCTGCAAGACCTTGGAGCAGTATGAGACCGAAGGGATCGGCTCTGCTTGCGGGGACGCTTCCTTCTATACCCAGTTTAACGGCAAGGATGAGAGCAACTACAAAGAGATCGACGGCATCAGTGGTGCTACGTTGACCACCAACGGCTATAAGACGGCGGTGGGAAAGGTCTTTGAGATCATTAAGATTTTGAAAGGAGAGGCTTGACGATGAAAAAGAATGAAAATCTTTCGATTTTATTGAAGGGCATCCTCCTGGAAAACCCGGTCTTTGTCCTGATCCTGGGTACCTGCCCGACCTTGGCGGTAACCAATAGTGTTATTGGTGCCCTGGCCATGGGGCTTGCGGCGATGGCGGTGTTGGTTTGCTCCAATTGCGTGATTTCTATTTTGCGGAAATTGATTCCCGATATGGTGCGTATTCCTTGCTATATCGTGGTGATTGCCGGATTTGTGACCTTGGTGCGGATGTTTATGAACGCCTTCCTGCCCGAGTTATTTGATCTTTTGGGCGTTTATCTTGATCTGATCACTGTAAACTGCATTATTCTCGGCCGGGCTGAGATGTTTGCGGGGAAAAACAGCGTAGGAAAATCTGCGCTGGACGGACTCGGCATGGGTCTTGGATTTACCGTGGCCCTTTTGGCGATGGCAACTCTGCGTGAGGTCTTCGGCGCCGGTACGTTCGCCGGAATCCGAATCCCCTTTATCGCCGATCATACCATCAGCCTTTTGGTGAAAGCGCCCGGCGGTATGCTGGTTTACGGTCTGTTGATCGCTTTGGTCAGCTGGCTGACCAGCGGAAAGTTCCCCAAAAAGAAAGATTTCGGTTGCGCCGGTTGTCCTTCGGCTTCCTACTGTAAGCCGGGCACCTGCGAACACGCAGTAAAGGAGGGCAAATAAGATGGATACGATGAAAACATTGATCGTCATTATCATGTCCTCGGTTTTGGTGAATAACTATGTGTTGAGCCAGTTTTTGGGAATCTGTCCCTTCCTGGGGGTTTCTAAAAAGCTCAATCAGGCTACCGGTATGGGTATTGCGGTCATCTTCGTTATGCTGATGGCTTCCGCAGTAACCTGGCCCATTCAGTATTACGTTCTGAATAAAGCGGGCCTTGGTTATATGCAAAATATCGTCTTTATCCTGGTGATCGCATCCTTGGTGCAGTTCACTGAGATCGCTTTGAAGAAGTATATTCCCTCTTTGCATAAGAGTTTGGGTGTTTATCTGCCCTTGATCACTACCAACTGTGCGGTATTAGGCGTGACCATTAATAATATCAATGACGGGTATAATTTCCTGGAGGCGATGGCCAGTTCCCTGGGCTGTGGACTGGGCTTCCTTCTGGCAATGGTGCTGTTCTCCGGACTCAGAAGCCGGATCGACGATACCAAGATCCCCACTCATTTCAAAGGGTTGCCGGTGACCTTGATTGCCGCTTCCTTCATCTCCCTGGCCTTCTTTGGCTTCGCAGGGATCGTAGATAACCTTTTTAAGTAGGGTAAGCAATTAAACTTGAATCCGCCGCAAAACGGCATATTTCGGTGCTTTTTACCCAATTTTTCTTCGCAAGGCGGCAGCCTTGCTTCATCCAAATTGAGCAAAAATCCCACAAAATCTTCTCGCTTTGCGGTCGAAGATTTTGAAAAGAGTGTTTTTTTGTTCAATCGAGGCATAAAACGCAGCCAATACTGCCGTATTGGCGAGTATTTTAACAATGAGTGAGCGAAAAAACACCTTTTCAAAACGGTGTTCAAGTTTGATTGCTCACCCTAAGGAGAAAACAGAATGTTGAATGATATTTTGATTTGCTTCGGTATCGTGGCATTGATCGGTTTGATCGCCGGTATCGTTCTGGTCCTGGCCTCCCATTTTATGGCAGTGCACGTGGATGAACGACTGGCGGCCATCCGGGAGTGTTTGCCCGGTGCCAACTGCGGCGCTTGCGGTTATACCGGTTGCGACGGTTATGCCGCCGCCCTCAATAAGGGCGAGGCGGCGCCGGATCTCTGTACTCCCGGCGGAAACGATACTGCGAAAAAACTCGGCGCTATGCTGGGCTTGGAAGTGGGCGAGATCGAGCGGAAGGTGGCGTTTGTTCATTGCAACGGCACCTGCGAAGCTTCTGCCCAGAAAGCGCAGTACGTGGGGTATCCCAGTTGCCGTGGCGCATCCTTCCTGTATGGCGGGCCCAACGTCTGCCTTTGCGGTTGTGTCGGCTGCGGAGACTGTGCGAAAGAATGTCCGGTGAATGCCATCTGCGTGGTGGACGGCGTGGCTCGGATCGACGCACGGCTTTGCATTAACTGTGGCATGTGTGTCAAGACCTGCCCCAAGAAGATTCTTTCCATGGTGCCGTTCAGCGCCAAGGGTGTGGTGCTTTGCAGTAATACCGATAAGGGCGCCGTGGCACGCAAGGCTTGTAAAAACGCTTGTATCGGGTGTAAGAAATGCGAACTGAACTGCCCCGAAAAAGCCATTACCGTGGTGAATAATCTGGCGGTAATTGACTATGATAAATGCAGCGGATGCGGAAAGTGCGTAGAAAACTGTCCTACCCACTGCCTCCATACGGTGGATTTCGTTGCCGCTTGTGCAAAATAAGATGAAAATAAGAAAAAATCCAGACCTTGCGCCTCGGCGCAAGGTCTTTCACGACATCCTCTTAGTTTTAGGGGTCCTTCTTTTGGCGGTGGGCGGATTATTGCTATTTCGTCTGACCGGAGCGCCGGGGGAGCGGGTGGTGGTTCTCGTTGACGGAAAAGAGACTGCCTCGTATGCGCTCTCTCAGGACGTGGAGACGGAGATCCGGACGGGGGAGCAGAGAAATACCTTGGTCATTCGGGACGGAAAAGCTTCGGTGACGGAGGCGACCTGCCCGGATAAGATCTGTGTGCATCACAGACCGATCTCCAAGGTGGGAGAGACCATCGTTTGTCTTCCTCATCAAGTGGTGGTGAAGGTAGAGTCCTCTGCAAAAAATGACGTGGATATGGTAGCATAACATGAAAAACAAAACGAAAAAACTGGCATTTTTGGGACTGGCCACGGCGGTGACGCTGATCCTATCTTACGTGGAAGCTTTACTGCCCCCGCTGGTGGCGGCGGTTCCCGGCGTGAAGATGGGTCTTCCCAATATCATGCTTCTCTTTTTGCTCTATCGCTTTGGCTGGAAAGAAGCGGCGGCGGTATCGTTGGTACGGCTGGCGGCGGTGGCATTGCTTTTTGGAAACGTCATGACCCTGGCGTATAGTTTTGCCGGTGCTCTGCTGAGTTTGACGGTGATGACCCTCTTTAAACGTTTAGGATGGTTTTCCATGGTGGGGGTCAGCATAATCGGCGGAGTTTTCCATAATTTGGGACAGGTCTTGGTGGCCATGCTGGTGATGCAGACCCGGGAGATCGGGTATTACATGGTGGTTCTGGCGGTAACCGGAACCGTAGCCGGAATCCTGGTGGGTCTGGCCGGTGCACTGGTATTGAAGTATCTTCGGCATAGTAATATATGAAATACGCATAACAGAGTTCTTGACAGAACATTCTCTATTATGGCATAATAAAAAGGTAAACTATAAAAACAAAGGAGATATAACCATGAAAAGAATTCTTAGCATTGTTTTGATCGCCTTGCTGGCACTGACCATGATGGCCGGGTGCGCAAAAAAGGAAGCGGAACTGAAGTTTGGTGCCGGTATCTATGCCTACTATGCCAAGACGGCTGATGCAGACGGCGAGACCAACGGTTCCGGCGGAATGTCCATCAGCGCAGCGGCGGTTCTTCTGGATGCAGAGGGCAAGATCGTCAAGTGCGTTATTGACGCTGCAGACAATACCGTATACTTTACCTCTGAGGGTAAGGCGGTAGAGGCCGGGGAGTTCAAGACCAAGTATGAACTGGGCAAGGACTACAACATGGCGGCTTACGGCAAGGACGACGTCAATAAGGACGGCAAGATCCTGGAGTGGTACGAGCAGATCGATGCCTTCACCAAGGTGGCAGAAGGCAAGACGATGGACGAAGTGAAGGCTTTGGTTGCAGAGGGCAACAGAGGAACCGATGAAGTTCAGAATGCCGGTTGCACCATCTATATTGCTGATTATGTGAAAGCATTGGAGAATGCAGTTGCCAACGCTACGGAATCGAAGGCTACTGCAAAGGATACTTTAAAATTGGCAGTTCAGACCTCTGCTTCCGGTAAAGATGCAACAGAGGAAAAAGAAGGCTCCAATGAAGTGGCCAGCACTGTGGTTGCTGCTGCTTTGGATGCCGAAGGCAAAGTCATCGTTGCCGATACCGACGTGGCTGTGGCTACTTTTACCTTTGATACCAAGGGTAAATCCACCCTGGGTGATAAGGTGGGTATCACCACCAAGAAGACTGCCGGGGATGACTACAACATGGCTACCTATGGCAAGAATCAGGATCTGAACGGCGACGGCAAGGTTCTGGAGTGGTATGAGCAGGCTGCTGCTTTCAATGCTGCTTTGGTCGGCAAAGATGCAAAGGGCGTTGCTGAACTGGCTATCGAGACCGGTTACGGCGCCGATGCTCTGCAGACTGCAGGCTGTACCATCCACGTGGGAGACATGGTGAAGGCTGCTGTGAAGGCTGCTACCGTTGCATAAATCAACAAAACAGGGGGGATGCACCGCATCCCCCGCTTTTTTAACGATGAAGAAGATTATTATTTTATGTTTAATAGGGGCGTTATGTCTTTCCCTTTCGGGGTGCAAGACAGGGCCTCAGCGTTATACGGAATATTCCTTTGATTATTTTGATACGGTGACCACGGTGCTGGGGTATGCCGATTCTAAAGAGGAATTTGATGCGGTCTATGATGAGATCAAGGCGCAGTTACAGGAATACCATCGGCTTTATAATATCTATGAGCGTTACGACGGGGTGAATAATCTTTGCGCCGTCAACGAAGTCCGGGAGGGAGCCCATAAGACGGTGCAGGTAGATCAAAAGATCATCGATCTTTTACTGTATGCCAAGGAAATCTATCGGGAAACCGACGGCAGGGTGAACGTGGCCATGGGAAGCGTCCTTTCCATCTGGCATGATTACCGTACCGAGGGGATGAAGGATCCCTCGGCCGCCCGTCTGCCCTCTATGACGGAATTGAAGCAAGCCGCTGCCCACGTCAATATTGAGGACGTGATCCTGGATCGGGAAAACAAGACGGTCTTTTTAGCAGATCCGGAACTGAAGCTGGACGTGGGCGCCATCGCCAAAGGATATGCCTGCGAGATGGTGGCGCAGTCGCTGGAGCAGAGGGGGATCATCGGTTATTTTCTGAACCTTGGGGGAAATCTCCGGGCGATCGGGGAAAAGCCGGATGGCGGGCTCTGGACTGCCGGCATTGAAAATCCGGATCGGGATGATACGGAAAATCCCTATATTGCGACCCTTTCCTTGAAAAATCAGGCATTGGTAACCAGCGGAAATTATCAGCGTTTTTATACCGTCGATGGAAAGAATTATCACCACATCATTGACGGCGAAACCTTAATGCCGGGGGAGCGGTATCGGTCTGTTTCGGTTCTCTCTGCCCATTCCGGGCAGGCGGACGGACTTTCCACGGCGCTTTTTTTGATGGACCTTGAAGAGGGGCGTCAGTTCGTGGAACGCCTCGACGGCGTAGAAGCCTTGTGGGTCTTGCCGGATGGAACCCTCCAATACTCTTCCGGGTTTCCACAATAAAAAAAGCAGGCTCTGCCTGCTACATCTTTCTGAATAAAATGAAATGACCCTCGATCGGAGCTTCTTTACGCTTCCAATCAAGGGTCATTTCTGTTCACTCTTGATATCTAACATCTTTTAACCTCTCTTTCTTAAATTCGATGCATCCTTTTACATTTCCGTTCATTTTCATTGCGTGGTCGGAACCTTTGGTTCCACTCATAAGTGAGTTTCTTGCGCTTTCATGATTTGACGTATCAAGGCTGCATCTTTTATTGGACTTTGAACCGGCTTACGATCCTCCTGCCAAACTGCCAAATTCCCTTATTCGCCGTGCGATCAAAGTCCGGGATTTACTTGTACATTGGACTCACCCTTTCCTTTTCTTGTCTATATAATACCACAAAAGTTTTCGACTTTCAATATGTAATGTTGTACAAAATATACATATATTTTTGAGATAAAAGGGAGAAATTCTCCCTCTGATGCATTTTTTTATTGACAGCGGAGTTTTTTATCTGTTATACTATATATGTTGACCGCTCCTATGGGAGCGTTTTTTCTTTTATGCTTGACATTTCGGATGGCTAATTTTATAATATCAATATAGTATTATTATATAGCGGAGGGATAACGATGTTAGCTTCTATTGAGAAAAAAGAAAGAGTTGTCCGTGTGATGCAGTTCGGCGAAGGAAACTTCCTCAGAGCATTTGCGGATTATATTTTACAGACTGCCAACGAGAAAGGATTGACCGATACCAACGTGGCGATCGTCAACCCCCTGGCCTTTGATCTGCCGGAGCGGTTTGCAAATCAGAATTGCAACTATAACGTAGTCGTCCGCGGTCTTCAGGACGGCAAGGAAATAGATACCGAAAAGATGATTACCTGCGTCAGCAAGACCATCAGCCCCAGCAGTGAGTTGGATGCCTATAAAGCGTTGTATCTTTCTCCCGACCTTCGGTTTGTCATCTCCAATACTACCGAGGCCGGCATCGTATTGGATCGGGAAGACGATTTTAATCTGCCTTATCCCAAGAGTTTCCCCGGTAAGGTGACCAAGTTACTCTTCGAGCGTTTCGAGCATTTCAACGGCGCTGCCGATAAGGGTCTTTTCTTCCTGCCGGTTGAATTGATCGAGGAGAACGGCACCAACCTGAAGCGGTGCGTTCTGGAGTTGGCCAAGATCTGGAATCTGGGCGAAGCCTTTACCAAGTGGGTAGAGGAACACTGCGTTTTTGCCAATACCCTGGTAGACCGGATCGTATCCGGTTATCCCAGAGATACCATCGAGATGTATGATAAGAGAATGGGCTACCATGATGATCTTTTGGTCGTCACCGAACCGTATCATCTCTGGGTCATTGAAGCGGACGAGCGGTTGCATGAGGAACTGCCTTTGGATAAAGGAATTCCTCAGGTGGTCTTTGCTCCGGTTCGTCCCTATCGGGAGCGTAAGGTCCGTCTTCTGAACGGAAGCCATACCATTCTGACCCCCGTGGCACTGCTGTGGGGCAAGACCTTTGTGCGGGAGTGCATGGGCGACGAGAAATTGGCCGCCTACCTGGAAAAGGCCGTCATGGAAGAGATCCTGCCCGGTATCGACTGTCTGCCCCGTGAAGAACTGGTGGATTTCTATCATGCCGTGCGGGAGCGTTTCGCTAATCCGTTTATGGATCATGCTTTGATGTCCATTAGTTTGAATACCGTTTCCAAGTATCATGCCCGGGTACTGCCCTCTGTGGAGGCTTATTGCAAAGCCAACGGAAAGGCTCCCCGTCTCTTGACCTTCGCCTTTGCCGCCACTTTGGCCTTCCTGACCAAAGAGGAAAAGGTACAGGATACCGAAGATATTATGGCATTCCTGGCTCAGCATCGTGCTGATGAGGCGGAAGAGTTGATGAACGCCGTCTTTGCTGAAGGCATCTTCGCAAAAGAAATGAAAGAACTGCCCGGCTTTGAAGCGATGGCATTGGCAGACCTCAAACTGATCCGTGCCGAGGGCATCGAAGTTGCTTTGAAAAAAGCGATGGAGGAGTAAAAATGAACGAGATCCTCAGGTTGAATGATCTGGATAACGTGGTGGTGGCCTGCCGGGAACTGAAAGCCGGCGAGGTACTGGAAAACGGAATCCGGGTTTTGGAGACCGTACCCAAAGGCCATAAAGTGGCTACGGCTGAGATTGCCGAAGGCGCAGACGTGGTGAAGTACGGATATCCTATCGGTGCTGCCTCTCAGGCCATCCGGGCCGGACAATGGGTTCATACCCATAACGTCAAGACCAAGCTGGCCGGCGGAACCGAGTATCATTATCATAAAAGAAGCTGTACCCTGCCGGAAGTAGCTCCCGATACCTTCATGGGCTACCGTCGGGAACAGGGGGTCGGCATCCGCAATGAGATCTGGATCATCCCCACGGTGGGATGCGTCAATAAGATCGCTGAGGCAATGGCGAAGGCGGTGACTGAGCTGCCGGAAAACGTGGATGGCGTTTTCGCCTTCCCTCATCCTTACGGATGTTCTCAGATCGGAGACGATCACGAAAATACCAAAAAGCTTTTGGCCGCTTTGTGTAATCATCCCAATGCCGGCGGTGTATTACTGCTGGGTCTGGGCTGTGAAAACAATCAGATCGACGCCATGCTTCCTTTGATTCGGGAAGATCGGCTGAGCAGGGTGAAAACTTTGATCTGTCAGCAGGTTAACGATGAAATGGAAGAGGGCGCAAAGTTGATCGGTGAATTGATGGCGCTTTGCAGTCAAGATCGTCGGGAGCCCATTCCGGTCAGTGAACTGATCGTTGGTATGAAGTGCGGCGGCTCGGACGGATTTTCCGGCATTACTGCCAACCCCTTGGTGGGTGCTTTCTCCGATCTGATGGCTGCTCAGGGCGGTAGTACCGTACTGACTGAGGTGCCGGAGATGTTCGGTGCCGAGAATCCTCTCCTGGCTCGGAGCCGGGACGAAGAGATCTTCCGTCAGGGCGTGGAGATGATCGAGGAATTTAAGGACTATTATCGTAAGAATAATCAGCCTATCTATGAAAATCCCTCCCCGGGGAATAAAGCCGGCGGCATCACCACCTTGGAAGAGAAATCTTTGGGTTGCATCGAAAAGGCCGGCAGTAGTGAAATTCAGGCAGTTTTGAATTATGCTCAGCCCATCGTGAAGAAGGGCTTACATATCCTGAGCGCACCGGGGAACGATCTGGTGGCGACTACGACTTTGGCCGCTTCCGGCGCTCATCTGGTGCTCTTTACCACCGGACGGGGCACCCCCTTTGCCGGACCGGTTCCCACTGTAAAGATCTCTACCAATACCGATCTTTACGAGCGCAAGAAGAACTGGATCGATTTTAATGCCGGTGTGTTGCTGGATCAGACTGATATGGCGACCTTGGCAAAAGATCTTTACGACTACGTTTTGCGGTTGGCTTCCGGAGAGGAAACCGTCAAGCAGGAGAGCAGAGAACTTGCGATCTTTAAAACCGGCGTAACCTTATAAAAAATAGCCCATCGGCGTCTGCCGATGGGCGTTCTTTATATTTAGGTTTCTTCCGGGGGAACTTCCCGGGCCAGGGAATGGTTACTATATGCCGGGTCTTCCGTTACTTCCCGCAGGACTTTGATGAAGGGAGGAAGTTTGAATTCTTCGTTTTCCGATTTTAACTCTACTTCCATGATCGCCTGACGGCTCCAGAAGGGGAATATATCAATTTCAAAAATATGATCTGCATAGGGGAGGCAGTACCGGGTCTTCCGGATGGTCTGACGCCGGGGATCCCGGGCGGCCAGGCGACGGTTATACTCCTCTTCCGTCAGCTCCCGTTCGATCTCGATACGGCGCATGGCAGTCACGGTGCGTTTGCAGGATTCGATGAAGGTGACCTTTCCCTTTTCTTCGGTGCGGCGCACACGAACAGACCCCTCCGACGCAGTCAGATAGGTCTGAGATATTTCCTTGATCTTGCATAATGTACCCAGATTCAAAAGATCAGGACGAAGGATCAAAAATTTTCGTTCAATCTCATAAGGGGGCATCTACTTCACCTCTTATTCTATATTATAAATCTTTGAATGATAAATTGCAAGAAAAATTGACAATATATTAACAAAATGTTAAGATAAAAAAGAGGTGAAAACTGTGATTTTTGATGTAATTCCCGTGGAGACGGCCGTAATTATGCAACAAATTAAAAAGGCCGGGCAGGAGGCCTACCTGGTAGGGGGCTGTGTGCGGGATCGCTATATGGGCATCACGCCCCAGGATCATGACCTGACCACTTCCGCTTTGCCGGAGGAACTGATGACGATCTTTTCCAACAGACGTCTCATCTTGACCGGGCTCAAGCACGGCACGGTGGCGATCATCACTTCGGAGGGGCCGGTGGAGATCACGACCTACCGGCAGGATGGCACCTATTCCGATCATCGCCATCCGGATGGCGTTGTCTTTACCCGTTCTCTGCAGGAAGATCTGGCTCGGAGGGACTTTACCATGAACGCCATGGCCCTGGACGATGAAGGCAGATGGGTGGATCCCTTTGGGGGACGCTCAGATATTGATGCCGGTATTATCCGTTGCGTAGGGGAGCCTGCTCTTCGGTTTGAAGAGGATGCCCTGCGTATTTTGCGAGGGCTGCGGTTTGCGGCTCGGCTTGGCTTTGCGATTGAAGCCAAGACCGCTGAGGCAATGACGGAAAAAGCCCCTCTTTTGAAGAATATTGCGGCAGAGCGGATCTTTGCGGAGTTAACAGGACTTCTGCAGGGTCGCTATGCAGCGCAGGTCTTGGCGGAGCATGGCGCCGTATTGACGGCGGTATTGCCGGAATTAGATCTTTCTCAAGAAAATCTTTCCTTATTATATAAGTTACCGGCGGAGCCGGCTTTACGGTTGGCATCCATCCTGCCGTCAATGGCGGAGGAAACCTTGCGGTTTCTGAAACCCTCTAATCGGTTTCGTAAGACGGTGGAACTGCTTTTGCGGGAACGGGAGCATCGTTGCCCGGCAGAGCGCATCGCCGTCCGGCGGCGGTGCGTGGAATTGGGAACCGCTGCATTCATTACCCTTTGCCAATATCAGCAAGAGGAAAAGGCACAGTTCTTGGCGGAAGAACTTTTGCGCGAAGGGATCTGTCTGTCGGTGAAGGAACTGGCAGTGGATGGTCGGGATCTGATGGCATTGGGAATTCAAGGCCCTGCCATCAAAGAAACGTTGGAAAAGCTTCTGGATGCAGTGACGGAGGAACAGATCCCCAACGAAAAAACAGCGCTATTACAACAGATAAAAAGCACGGCTGAACATTAAAGTTGGCCGTGTTTTATTTTTTGTATCAATTCTTAAAAAAGTATATTGACAAAAATTAGTACGCATACTATAATTAAATTGTCAATAATGTTAATAGGGGGAAACCGAGTGGCGCGTATTAATAGATCAGAACTGACAAAGTTAGAAATCATTCGAGTCGCAATGTCCAAGTTCTTAGAACTTGGATATACCAATACCTCCGTGAAAGCGATTAGTAATGAATTGGATATGAGTCCAGGAAATCTAACCTTCCATTTCCCAACCAAGGAACATCTTTTGGTGGCATTGATCGAATTACTTTGTGATTTTCAATGGAACCTGATCCAGAAGGAACTGGAAGAGGGAGACACTGCGGTGGTGGCTGTCTGCCGGGAGATGTTCTTCTTGGTGGTTATGTGCGAGGAGGATGCGGCGGTGAAGGATCTTTTCCTCTCTGCTTATTCCAGTCCCTTGTGCCTGGAATTTATCCGAAAGAATGATGCAGAACGGGCAAAAGAGATCTTTCGGGAGTATTGTCCCGATTGGACGGAGGAGCAATTCCGGGAGGCAGAAATCCTGGTTTCCGGAATCGAGTATGCTACGCTGATGACTACGGGTGATCCCATTCCGATGGAAACCAGAATCTCCGGAGCAATCGACCAGATCCTGCGTATCTATAACGTGCCGGAGGAGATCCGGAAGCAAAAGATCGCAAGGGTGCTGTCGATGGATTATCATCAAAAGGGACGGCAGGTTTTACAGTCGTTTCGTGATTTTGTGGAAGAGTCCTGTAAACAGGCGTTGATGGACTTATTGAAGTGAAAGGGAAAAAACAATGAAAAACACTTTGATGAAAATGAAAAGAGGACTTTGCTTACTGCTGTGTGCGGTGTTGGTTCTCTCCAACATTACCATTCTGACCGGGGCGGTCGGGGAGGACGGAACCCTTGTGGATCCCCATACCTTGGATCAGTGGCAGAACTATTTTGGGGTTCAGACCAATGACCCCAACGACGTTTCCCTGACTACCGAGTATGCCGGCGGTGTATGGACGGACAAATCGGTCTTTGATCCCGATACCGTCCCCAGCCAGCTGACCGATGCCAAGTATAATGGAAATTCCTTCGCCCTGACCGATAAGGGGGATAATTTCCTGGTGGCTCTTTCCGCCATGGCGTCCAATAAGCAGATCAAGGGATATTCCACCCTGCCGACGGATACCGTCCTGATCCTGGATCTCTCCAGTTCCATGCGGTATACCGATGATAATCAGCAGAGTGCGGTGGATGAATTGGTGGAAGCCACCAATAAGGCGATCGACGATCTTTTGATGCTCAATAAAAACAACCGGGTAGCGGTGGTGGTCTACGCCGGAAACACGGCGAAGAGTTTCAGTGCGAATAACGGCATTACCCAGATCACTCTTCCTTTGGACAGTTATACCACCGATAAAGCCGGTACCTATCTGGTGATCGATCCGGAAACGGTGGAACAGTGGGTACAGACCCGTCCCGGCCGTGGAGAGTGGCAAGAGGTTCCGAACACCAATCCTTATGGGCTTGCGGTCTACGGCGGTGTCAAGAATTCTTCCAATCAGGCGGTGGCCAATGATTTTGAAGTATCTACCGGCACCTTTATGCAGGACGGTATCTATGAGGCAATGAAGCTTCTTAAAGCGGCAGATCCTGTGGTTCGTGAAGGGGTACAGATCGGGACGTCCCGTCTGCCCATCGTCGTCTTGATGACCGACGGTGAGCCGACGCTGGCGAACCCTGACTATAACGGTAACGATAATCGTACGGATCTTGGTAATAGTACCATGTATAACTATGATGGCAACACCGGAAATGTGGGTGGATATTCCTACGGACATCGGGATAGCATCGCTTTTATGACCTCTTTGACGGCGGCTTTCGCTAAAAAAGAACTGGCTGCCCATTACGGTACGGATCCCCTGCTCTACACCCTGCCCTATGGCTCCACTGTCATGAACCGGAGTGAGGCGTTGAGCGTTATGAACCCCGTCAATGCAAGTGCGGTGCAAAACGAGCTTTGGAATCGGTTCCTTGCCGGGGAGGAAGTGACGGTATACAGCTATAACGAGGGTGGAAGAACCCGGTATTATACCGTTGAAAACTCCTCTGTTGCCGCAGAGCGTCTCTCGGCGGCAGACCGTTACTACGTAGATCGATATTTCCCGGCCAATAACGACGATGAGATGTTAAAGGCCTTTGAGGATATCGTAAACGAGATCATTTTGCAGTCCAAGTATTATCCCACCTACGTGGAGGGAAATACCAACCACGACGGTTATCTGACCTTTGTGGATAAGATCGGCGAGGAGATGGAAGTCTCCGACGTGAAGGGTATCGTGATAGGAGACCGTCTCTTCTCCGGCGCCGCCTTGGCAGAGATCGTCAGCGGCAGCAATCTGGATCAATTGGGCGACAATTTGGTGCAGTCGGTCAAACAGCGTCTGGGCGTGGAAGATACCTTGACGGCGGAACTGATCCTGAAAAACGCCAAGGAAAACGGTCAGTTGGCTTATACCAGTGATGCCGAGTTCAGCCATTACATCGGCTGGTACTCCGACAACACGGGTAAATACGTGGATTTCTGGCATGAGGGAATCCAAACGGCTGTTCCTGCCAATGCTACCCATATTATCAAGTCTTACGGATTCTTGGGCGATACCACGGTCGTTCCCGGTGTCTCCAATACCGATATGATGTATATGACCGTTCGGGTGGCCACAGAGATCGCCACCGGCGAAAGCATCGTGACCTGGCGGATCCCTGCCTCTCTGATCCCCACCACCACCTATGAGGTTGAGGTGGAAGTGGACAGCGACGGCGTGATCCAAAGAGTGCTTGCCCTCAATCTTGAAAACAATACCGCTAATTCTCCCATCCGTCTGCTTTACGAAGTGGAAATGAGACGGGACGTGGAGGATTGGAATCTGGCCGAAAAGATGCACGAGGCCGGCTATACCATGAAGGATGCCAACGGCAACTACGTTTTCTATTCCAATAAGTGGGAGGCCTCCGCTTCTGAAACGGATCGGAATACCTACAGCCATTTTGAACCCTCTGAAAAGAATGAGCGGTACTATTATACTCAGGATACCACCGTCCTTTATAAAGACGGGGAGGCGTATAAACCTTATACCGGTGCGAAGCCGACCGGAACCGGCTATTATCGGGCGTATGAAGTATTTGAAAAATTAGAAAACGGCACATTGCGGACCCACATCCATCACGAAGCCATCTCGGCAGAGGCTTTGGCCAGTGCCGAGGCTTTCGGTACCGAATGGGTCATCCCCAAGGGCACCGTTCACCGCTATTATGATTATGAGCGGACCGGAAAGATCGGCCAAACTACCGATACCATGGGTTACAGCGATTATCCGTTTATCGTTAAAGAGGGAGACGTATATTATACCTACTCTACCCAAGGAAACAACGGTAAATTGACCCTGACCCCTGCTACCGGGATCAAACTGAGCAAAAAACTGGAAGCCGGATACACCGGAACCCAGGATTATACCTTTAAGATCACAGGGGCTATTGCCAATGCACAGGTGGTTCGTCTGGATGCGGAAGGAATCGAAGTTTCCAGAAGCGCATTGGCGAATGATGGAACGCTGACCTTGAAAGCCGGAGAGACCGTCTATATCGTGGGTCTCACCGCCGGAACCTATACCGTGGAAGAGCAGATTCCTGCCAATGCCGATTATAAGGTGACGGCCGTGACGGTGGCCGGACAGTTGGTTTCCGGAACCGAAGCCGACGTGACTTTGGCAGATAAATCCATTACCGAGGTGGAATTCACCAACGGTGAGAAGGGTAACGGCAGTCTGATCGTCAGTAAAGACGTCAACTATCCCGACGGGTTTGCTCCCACGGCGGCGCACAACGGCAAGGAATTTACCGTTAACGTGACCTTTACCGGCAATCTGGACGGCATGATCGCTCCTGCCGGTGCCACCAAGAACGGCAACGTCTATACCTTGAACCTGAGGGACGGCGAGTCCGCTACCTTTACCGAAATCCGGGAGGGTGTTACCTATACGGTAGAGGAGGTCAGTTTGAGCGCCGGATATTCCCTCAAGCGGATCCAATACACCGATACGACCCAAGCCATCACCGGCGGAGACGCCGATCAGGCGCACGTGGTCAATGATTATAAGCCGACTTCGGTTGCTCCCAACGTGAAGGTGCGGGGCACCAAGACGGTCAAGAGCAACGATCCCTGGCCAACAGGTGCTACATTTACCGTCCGTCTTTTGGAAGTCACTGACTTCTCCAGCGGTAAAGAATTGACGGATACGGTGACCGAAACGGATCGCTCCTACGAGATCGACATGAGTAGCCTGACCTTTGACAAAGTCGGAACCTATTATTTCCGGGTCGTTGAAGAGATCCCCGATAACCGGATCCCCGATATGGCGTATGACCGCACCTACGGCTTATTCTCCATCGTCGTTACCGATGAAAATGCGGACGGTGCACTGGAGATCAAGGCCGTTCAGGCATATCAGAATACCGGTATTTCCGGTGACAACACGAATGGGTGGGTCATTACCAAGGACTTCACCAACGTGGTTACCAAAGACCGGGTGTATCTCAAAATTGAAAAGACCATCGTCGATAAAGGCGATCCCACCAAATTTTATCCCGAGCATTCAGCGGACATCACCTTCGGTCTCTTTGAAAACCGGACCGATACCACTCCTGTTTATTACGGTATTACCGACGGAAACGGCAAGGTTACCATGATGATTCCGGTCACCAAAGCGGAACTGGGAACCACTGGAAAGGCCTATTATCTCCGGGAGATCGCTCCGGAGGTGGAAGACCGTGTGGTGGGAATGGACTATAATGAGGAGTGGCTTTATAAGATCACCATTACCTGGGACGATACGAATGCGAATGCGAAAGCGGTTGTTCATTATGAGGATCTGATAAACCAAACCGGCGAGCAGATTCAGGATGCCGATACCGTTTATTCCCATACCAATACCTATACCACCAAGGATGCGGTAACGGAACCCATTACCCTGAGCGGAGAGAAGACCCTTAACGGTCAGACCGATCTGGGCGGACGGGAATTTGAGTTTGAATTGTATAATTCTACCGCCGCTTTTGTGGTACAGGAAAATGTCGTACAGACCGTTCAGAATAACGGCAACACCATCTCCTTTACCCGCAACTTTGATAAACCCGGTATGCACTATATGGTCATTAAAGAAAAGGCCACTCAGCTGGGCGGTGTGACCATCGATCCGGTGGAATATCACGTAACCGTCTTGGTGGAAAAATACAGCGATAACGGTGTGACCAAACTACGTGTCGCCAACGGTTATCCTTTGGTGGTTAAATATGGCACCTCGGTTCCGCTTCAGCCCAACGAACTGAACTTTAATAACCGTTACAACGTAACCGGAAGTACTTCCGTCACCATCGACGGATCCAAGGTACTGAACGGCAGACCGATGGTCAACGGCGAGTTCGATTTCCTCTTGAAGGAGATCAATGCGGACGGAACCGAGAAGCAAGACGGACTTGTTCTGGAGAGCGAAAACGGACCGGCAGACCATACCAATCAGGCTTCCTTTGCCTTTGCGCCCATCTCTTATACGGAGGTAGGAACCCATTATTACCTCATCACCGAGAAGAATGGCGGGGCGAAGCTGGATGGCGTGGATTATTCCGCAGAAAGCTATCGGGTCAAGGTGGAAGTAACCGATAACGGCGCAGGCGGTCTGGACAGTGCGTGGAGCATTGTGCGGTATAACGATGCGACCGCTAATCTTCCTGCCAAGATCACCTTTACCAATGCGTACACCTCCAAGCCGGCAGAACTTTCCATTCAAGGCAAAAAGGATCTGCTGGGCCGGGATCTTGCGGATGGCGAATTCACCTTCCGTCTGACCGAAATGGACAGCACCTTTGCTACGGCGGTCGGGACTCCCATCGAGAAGACCAACGATATTCACGGCATCATTGATTTCGGTACCTTCTCTTATGCCGGAATCGGAGAGCACTATTATCTCGTAGAAGAAGTCATCCCGGCGACACCTGCCGGCGGTATGACCTACGATCATAGCAAGTTCCACATTACGGTAGAGGTGAGCGACGACCATAAGGGCTCTTTAACGGCCACGGTTGCTTCTATTCTGGAAATTACCGAAGATCGCACCAGAATTACACTGCCGGTCAGCTCGATCTCTTTTGATAATCATTATAATGCAGAGGATGCGACTCTGCCTCTCGGCGGAACCAAGGAACTGACGGGACGGGAGATCGTGGACAGCGAGTTTACCTTTGAGCTGTATGAAGGGGAGACCCTGAAGCAGAGCGTGAGCAACGTGGGCAAGACCTTTACCTTTGCCGATCTGACCTTTGATGCGGAAGGAACTTATACCTATACCGTCAAGGAAAAGAAGGGCGATGCCGTTGGCGTCACCTACGATGAGACCGTTTATACCGTCGTCGTTACCGTAGTGGATGAAAACGGACAGCTGAAAGCCACCAAGAAGGTGGATAATGAGGCGGATAAAGCCATTGTCTTCAACAACCACTATGATGCTACCGATGCCACCGTATCTTTGGGCGGTACCAAGGAACTGACCGGTCGGGAGATCGTGGACGGCGAGTTTACCTTTGAGCTGTATGAAGGGGAGACCCTGAAGCAGAGCGTGAGCAACGTGGGCAAGACCTTTACCTTTGCCGATCTGACCTTTGACCGTGCAGGAACCTATACCTACACCGTTGAGGAGAAGAAGGGCAATGCAGCCGGTATCACCTACGATGAAAAGGTTTATACCGTCGTCGTTACCGTGGTGGACGAAAACGGACAGTTGAAAGCCACCAAGACGGTGGACGGCAAGGCGGATACGGCACTTGCTTTTGTCAATAAGTATGATCCCATTGATGCTAAGATGGGCTTCGGCGGAACCAAGACGTTGCTTGGCCGGGATATTAAGGACGGAGAATTCTTCTTTGAACTGTATCTGGGCGAAGAACTTTTGGAGATCGTTCCCAACGTGGGAAATGCAGTCACCTTCCGTGAGCGTATCTTCGATACCGCCGGAGAATACACCTTTACCGTCAAGGAAAAGAAGGGCGAAGACGCCACCATCACTTATGATGAGAAGGTCTATACGGTTACGGTGACCGTCGTTGATCTAAACGGCGTTCTGACCGCCACCAAGCTGGTGGACGGCAAGGCGGATACGGCCATTGTCTTTACGAACACCTATACCAATCCGGAAGAACCTCCCGCAGAGCAACCTCCCGCAGAGGATGAGCCTCCCGTGGAGCAACCGCCTGCAGAGCAACCTCCGGCAGAAAATGACAAGCCCGTGGATTCCGATAATCCGGATACCGGCGATCATACTCATCTTCAGCTCTGGATCGCATTGCTGGTCATCAGCGGCGGCCTCTTTGGCGCACTGATCCTTTTGAAAAAGAAGATGGCATAAAACAAAAAAATGAACCCCGTAACGGGGTTCATTTTTTTGATATAAAATCTTTATACGATTTTAATACTTTCGATAATCTGGGGTTCTTCCGGCATATCCATGAAGTTGGTAGCGACGGCGGCGATCTTATCGATCTCCTCGATGCCCTCTACGACCTTACCGAAAGCGGCGTAGTTGCCGTCCAGGAAAAAGCCGTCTGCATGCATGATGAAGAATTGACTGCTGGCGGAGTTGGGATCCTGCGCCCGTGCCATGGAGATGACTCCACGCTCATGGCGGATGGGATTATCAAATCCGTTGGCGGCAAATTCTCCGGGGATATTTTCATCGCTGCCGCCCATACCGTTGCCCAGGGGGTCTCCGCCCTGGATCATAAAGCCGCTGATGACCCGATGGAAGGTCAGGCCGTCGTAAAAGCCTTCCTTGGCCAGTTTTTCAAAGTTTGCCACCGTCTTGGGGGCTTTCTCGGGATAGAGCTCCAATTTGATGGTTCCACTGTTTTTGATCTTGATTTCTACCATTTTTAATATCTCCTTTAAATATATAAACTTTGTGCAAACAAGAGGATACAGATTGTGCAATAAACGATGGTTCCTGCACTGGACCAGAAGAGCTTCATCTGGGTGCCAAGGGTCAGCCATCGGTCACCGGTGCGTTGCAGAGAAGTGTTCTTCAGATTACGGAACAGGAGGATGGCACCGGTGATCGCCAGAACCAGCAGAGCGGCGGAATAAATGGATGCCACGATCTCCCAAGGATTGATGGAAGTGGGAGCGCTGATCTGATCCGACGTCATATCACCGATAAAATCCGTGATGATGGCGCCGGTGAAATTAATGATCATATGCATCACGATGGTATGGCGGATGCGGCCGGTCTTAGCATAGACGTAGGCGAACAGTGAGCCCAGGAAAAAGGCGTAAAAGAATTGATAAAAATTGCCGTGCAACAGCCCAAAGAAAAGACCGCTTACCAAAACCGCCAAGGTTTCGCTATAAGGCAGGAGACGATCCATCAGCCATTTCCGGCACATCAGTTCCTCAAAGATCGGCGCCAGAAAGACCAGCAGGATAAAGTTTTCCGCCAGGGAAGAATTAGAGATCTGCTGATCGACGGCATTGGTGATCTCGCTGCCGGCGGTGGATTCAATGGTGGTGATCAGTGCGGTGGCAATATAGTTGCCTGCCATCATTAAGCAAAAAGAGACGGATAGGAAGGTGATCCATCCGGAAAAGCCTAATTTTTTCTTTTCCGGGGCTTTCTTCGGCATTCCGATCAGAAATCCGAAAAAGAGAGGGACGCCGATGAGATAGGAGGGGACGGCCTGCAGGAAAAGGTCAAAATAGGGGTGCTCTGTCAGAGCGGGGTAAAAGGCGGCAGCGCCGGTATAGATCGCCATAGAGATTGCGGTCACGATGACCAGATAAAGGGTCAGCGCCCAGCCGATCCGGCCGAGATTGCGCCGTTCTCTGCGTTGAAGCTCCGGATTTTTTTCCGGGGGCAGATAGGCAGATGAAAACATGAGGCTACCTCCTTTCAAAGATTGCTATCAGTATAACACAAATCCTTCCGCTTTTCAAGAAAAGCGGAAGGATTTAACAAGTTGTTTATTATTTTTTGGTGATACGGAAGATGCGGGTTTCATTCTCCTGCATGGTAAAATCAACATAAAGGTCGTTGACGGTC
>JAZQAE010000077.1:0-9079 GCA_045544995.1 Eubacteriales bacterium
TTTCGTGATATTCTATTCGCCATAAACTGTCCGCAGGACAATATCACTATGCGTAGCATAATATCACTGCGAAGCAATATAACTCGCCGCCCCGGCGAATAGAGTTGCGTGATACTCCGTTAAGAGTATCACGCTAAAGCCTCTCGCATTTTTTTGTCGTTTTTAAAGTTAGAATTTAGCAATGATCGCCTGCATCTGGTCTTGCTTTTCTTCCATCTCCCAAACCAGCTTGAGTTGGTTTCTTGCTCTGTCCAGATTATGCTCCGGGTAAGCGGTTTTATAATAAACGTCGCCGTTGAGATAGTCGGTCAAAAAGCGAGCGCCGTTTTCTAAGGTCATCATCCAGGCTCCGGTAGGTAAAAGGTCTTTTTCCATGGGAGTCAAGACACCACGACATCCTTGCAGGAAGCCTTCGGCAAATGCTTCAAAAAGAGAAAGGTCCAAGTGCACTTTATTCAGATCCTTTTCGTCTTCTTTGGCAGTAGTTGCGCCAAAACGGATGGCATCTCCGAAGTCAAAGATTGCTTGCCCGGGCATCACGGTATCTAAGTCGATGACACAGACGCCTTCGCCGGTTATAGGATCCAAAAGAACGTTGTTTAGCTTGGTATCGTTGTGGGTAACACGGACGGGAAGCGCTTTTTCACGTTGAAGATCCATAATAAGATGAGAGGATGGTTCACGATCCAAAATAAATGCAATTTCCTCTTGCACCTGATCCAGTCTTCCGGCGGTATTGTTTTTAATGGCATCCTTCAATTGCTGCATCCGTGCAGGAGTATCGTGAAAATGGGGAATGGATTCGTGCAACGTTTCGGCCGGATAATTCTGAAGATCCGCTTGAAATTTGCCGAAGGCTTTTCCACTTTCATAGAAATCCTTGGGGGAACGAGCAGAATTCAGTGCCACCAGTCCATTTTGGAACCGATAAGCACGCCACGCCCCCTCCGGACCATCATAAAAATGTTGTCCGTCTCGGGTTTGAATGAAAGTGAGCGTCTCCAAATTGGGATTTCCGCCCTGCTCCACGATACGCTTCTTCAAAAATTCCGTTACGTTGAAAATGTTGTCCATCAGCTCATGGGGCTTTGTGAAAACAAAGGTATTGATCTTTTGAAGAATATATTGGGTTCCCTTTTCGGAGGTTACCAAAAGTGTATCGTTGATATGGCCTCCCCCAAAGGGCTTACTTTCTAAGATCGCACCGTCGAACGAAAAGGCGCCGATCACCTTTTTCAGGTCTTTGTTCATGATTATTTCTCCCAAAGCTTTTCGGGGTAGATACCCTGATCCTTTAATTTTTGGATACCGGCCTCTACACCGGGTTTATCTTCTTTATACGTCACACCGAACCATTTGGCGGTACTGCGCAAAACTTTGACGGTGGCTTTTTCTTCAGACAGCAGTTCGTCCACAACCACCGGCAGATAAAACTCGCCCTTCAGGGGATTTTCTTTCACCGTCTTTTTGAGGAAGGCGGGGAATTTTTCTTCTAAAGCACGCAGATAGGCTAAGGGGAATCCCCACATATTCATGGAGACCGGCGCTGTATTGGAAACAGGAACAAAGGTTTCGCCGCCGTCTTCGGAATAATGAGCCTGTCCGTCGATCTTCTGGATCATGGTGCGCTCGTCGATCTTCTCCAAAAAGCCTTCTTCGCTGACACGGCAGACGCCACGGGCTACGTGGCCGTTCTCGGTCAAAGTATTTTCCAATACGTAACCGACCATAGAGATCTTCATGGGGTCAGATTCGCCGGCATCTTTGAGGAATTGATAAAGTTGAACAAAAGCATCCCGGCCGTAAAAGTCATCTGCATTGATGACAGCAAACGGTGCATCTAAAAACTCTTTGCAGCAGAGAATGGCGTGGCCAGTTCCCCAGGGTTTAACACGATCGGCAGGGATTTCAATGACGCCGTCAGGGATCTTATTCAGTTCCTGATAAGCATAATGCACCTCGGCGACCTTTTCGATTCGACGTCCGATGGTGGATTTGAAATCTTCCTCGATCTGCTTTTTGATAACGAAGACAAATTTCTTAAATCCGGCCTTCATGGCATCGTATATGGAGTAGTCCATAATGATGTGTCCTTGGGGGTCCACCGGATCGATCTGTTTCAATCCGCCGTAACGGCTTCCCATACCGGCTGCCATAATTACTAAGATCGGTTCTTTCATGTTGAGAGATACCTCCTATTAAAATTTCTTCCTTATTATATAATGCGCTATAAAGACACTTACATTATATCATTTAAAAAATGTTCTGTAAAGATAAATGCCGTATTTTGATATAAAATGAACCAAAAACACAAGAAATTGTGGTTTGTGCAATTTCACAGAATTTTAGGAAAAAACTTTGTGAAAAAAGTGAAATTTTTTTAAAAAAACACTTGAAATTCCCGGACGGGTGTGTTATCATATACAGGCTGACTTCGGATGCGACGAAGCGGGAGGTGGCCATAGCGCCGATTTTTCCCCGGCGTTTATGGGGAATTTCCGCTGAGCAAGTCCGGCCGAGAGCCGGGCGCAAGTGAGGAAAAACAAAGGCTGTTCTTTGGAACTGCGTGGAGCCAATCTGCGTAAGCCGCTTTTTGAGAATGGGCACTTTGTACGGGTGAAAATCCCGATTTATTTTAGCCCACTCGGTGAAACACCCGGGTGTGTGTTAAAGAATTTTCCGTCAAAGTTGCTGATCCCACGAGTCAAATAACAAAAGGAGGCTAACTCAGAATGGCTGAAAAAATCAGAATCAGAATCAAGGGCTACGATTCCACTTTGGTGGATCAGGCTGCTCAGAAGATCCTGGAGACCGCCCAGAGAACCGGTGCGGTCGTATCCGGTCCGATTCCTCTGCCCACCAAGAAAGAGGTTGTGACCATCCTGCGTGCTGTTCATAAGTACAAGGATTCCAGAGAGCAGTTCGAGCGCAGAACGCATAAGCGTCTGATCGACATCGTTAAGCCCGCTGCCAAGACCGCTGAGGCTCTGGCAAGCGTAGAACTTCCTGCCGGCGTTGAGCTTGAGATCAAGCTGTAATCAACCGGGTGAGAAGGTCATGTTGGTGAAAACCAACCAATAACCATTATGGAGGTAAACACAATGAAGAAAGGTATTATCGGTAAGAAAATCGGAATGACCCAGGTTTTTGACGAAATGGGTAACGTCATTCCGGTAACAGTAATTCAGGCTGGTCCCTGCACCGTTGTACAGAAGAAGACCGTTGAGAACGACGGCTACGCTTCTTTGCAGCTGGGCTACGAGGATCTGGCTGAGAAGAAGGTCACCAAGCCTATGAAGGGTCACTTCGAGAAGGCTGGCGTGACTGCAAAGAAAGTCCTCAAGGAGTTCCGCCTGAAGGATGCAGAAAATTATAACGTAGGCGATGTCATCACCGCAGATGCTTTCGAAGTCGGCAGCTGTGTAGATGTCACCGGTATTTCTAAGGGTAAGGGCTTTGCCGGTACCATTAAGAGATACAACGGCCAGCGCTCCGGTCCTATGACCCACGGTAGCGGCCCGATCCATCGCCACGCCGGTTCCATGGGTGCTTGCTCTTCTCCCTCTCGTATTTATAAAGGAAAGAAGATGCCTGGTCACATGGGCGCCGAGAAGGTAACTGTCCAGAATCTCGATGTAGTAAAGGTCGATGTCGAGAATAATCTTTTGGTTGTTAAGGGTGCGATTCCCGGACCTAAGGGTTCCATCGTCACCGTTAAGAATACCGTTAAAAATGGTTGAGTAAGGGGGATAAATTAAATGGCTAATATTGATGTATTTGATATGAGTGGCGCTAAGGTGTCCACCATGGACCTGAACGAATCCATTTTTTGCGTAAAAGTAAATGAGGCTGCTATGCACATGGCAGTCACCAATTATCTGGCTAATCAGCGTCAGGGTACTCAGTCTGCTCTGACCCGCGCGGAGGTTTCCGGCGGCGGCATTAAGCCCTGGCGTCAGAAGGGAACCGGTCGTGCCCGTCAGGGTTCTACCCGTAGCCCTCAGTGGACCCATGGCGGTATCGTCTTCGCTCCCAAGCCCCGTGACTATCGCTTCAGCATGAACAGAAAGGTGAAGAAATTGGCTCTCCTGAGCGCAATCTCCTCCAAGTTGGCTGAAGGTAAGCTGATCGTTCTGGATAAGATCGATATGGAAGAATATAAGACCAAGACGGTTGTTGGCATGATGAAGGCCCTCAACACTGAGAATGCCTTGGTGGTCAACAATGTGACCAACCTCTTCTTCGTGAAGAGCGCTGCTAACATTCCCGGTGTGACCGCTGCTCGTGTAAACACCATCAACACTTACGAGATCCTGAAGCATGACACTCTGATCCTGACTCAGGATGCCGTAAAGGAACTTGAGGAGGTTTATGCATAATGAAATCTAATTACGATATTATTATGAAACCCATTGTCTCCGAAAAATCCATGGCAGCTATGCAGGATAAGACCTACGTCTTCCAGGTAGCAAAAGATGCCAATAAGATCGAGATCAAAAATGCGGTTGAGGAAATCTTCAAGGTTTCCGTTGAGAAGGTTACCACCGTTAACGTAAGTGGTAAAGAAAAGAGAATGGGCGTCCATGTGGGCAAGACTGCCGCTTGGAAGAAAGCCTATGTAAAATTGACTGCTGATTCAAAGACCATCGAGTTCTTTGACGGCATGATGTAAGGAGGAGCAAAGTTATGGCAATGAAAACTTATAAACCGACTTCTCCGGCAAGACGCCAGATGACCAATGTGGACTACAGCTGTCTGTCCAAGGACGCTCCCGAGCGTTCCCTCTTGACCACCGTCAAGAAGAATGCCGGTAGAAACAGCTACGGCCGCATCACCGTTCGCCATCAGGGCGGCGGCAACAAAGTCAAGTACAGAATCATTGACTTTAAGAGAAATAAGATGGATGTTCCCGCTACCGTGACCTCCATCCAGTACGATCCGAACCGTACCGCTTTCATCGCTCTTCTGCAGTATGAAGATGGCGAAAAGGCATACATCGTATGCCCCGAAGGCCTGAAGGTTGGCGACACTGTTATTTCCAGCGCTACCGCTGATATTAAGCCCGGTAACGCACTGCCCATCGACAGCATCCCTGTCGGTACCGTGATCCACAACATCGAGCTGTACCCCGGTAAGGGTGCTCAGCTGGTTCGCTCCGCCGGTAACAGCGCTCAGCTGATGGCGAAGGAGAACGGCTATGCTCAGGTTCGTCTGCCCTCCGGCGAAGTTCGCCTGGTTCGGCTGAACTGCATGGCTACCATCGGTGTTGTATCCAATGGTGAGCACGCAAACGTTTCTATCGGTAAGGCTGGTAGAAAGCGTCATATGGGTATCCGTCCCACCGTTCGTGGTTCTGTCATGAACCCCTGCGACCATCCCCATGGTGGTGGTGAGGGTAAGTCCCCCATCGGCCGCAGCGGCCCTGTAACCCCCTGGGGTAAACCCACTCTGGGCTACAAGACCAGAAGCAAAAAGGCCAAGACCGACAAGTTCATTGTGAAACGTCGGAATGCGAAGTAATCTGGAAGGAGGAGATTGAAGAATGAGTAGAAGTGTTAAAAAAGGACCTTATGTAGATCCTAAACTTTATGCAAGAATTCAGGCGATGAATGAGTCTGGCGAAAAGAGAGTTCTCAAGAGCTGGTCCCGTGCATCCACCATCTTTCCGGAGTTTGTAGGTCATACGATCGCTGTCCATGACGGCAGAAAGCATGTACCTGTATATGTAACCGAGGATATGATCGGTCATAAGCTGGGTGAGTTCGCTCCCACCAGAACCTTTAAGGGCCATGCAGGCTCCAAGACCACGAAGTAAGGAGGAAGAACGAAATGCAAGCAACTGCACATTTGAAATATCTCAGAATTTCTCCTCGTAAGGTCAGCGTGGTTCTGGATCTGATCCGGAATAAGCCCGCTAAATACGCAGTAGCAATTCTGCAGAACACCAACAAGGCTGCTTCTGAGCCGGTATGCAAACTGCTCAAGAGCGCCATGGCCAACGCCGAGAACAACAACGGCATGGATGTGAACAAGCTGGTCGTAGCCAAGTGCTATGCCTGCCCCGGTCCCATCCTGAAGAGAATCATGCCCAGAGCACAGGGCAGAGCGTTCCGCATCAATAAGCGGACCTCTCACGTGACTATTGTATTGGAGGAGGCGTAAGAGAATGGGTCAGAAAGTTAATCCCCACGGCCTGAGAGTCGGGGTCATCAAAAACTGGGATTCCAGATGGATCGCTGCAGACGGTAAAGTCGGCGACCTGATCCTGGAAGACTACAACATCCGTAAATTCCTGAAGAAGAAGCTCTACGCTGCCGGTATCCCTGATATCGAGATCGAGCGTACTGCCGATGGTAGCAGCATCCGCATCTTCCTGCACTGTGCTAAGCCCGGTTTGGTAATCGGACGTGGCGGCGCTGAGATCGAGAAGCTGAAAAAGGAATTGATGGATATGACCGGTAAGAAGGTCAACATCAATATCGTTGAAGTTAAGAACATGGACACCAGCAGCCAGCTGGTTGCTGAGAATATCGCTCAGCAGTTGGAGAAGCGTATTGCTTTCCGTCGTGCCATGAAGAAGGCGATCGGTAACACCATGAGAACCGGCGCTAAGGGTATCAAAGTTATGGTATCCGGCCGTTTGAACGGTGCTGAAATCGCCAGAAGCGAATGCTATCACGAGGGTACCATTCCTCTGCAGACTTTGAGAGCTGATATCGACTACGGTTTCACCGAGGCAAATACCACCTACGGTAAGATCGGCGTTAAGGTTTGGATCTACAAAGGCGAGATCCTCTCCGATGTCAAGAAGGCTCCTAAAAAAGAAGGAGGAGCTAAGTAATGTTAATTCCGAAGAGAGTAAAATACAGAAGAGTACAGAGAGGCCGCATGAAGGGTAAAGCTACCCGCGGCAACACGATCGCTTACGGTCAGTTTGGTCTGCAGGCTTGCGAGCCCGCATGGATCACCAACAACCAGATCGAGGCTGCTCGTATTGCGATGACCCGTTACCTCAAGAGAGGCGGCCGGGTTTGGATCAAGATCTTCCCCGATAAGCCGGTTACTGCAAAGCCTGCTGAAACCCGAATGGGTTCCGGTAAAGGTTCTCCCGAGTATTGGGTAGCAGTCGTTAAGCCGGGTCGCATCCTCTTTGAGATTGCGGATGTCCCCGAAGAACTGGCTCGTGAGGCTATGCGTCTTGCGATGCACAAACTGCCTATCAAGTGTAAGTTTGTGGTGAAGGAAACTGAAGGTGGTGACGAAGAATGAAGGCTAATAAAGTAAGAGAAATGAACGCACAAGAACTGAATATCAAGCTCAATGACCTGAAGAAGGAGCTTTTTAACCTGAAATTCCAGCACGCGACCAATCAGTTGGATAATCCCCAGCGGATCGCTGCCGTCAAGAAGGACATCGCTCGTGTAAATACGATTCTTCGTGAGCTTGAGCTCCGTGAGTCCAAGTAATCTTATAAAGGAGTGATAAGGAAATGGAAAGAACTTTGAGAAAGACCCGCGTTGGCGAGGTTGTAAGTGACAAAATGGATAAGACCATCGTTGTCGCTATTAAAGATAACGTAAAGCACCCCTTGTATAAGAAGGTTATGAAGACCACCTACAAGCTGAAGGCCCATGATGAGAACAATGAATGCGGCATCGGCGATACTGTAGAGGTTATGGAAACCAGACCTCTTTCCAAGGATAAGAGATGGCGCCTTGTTCGGATCATCGAGAAGGCCAAATAATTAAAGGAGGACTAAGTCGTGATACAGCAACAAACTTATCTTAAAGTTGCCGACAATACCGGTGCTAAAGAGTTGATGTGCATCCGTGTACTTGGCGGTACGAGAAGAAGATACGCAGGTATTGGCGATGTAGTTGTTTGCTCTGTGAAGAAGGCTGCTCCCGGCGGCACCGTGAAAAAAGGTGACGTTGTGAAGGCCGTCATCGTACGCACCGTTAAGGGCATCAAGAGAGCCGACGGCTCCAGCATCCGTTTCGACGAGAATGCTGCCGTTATTATTCGTGATGATAAAAACCCCAGAGGTACCCGTATCTTTGGGCCTGTAGCCAGAGAGCTGCGTGACAAGGATTATACCAAGATCCTGTCCCTTGCTCCCGAAGTACTGTAAGGAGGGAAGTCAGAATGAACAAATTGCATGTTAAAAAAGGTGATACCGTTCTGGTGATTTCCGGTAAGTCCAAGGGCGTTAAGGGTAAGGTTCTGGAAGTCAGCCCCAAGGAAGGCAAGGTTATCGTGGAGAAGGCCAATATGGTCATCAAGCACGTGAAACCCCGCCGTCAGGGCGAAGCAGGCGGCCGCGTTGAGGCCGAAGGTGCGATCTATGCCAGCAAGGTTCAGGTTGTTTGCCCCAAGTGCAAAACTGCCGGCCGGATGGGTCATACCACCATTACCGAAGGTGACAAGAAGGTCACCAAGCGTGTCTGCAAGAACAAAGATTGCGGCGAAATTTTCTAAGAAGGAGGAGTAAGAATCAATGTCTAGAATGTCTGAACTGTACAGCAAAGAGATCGCTCCTGCTCTGATGAAAAAATTCGGTTACAAGAGCGTTATGCAGATCCCCAAGCTGGATAAAATTGTGCTGAATGTCGGCTGCGGCGACGCAAAAGACAACAGCAAAGTGATCGATAATGTCTGCGCTGAGCTGGCACTGATCACCGGCCAAAAGGCTGTTCCCACCAAAGCCCGTAAGTCCGTTGCGAACTTCAAGGTTCGTGAGGGTATGAACATCGGTGCGAAAGTTACTCTCCGCGGCGAGAAGATGTACGAGTTTATGGACAGACTGTTCAATACCGCTCTGCCCCGCGTTCGTGACTTCCGCGGCATCAATGCCAACGGCTTCGACGGCCGCGGCAACTATGCCTTCGGTGTCAAGGAGCAGTTGATTTTCCCTGAGATCGAGTACGATAAGGTCGAGAAGATCCGTGGTATGGACATCGTGTTCGTTTCCACCGCTAAGACCGACGAAGAAGCAAATGAGCTGCTGACTCTGTTTGGCGCTCCTTTTGAGAAGTAAGAGGGGGAATTTAAAATGGCTAAGAAATCAATGATCTTAAAG
>JAZQAE010000078.1:0-3828 GCA_045544995.1 Eubacteriales bacterium
TTTTAAGTCTAATATCTCCTTTTCATATTTTTCTAGACGTGTATACTTTCTAGGCATAAAAATTCCTCCTATGGTAGTTTCTTTCATTCTACCATAGGAGGGTATTTTTTTCTATTGTCCGTTTTTAACGGACTTGTTCATATCTCGACCGAGGCATTTTTATATTATTTATCCCGTGGTTTGGCAAAGAGGCTGAAGAAGATACCAAAGACAATGGCGGCGGCAATTCCTCCGGCAGTGGCTTGGAGACCGCCGATAAAGGCACCCAAAAGACCGTGGGTATCTACGGCACGCTCCACGCCCTTGGCCAGAGAATAGCCAAAACCCGTCAAGGGTACGGTGGCACCGGCTTTGCCGAAATCGACGATTTTATCGTAAATGCCGATGGCGGTCAAAAGGACGCCGGACGAGACGTAGAGGACGACGATCCGTGCCGGAGTCCAGGTGGTTTTATCAATCAGAATTTGCGCCAGAGCGCAAAGCAGGCCGCCAACCAGAAAGACCTGCAAATAAAGGGTCAAACTGCTCATTGTAGCCCTCCTTTCAAGTGGAGCAGATGGGCGATGCCGGGAATAGATTCTCCTTGCATGACCGCAAGGGGACTCATCAAAGCACCGGTGGATAAAAAGAGGACTTCTTTCAGTTCTCCTTTTTCCAGTTTGGGTAACACATAACCGGTCAGCACCGCCGCACTGCACCCGCATCCGCTTCCGCCGGCGTGCATATCCTGTTTTTGGAGATCATAGATCATTAAACCGCAGTCATTATAACGTTGGTGTAAATCTACACCGCTCTTTTGTGCCAAATCCCGAACGATTTCAGTACCTACGGCACCAAGATCGCCG
This sequence comes from Eubacteriales bacterium, assembly GCA_045544995.1. Lineage (GTDB taxonomy): Bacteria > Bacillota > Clostridia > Oscillospirales > QAKW01 > QAKW01. The sequence goes on from JAZQAE010000078.1 coordinate 846, forward strand.
GTGAGGATCAGATCATAATCCTGCGGCTTGGTGCCGGTTTCCCGCAGATAGTCCAGAATGAGTTTTAACGCTGCCGGTGCCATGGCTCCGCCCATGTTATTGGCATCGGTAACGCCCTTATCCTGAATAGAGCCGAAGGCACCGCCGATCAGCCGAACGGGGCTTTTTTCCAGAGAAAGGATGACGGCACCGGAGGCGGTGACGGTATGCTGGGCAGCTGGAGGCCGTTGACCGCCATATTCTAAGGGAAAGCGGTATTGACGCTCCGCAGTGCCGAAATGAGAGGATGTAAAGGCAGCAGCCTTTACGGATAAACCGGCTTCAATGGACATGGCGGAGATCAACGTGGAGAGGGCCATGGTGGAGCAGGCGCCGTATAATCCGATATAAGGAACGTTGCTATCCCGAAAACTATAGGCGGAGCTGATACATTGGTTCAAAAGATCGCCGGCACCCACCAAGTCCAGCTCTTCCCGTTTGAAGCCGGCTCGATTCAGCGCCTGCTCTAAGGCCGTTTGCTGAAGATGGATTTCTGCTTGTTCCAAGGTCTTTTTACCACAATAAAAATCTGTTTCGATCTGATCGAAACAATCCCGAAGAGGTCCTTCTCCTTCTTTTTTGCCCACCACGTTGCCGTATCCGGCAACATAAATGCCTTTTTCAAATTGAAATGCGTATTTTCCAAACTTCTTTGCCATGATCTCACCTCTAATGTTATTTTTGACGAAGGAGAGGAAAATATGCGAAAACCGGGAATCGTCTTTACTTTATTATAAATAAATGGTATAATTTATAAAAATAATGCCGTAAAATGCGGTGTAAAATTACACTTTAGGAGAGAAAAATGGCAAAAAAGCACTATTTATTTGATTTTGACGGAACGTTAGTGGATTCCATGCCCACTTGGGCCGGTGCCCATATCAAGGCGTTAGAGGATGCCGGAATTGAAGTTCCTGAGGGGTTCGTGGAGACCATTACACCGCTTGGAAACTATTGGGGCTCCAAGTATACCATTGATCTGGGGTTGGAGATCTCGCTGGAGGATTACCTTGATCGGTTGAGCAAGTATCTTTACGGGGAATACACCACCCGAATCATACTGAAGCCCAACGTGGAGGCGTTTTTGAAAAAATTGCAGGGGGAGGGCGTTGCTCTTCACGTGCTGACTGCATCGCCTCATCTTTACGTAGATCCGTGTCTTCAGCGGCTGGGGGTCTACGATTATTTCGAGAACGTCTGGACGGTGGATGATTTTAACAGAACCAAGGATCAGCCGGAGATCTATCGGGAGGCGGCAGAACGGCTTGGGGCGGAAGTGGGATCTTGCACCATGGTGGATGATAATTTTACCGCTATTTCCACCGCCCAAAAGGCCGGCATGAAGACCTTGGCGGTTTATGATGCTACCTCTAAGGCGTCGGAAACGGCGCTTCGGGCGTTGGCAGACTGCTATCTTTACGATTTTAAAGAACTTTTATAAGGAGGAAATTCCATGCTGAAGTATGAAATTGAAGGCGGTCACCTGCCGGTGGTGACTTGTTATCCTGAGGCCGGGCAGACCCTTTGCACCGAACGGGGAGCGATGTGTTGGATGAGTCCCAATATGGAGATGCAGACCCATACCGGCGGTTTGAAAAAGGCATTGGGACGTCTTTTCTCCGGAGAGTCTATCTTTTTAAATGAATATACCGCCCATGGGAACGGGGTGATTTCTTTTGCATCCAGTTTCCCCGGCAGTATCATTCCCTTTGAGATCACACCGGGCAACGGTATTATCGTGCAGAAATCCGGCTTTTTGGCCATGGAGAAGGGGATGGATCTATCCCTTTATTTCCAAAGAAAGATCGGAAAAGGTCTTTTCGGCGGGGAAGGATTTATCATGCAGAAGATCTCCGGTTCCGGTTTGGCCTTTGTGGAGATCGACGGGCATTGCAAAGAAATTACCCTTGAGGCCGGTCAGTCGATCGTGGTCAGTACCGGTCATCTGGCTGCCATGACGGAATCCTGCTCCATGGAAGTCGAAATGGTCAGCGGAGCAAAGAACATCTTCTTTGGCGGGGAAGGTTTATTCCATACCCGGATTTTCGGCCCCGGTAAGGTTTACTTACAGTCTATGCCCATGATGGACGTGGCCAATGCCATCAGTGTTTACCTGCCGGATCGCAATCAGGAGTCCGGAATCAACATTAATTTTGGAGATAACTGATGAAAAAGTATTGCAAACTCGCCGCAGAGGGGCGCAATGCCGGTAGTTATCTGCGCCGGGAATATGAAAACGACATCATTCTCAATCGGTTTTATCACTATCGGGAGCTTTATATCGGCTTTTCCCGTCGGGCTGCGAAGATCAAGGATCTTTGGGCCGATGAGATGGCGGAGATGGGATTGATCTCTGCCGGGGAAAAGAACGCTTATTTAGAGCGTGTCAGCGAGGAATGTACCGGAAAAGGTGTTTTTTATGACCTTTCGTTAGAGGAGATCTATCGTCACGTCTGTGATCTGCGCCGTGAATTTTTAGGGGCAGAGGTGCTGGAACAGTTCCGTGCACATCAGATGGCGAAAGGTCTTGAGTTCTGCCCGGGGAGCATTTATCAAACGGAATTAAAGGATGAAAGCCTTCGGAAGAGCCGGGCAGTTATCTTCGCCTTATGCGAGGCATCGTTTTATCCGTATTTATTGGAGGATCTGCAAAAGGCAGAGGGAAAAGAGGTGTATTTCCTGGTCGGCGAAGAAAAGGGAAGCTTATTACCGACCCGGGAGAGTCTGCCGGAGGGCTATCGTTATCTGACTGTCACGGAGGATGGTGTGGCTTATGACGCCCATCTGCAGAGTGCAGTAGAGAACGGCGAAGCCGTTGAAGGGCTATTATCCGCTTTATTGGTATGGAATGTTTTACGATATGGAATGTGAAATTCCTGCTGAAAATTCCATTGAAAACGTATACACGTTATGCGGTGTTGATCAAAATGGCAAGGTGTTAGCT
>JAZQAE010000079.1:0-5232 GCA_045544995.1 Eubacteriales bacterium
CGCCCAATTTATTCTTGCAAGGCGACAGCCTTGCTTCACCTAAATTGAACAAAAATCTCTCGAAATCTTCTCGCTTGGAGGTCAAAGATTTCAAAAAGTGCGGATTTTCGTTCAATCAAAGCAAAAACGCAGTTAATCCTGTCGGATTAACGAGGATTTTAATGAAGAGTGAGCGGAAATCCGCCTTTTTGAAACGAGGTTCGGATTATTTGCTCCACCCTACCCGCACGCAATTTTAATTGCGTTAGCGAGTCAGGATCTTATTTATCGAGGTGAGAAAATGGAGACAAGAATTGCATTATTAGCGATCATCGTGGAGGATCTGAACTCTGCAGAAGAGTTGAACGGCATCCTGCACCACTATGGCTCTTACATAATCGGACGGATGGGTCTTCCCTATCGCAAAGGAAATATCAGCATAATGAGTGTTGCTGTCGATGCGCCTCAAGACGTGATCAGCACCCTTTCCGGTAAAATCGGAAAACTCAATGGGATCAGCGTCAAGACAGCCTATTCCAACGTGGTGTTCCATGATGAATAAATTTATTGATCGGTTAGCAAAAGAGCATCGGCTTTCTTTAGAGGAATACCAACTTCTGATCGAGAACTACTCTCCGGAACTGGCAGAATACGCCGCCGCCAAAGCATTTGCTGTCCGAAAAGAGGTCTACGGCAACGACGTTTACATCCGTGGATTGATCGAGATCAGCAATATCTGCAAAAACAATTGTTTGTACTGTGGGATTCGCAGCGGAAACGCCCAATGCTCCCGATACAGACTGACCGAAGAGGAGATCCTCGATTGCTGCCGGGAAGGCTACGCTTTAGGCTTTCGCACCTTTGTCCTGCAAGGGGGCGAAGACCCTTATTTTACAGACGATCGCCTTTGCACCCTGATACAGGAGATCAAAACCCGTCATCCGGACTGTGCCGTCACCCTCTCTTTGGGCGAGCGATCCTACGAAAGCTACCGGCGCCTTCGCAAGGCCGGTGCCGATCGCTATCTCCTACGCCATGAAACGGCAGATCAAGAGCATTATGAAAAACTGCATCCCCGGGAGCTTTCCTTCACAAAGCGAATGGAATGTCTTCATAATCTCAAGGAGTTAGGGTATCAAGTGGGTTGCGGATTTATGGTCGGTTCTCCCTACCAGACCCCGGCGCACTTAGCTCGGGACTTGAAATTCGTCGAGACTTTTCAGCCGGCCATGTGTGGCATCGGGCCCTTTATCCCCCATGCCGCCACGCCTTTTGCAGATAAACCGGCGGGAACCATGGAAATGACGCTGTTTCTCCTCTCCCTCTTACGGCTGATCCAACCCACGCTCCTGCTTCCGGCCACCACCGCTTTGGGAACCATCCACCCCCAAGGCCGGGAACTGGGTATTTTAGCAGGCGCCAACGTGGTGATGCCCAATCTCTCGCCCCAATCCGTACGTAAAAAATATGAGCTTTATAATAATAAGATCTGTACCGATGCAGAATCGGCAGAACATCGCAAAGAATTAGAAGGCCGAATGGAATCCATCGGCTATCAGATCGTCACCCACCGTGGGGACGTCAAAGGAGGTAAAAAATGAAAAACTACAATCCCAAATCCCTGATCGCAGAAGAATTCATCTCCCATGATGAAATTCTGGACACCATCCGCTATGCGGAAGAAAATAAACACAATATTGAACTGATCGACAGTCTTTTAGAAAAAGCCCGTCCCAAGAAAACAGAAGAAGGAGTACACTGCTCCGGTCTGACCCACAGGGAAGCCTCGGTTCTTCTGGCTTGCGATATTCCGGAGAAGATCGAAGAGATGTATACCCTTGCCCGTGAGATCAAGCAGGCTTTCTACGGTAACCGTATCGTGATGTTTGCCCCTCTCTATCTGTCTAACTACTGTGTCAACGGCTGTGTTTACTGCCCCTATCATTTAAAAAATAAACATATTGCCCGTAAGAAACTGACCCAGGAAGAGATCAAGCAAGAAGTAATCGCACTGCAGGATATGGGTCATAAACGTCTAGCCATCGAGGCCGGCGAAGATCCGGTCCACAACCCCATTGAATACATCTTAGAGTCCATCAAGACCATCTACAGTATTCAGCATAAAAACGGTGCTATCCGCCGTGTCAACGTCAATATCGCCGCCACTACGGTAGAAAACTACCGCAAGCTGAAGGATGCCGGAATCGGCACCTACATTCTCTTCCAAGAAACCTATAATAAAGAGAGTTATCTGGAACTGCACCCCACCGGCCCCAAGCATGACTACGCTTATCATACGGAAGCCATGGACCGCGCCATGGAAGGCGGCATCGACGACGTAGGTCTCGGCGTCCTCTTTGGTCTGGAAGGCTATCAGTATGAATTTGCCGGACTGTTAATGCACGCAGAGCATTTAGAAGCCGTCCACGGCGTCGGCCCTCATACCATCAGTGTCCCCCGCATCAAACGGGCAGATGATATTGATCCGGGCGTCTTCGATAACGGCATCCCCGATGATATTTTTGCCAAGATCATCGCCTGCATCCGTATCGCAGTCCCCTATACCGGTATGATCATTTCCACCCGTGAAAGCGAGCAGGTACGTGCCCGTGCGCTGGAATTAGGTATTTCCCAGATCAGCGGCGCCTCCCGTACCTCTGTGGGCGGTTATACCGAGGAAGAACGTCCCCACGACTCCGAGCAATTTGACGTCTCCGATCAGCGCACGTTGGATGAGGTGGTTCATTGGCTGATGGATCTGGGATATATTCCCTCCTTCTGTACCGCTTGCTATCGGGAGGGACGGACCGGCGACCGGTTTATGAGCCTTTGCAAAACCGGTCAGATCCTCAACTGCTGCCATCCCAATGCATTAATGACCCTCAGTGAATATTTAGTCGATTACGCCAGCCCCGAGACTCAGGAAAGCGGCTTTAAACTGATCGACCGCGAGTTGGAAAAGATCCCCAAGGAGAAGGTCAAAACCATCGCCAAAGATAACGTGGAAGCCATTAAGAATTCCAACCGTCGGGACTTCCGCTTCTAAAGGAGTAACTTATGAGTTTAAACACAACAGTTTCCGCCGAACGGATCCACATTGGTTTCTTCGGCTTACGAAACGCCGGTAAATCCAGCCTGGTTAATGCAGTAACAGGCCAAAAGCTCTCCTTGGTGTCTGACGTAAAAGGCACCACCACAGACCCGGTCAAAAAGTCCATGGAACTCCTTCCCCTCGGCCCCGTGGTGATCATTGACACGCCCGGTTTGGACGATGAAGGAGACTTGGGAGCGCAACGGGTGGCTCGTGCCCGTCAAGTTTTGGATCAGACGGATCTTGCTATTTTGGTGGTAGACAGCACCCAAGGGCTCTCCCCCATGGATCAAGACCTGATCGCACTTTTTAAGAAAAAGGAACTTCCTTATTTAACGGTTTTTAATAAGATCGATCTTTTGGAAACCGTGCCGGAATCTAAAGATAAGGAACACTATGTCAGTGCCGAAAAAGGCATAGGGATCCACGAATTGAAAGAGCGGATCTCCGCTTTAGTCAAGACTGCCGGGAACGACAGAAAGATCCTGGCAGATCTTGTAAACCGGCACGACACGGTGGTTTTAGTGACCCCCATTGATGAGTCGGCGCCAAAGGGACGGTTGATTTTGCCTCAACAGCAAACCATTCGGGAACTTTTAGAGATCGGCGCTACCGTGCTGATCACCAAAGAAACAGAATTAAAAGCGACCTTAGAAGCCTTGAAAAATCCGCCTAAATTGGTTATTACCGATTCGCAGGTGTTCGGATTTGTGGCAAAAATATTGCCCAAAGAGGTCCTTTTGACCTCCTTTTCGATCCTTTTTGCCCGTTATAAAGGCGATCTTGGCACCGTCGTACAAGGTGCCGCCCAATTGGATCGTCTCCAAGACGGAGATCAAGTTTTGATCTCTGAGGGGTGTACCCATCACCGCCAATGCAAGGACATCGGCACGGTAAAACTCCCCGGCTGGATCCGGGAATATACCGGCAAAGCGATCTCCTTTTCCTTTACGTCCGGAACGGAATTTCCGGAGGATCTTTCGTCCTATGCCTTAGTGGTTCATTGCGGTGGATGTATGCTCAACGAAAAAGAGATGAAATCCCGGCTTCGCCGAAGTACGGAGCAGGAGATTCCCATCACCAACTACGGCATCGCCATCGCCCAGATGCACGGCATTTTGAAACGTTCCTTGGAACCGTTTCCCCAAATTGCAGAATTAATAAACTAAAAGAGAGGTACGCCAAGCGTACCTCTCTTTTTTACTTTTCTTCAACTGCAGGAATGATCTTCCAATCGTTTCTCTCCAGCCGTGCTTCCGCCTCTGCCCGATCGACGTTTGCGATCTGACAGACGATCCGGATCATCCGGTCTTTCAATTTAATATTGACCGGTTTGATATGAACCATAAAGTTTTCATAAACTCGGCCATATTTGATCGTGGCACCGGTCGAGATCATATTCAATACCATCTTTTGAGCCGAGCCGGCTTTCATCCGGGTAGAACCGGTCACAACCTCTATCCCGGTATCCAACACAATCGGAATATCTGCGATCTTCGCCGTCAGGCTATCGTCGTTGCAGGTGATTCCCACAGTGGCAGAACCCATCTCCTTTGCATACTCTAAAGCACTTACCACATAGGCAGCATTTCCTGCCACCGAAAGGCCTACCACCATTTCCTTTGGAACCCCATAGGTGGGCGGACACTCTGATGCGTCCAAAACGCCCAACCGGCCGGAAGTACCGCATCCAACGTAAAAGAGACGTCCTCCTTTTTTTATTCCCTCGCTGGCTCGGTCAATGGCATCAGATACTCCCCCTCACGTCCGGTGCCCCGGCTCGTAATACAGCACCGATGACCGGTTCTTCCTCTAAAATTTTAATTTCCTTCATTCTACGATCGTCGATCAGTTCCATCAAACGGTCCATAAATAGACCTTGATGCTGCGCAATTCCCCCGGCCAACACCACCGAACCGGTCCCCAGGATACTCACCAATCCGTCTTGCCCTCTTAATCCGGCACTGATAATGTTTGTACCGTCATTCCCGGTATCATAACATGAGAATTTAAACTTATCTAAAAAGGCAGAAAGCTCACCACGGTTATTTCCTACCGTTCCGCCGGCAATCCCGGCAAAGACGGAGATCTTTCCGTAAGGAACCGCACCGCAAACCTTCTTAATCCCCGTCTCCAGAATAGAAAAACAGGTATCAAAGCCC
>JAZQAE010000080.1:0-1931 GCA_045544995.1 Eubacteriales bacterium
ACGCTCCTTGGTAAAAAGTATAAATGCGATCAAACACAAAATCAAGACTTTTGCTTGCGAAACTTTTTCGTATCATGATTTGAATCTTTTTTACAAAAAACTATTGACAAACCACAGGTCGATTGTTATACTAAAAATTACTTGATATGCACCTTTAGCTCAGTTGGTAGTTGCGACTGCGAAGCGCTGCCCTTTGGCAGATGAAGCGAGCAGGTTAGCAGCTGCAGCAACACAAAATGTATCGAGCGTAAGCGATGAACATTTTGATTGTTGCAAAGGTCTCGTTGATTAAGGCTTCAATTACGAAAGTCTGAAAGGCAAGGAAAAACTGAGTATAAATAAATATGCACCTTTAGCTCAGTTGGTAGAGCAACTGACTCTTAATCAGTGGGTCCCGGGTTCGAGTCCCTGAAGGTGCACCAAAAGAAAACCACCCCAAACGGGGTGGTTTTCTTTTGCTACATCCTCTCGGCTTAAAGCCGAGAGCCACCGATTACGACTCATTTGCTCACCAACTGAGCGTAGCGAAGTTGGTGGTTGCGACTGCGACCGCTGCCGGTGGCAGATGAAGGGAGCAGGTTAGTAGGTGCCGTAACACGAAAAATATCGAGCCAACAACGGCTGGTGAAGAATTTTTCGATGTTACAAACGGCTTGCTGATCAAAACTTGGTCTTGTGCAATCTATTAAGCGAGGTATCAGCCACCACCCCAAACGGGGTGGTTTTCTTTTGCTTTGGTTTAACAAAATTTATCATACGCAGAGTGATCAAGTGGATAATAAAAGTATATCAAAACTATTGACAATATCACGGTACCGTGATATTATATTGTTGAAAGGAGTAGATGATATGCCGGTACTGTCAAGATTTTACGGAATTATAATCCGTATGTATTTTCTACAAAAAGAACACAATCCGCCCCATATTCACGCAATCTACGGCGAGGATATGGCGGCGATCACAATTGCTGACGGGAAGATATTAGAGGGAGATCTGCCTTCTAAAGCTCTTGAATTGGTCAGAGAATGGATCTCTCTGCATCGTGATGAACTCCTTGCGATTTGGGAGACCCAGGACTTTAAGCATCTTCCGCCGTTGGAGTAAGGAGGTTATGATGTTTCATAAAATTAAGAACGTTTCGCCCCTGCCTGAATATTGCCTGAGCGTTCAATTTGCAGAAGGGTGCACAAAGATCTATGATATGAAGCCGCTATTTGAACAAATTCCATTCTTTGCGGAGTTAAAAGATCCTCGTCTGTTCTCTGAGGTGATTGTTGACGTAGGTGGTCACGGTATTATATGGAACGATGATTTAGATCTTTCTTGCGATGAACTTTGGGAGAATGGGACCCTGGTTGAAACCCCTTTTGACGGACTCATGGCGTTCAGCGATGCTACGGAACTATGGGCTTTGAACGAAAGTACGCTCCGAAAAGCCATCAGCTATGGTAAATTAATTGAGGGTGTCGACGTATGTAAGTTTGGTAAACAGTGGGTTGTTTCCATGAAGTCAATGCGAAGAGAATACGGAGAACCAAGGGTATAAAAGACGTTTAAAATAGGTGCCGCAGAATGAACAAGTCCAGTAAAAACGGACAATAGAAAAAAGAGGCCTCCTATGGTAGAATAAAAGAAACTACCATAGGAGGCTTTTGTTATGCCAAGAAATTATCGTCACATAAAAGATTATGAATATGAAATAGAAGAATTACGAAAAGAAGGATACACAAGCAGAGAAATAGGAAACAAATTGGGTTTTAGTTACAAACAAATGCGCAACTACTTCTACCGCAAAAATGTAACGGAGCGAAAAATTCAAGCAGGAATCGCACTAAAACGCAAAGGCAGACCGCCGAAGGATTATGTGGTTACAGAGCAAGATAAAGTATCCGAACTAAGATATATCCTTGATCGTAAAGAGGCAAAGATAA
>JAZQAE010000081.1:0-4316 GCA_045544995.1 Eubacteriales bacterium
GCAATTGCCTTTTGCAGTCCGCCCTTTCCATAATCATTTAAAATATGCTCAAAATATAGATCTGTGGCTCTAGCGCTGATTCCGCGTTTATAAAGCTCTCCTCTCAAAAGCGCCACGACCGCAAAAATGCTCATTAATGCATTATTACGATTCATGCCGGTTTCTACGCTGACACGATCTGCCAAAGCACCAATCTCCACAGCCTCATTTTCATAAGCCTCTTTCCCGGCTAAATAACAAGCATCCGCCATCTCTTTCGTCACTTTTATATAAGGAGGCTTCCGCTTCATCCCGAAAGGATCATTCTCCACACGGATTTCCCGAGGTCCTCGCTCCATACGAGCTCCGACCTGTAATTGTAATTCTTTCACTTGCTTTTCAAGAGCCTGAATTCTTTCCTGCATTTCTAAAATGACATTTTCATACTTCATATTACATGCCTTCTTTCTTCATTCAATCTTCAAAAATGTCTCAAGGAATTCCTTATGTTTAAAGAATAACACAGAATTTTTTCTTTGTCAATAGAATTATTTCTTATTTCAAGAAATTATTCTTTATTCGTAAGAATTTTTTCTGTATGTATTCTTTTATGAAAGGGCTCGTTTTGTTTTTTAAAGAAATATTTCTTATATATAAGAATTATTTCTTTTTTAATGAATTTCTTTTTGTTAAAGAGATCGTTCTGTTTTATGAAAAAATTCTTTTTGATAGAAAAGAAAGAAATATTTCTTTGTATTTCTTCTGTAATGCTTTTCTCTATAACGTAGTGCCTTTATGAGATTCATTTGGTTGCGCAGTGATTTAAAAATCGGTATCTCTTACTTTGAGAGATACCGATTTTTTTAAATAAATTTATTTTTTTGTATGAGGAATGGCGTGCGGCAAATTCCATTTATAATGCGTTGCTAAAATCCGAAGCAGGAAGGTCACAAAGATCCCCGTCAGCGCACAAATCAACTCGGTGACGCCGAGCCGTTGCATCATATAGTAAAAGGTTGCACCGAAAAGGGCAGCGATAGCATAGATCCGCTTATTTAAGACAAAAGGAATCTCACGAAGCATCAGATCTCTGAGAAGACCGCCGCCGATGGCGGTGGTCAGCCCCATGACCAAGACCAAAAACCATTGCTTCTCAAATCCGGCTTGCATGGTCACCTGAGCACCGGTCACCGCAAAAGCGCCGAGTCCCAAAGCATCAAAGACGTTATTGATATGCTCAATGGCATCCTCTCTGGAAAAATACCGTTCCTTAATGATCCGTGCCACCCAAAAGACGACGAGAGCTGCTACGCCGCCTGCCAGCACCATCCAATAATTGGTAAAGAATGCCGGCGGCACTTTGCCGATCAGGGTATCCCGAAGAATTCCGCCGCCAAAGGCGGTGATCAACCCCAAAAAGGTGACGCCAAAGATATCCATATTCTTTTTGACCGAAACCATGGCGCCGGATACGGCAAAGGCCAAGACGCCGATCAGTTCCAATACCGTAAACAAATAATACATCTTCTTCTCCAGACTTAGTTTCTGAGGGAGTGGATGGGCGCCGGAATCCGTCCGCCCCGATTGATGAATTTTTCGCTGCTTTCTCCGTGAACCGGCATGATGGGTGCCTCACCCAAAAGCCCGCCGAAGGAAACGCTCTCGCCAACCCCTTTGCCGATGGCAGGGATCACACGGACTGCCGTAGTCTTATTATTAATGACACCGATGCTGATCTCATCCGCAATAATGGCGGAGATGGTAGAAGCCGAGGTATCGCCGGGGATGGCGATCATATCCAAGCCCACCGAGCAGACGGCGGTCATCGCTTCCAATTTATCTAAAGTCAGAACCCCTTCTTGGGCGGCACGGATCATACCGGCATCCTCCGAGACGGGGATAAAAGCACCGCTCAGGCCGCCCACGTGAGAGGAGGCCATGGTACCGCCCTTTTTGACCGCATCGTTCAGAAGTGCCAGGCAGGCGGTAGTGCCATGGGTTCCGCAACGCTCCAGACCCATCTCCTCCAGGATATGAGCCACGGAATCTCCCACCGCAGGGGTAGGTGCCAAGGAAAGATCCACGATACCAAAGGGGACGTTCAGCCGACGGCAGGCCTCATTGGCCACCATCTGTCCCATCCGGGTGATCTTAAAGGCCGTCTTTTTAACAATATCGGCGATCTCCGTGATATTGGCTTCCGGATGCTTGGCAATGGCGCTGCTGACCACGCCCGGTCCGGAAACGCCCACGTTAATGACGCACTCTCCCTCACCCACGCCGTGGAAGGCGCCGGCCATGAACGGGTTGTCCTCCGGCACGTTTGCAAATACCACCAGCTTAGCGCAACCGATGGAGTCCTCCTCGGCGGTCGCCTCAGCGCACTCCCGGATGATCTCGCCCATCAGCTTGACCGCATCCAGGTTGATCCCGGCTTTGGTAGTAGCCACGTTGATAGAAGAGCAGACCCGGCTGGTCTCTTTCAACGCCCGGGGCAGGGAGCGGATCAAATTGAGATCGCTCTCGGTGGCCATCTTATGCACCAGCGCAGAAAAACCGCCCACGAAATTAATTCCGCAAGCATCCGCCGCCCGTTCCAAGGTCTTGGCGACCTTGACCATATCATCCACCGAATAACCGGGGGTTACCAACGCAATAGGGGTTACCGAAACTCTCTTATTTATAATAGGAACACCATAAGATCTTGCAATATCCTCGCCGGTCTGCACCAGATTTCCGGCCAGGCGGGTGATCTTCTCGTAGACCCGCTCACAGAACCGATCTACATCCCGATCCACACAGTCGAACAGGGAAATTCCCATGGTAATTGTCCGGATATCCAGATGTTCCTCGTCGATCATTTTGATCGTTTCTAAAATATCACCGTGATTCAGCATGATATCACCTCATTAAATACGGTGCATGGAGTCGAAGACTTCTTCATGCATCACGTGAATGATCAGCCCCATCTCCAGACCGGCCTCTTCCAGTTCTTTGGCCAAAGTGGCAAAATCCTTTTCCGACTCCCGTACCTCGACCCACATGATCATCGTAAAGGTATCGTTACGCACCTTTTGCGTAATATCGTTGATATTCACATTATTCTCTGCGCAGATATTGGACAGACGTGCGATAATACCGACCCGATCCCGGCCGATCACAGAAATAACAGCGTTCATAGCAGTTCCTCTTTTCTTATATTTTAATAGTATCATTCTATCATATTTTCACTAAAAATCAATCTCTTATTGAAAAATGTGCGAATTGTGGTAGAATAAAACAAAAGGAGGGAATTGCATGAAAACAGTCACCTTACGTGCCTATGCGAAGATCAATCTAAGTCTGGACGTGGTGGGCAAGCGTGAAGACGGATACCATCTTCTGGAGTCGGTCTTTCAGGGCATCTCCCTCTACGACGACGTCAGCGTCAGCCGGGAAGAAGGCAACGGCGGAATTCAGATTCGCTGTAATCTACCCTATATCCCTACGGATGAACGCAATATCGTCCATAAAGTGGCTACCGCTTTTTTCAATGCTTCCGGCATTGAAGAATACCAGACCACCATTGAACTGAAAAAGACCATCCCCTCCGGTGCAGGCTTAGGAGGCGGAAGTGCTGACGGCGCCGCTGTCTTTTCTGCACTCTGCCGGCTTTATCAAAAATCCTTTTCCATCCCGGAGGCTACCGAGATCTTGACGCCTTTGGGTGCAGATATTCCCTTCTTCCTTTATAGCGGAACCATGCTGGCGGAAGGTGTGGGCGAAATTCTCTCTCCGGCACCGCCCCTGATGGATTGCTACATTGTCCTGGCGAAGCCCAACGCCGGCGCTAACACCAAACAGATCTTTGGCAAATTGGCAGAGGTGGGCATCCCCACCCATCCGGATACCCGAGGCGTCCTTCGTGCCTTGGAAACGCAGGATCTGGCGCTTTTGGCGCAGTGTACCGGAAACGTTTTGGAAAATGCCACCATCCCCTTATGCCCCCAGATCGGGAAACTCAAAGAGGCCATGCGCCGTCAGGGCGCCGAGGTCGCCCTGATGACCGGAAGCGGTTCCACCGTTTTTGGTCTCTTCCGGGATGAAAAAATTGCCCGTCAGGCATCAAAAGCTCTCCGTGCGCTGACCCGCAACGTCTATCTCACCCGCCCGGTCTGCCGACCGATGCGAACAGAATAATTAAATGCCCTGAGGTTCAATGGACTGCACCAAGTTGTGCAGACAGTACAAAAAATACCCCTATGGTAGGTTGAATTAAATTTTAAGCAACAAACTGACATCGTTTTTCAAATGGTGTCAGTTTTGTTTTTAATTGAATACGCTGATAATTGTAGAAA
>JAZQAE010000082.1:0-8163 GCA_045544995.1 Eubacteriales bacterium
GGGGAAAAGGAGAAAGCGATGGCGAAAGCGGATTTTCTGCGAATAGCAGAATGGAGCGAAAGGCATTGCTTTGGACGCACGCCTTCAGTCAAGTTAACGAGAACTGCACTCTTTTTGGGCGGTTTCAAAAAAGGCCGAAAAGCCAATGAAAATAAATAATAAAGGCTCCCCTTTGGGAGCCTTTATTATTTCATTGTTATTTTAACGGACGAACGATTCCTAATAGGTCATCCGCTGATATTTTATAGTAATTGCATAACTTAATGATGTCTTCTACCGTGTATTTTCTTTGACGGAGTTCATATTTACTCACTGCCGTCTGGGTTGTTCCAAGTATTTCAGCAATATCGCTTTGATTTAGATCGTGATCCTGTCTTAATGCTGTTAGTTTATCTACGTAATCCATTGCTTATATATCCTAAACGACTCTATTAAAATCTATTATCATCCGGGATATGTTCCATGATGTCTTCCACTCGGCAGTTCAAGATATTGCAGAGTTTATCAATGGTATTGACTTCTACGTTTTTATTCTTTCTGAGGCGGTCTAATTGCGAGCGGTTTACGTTATGATGGGTATAAAGATCATATTGCGAGATCCCCCGTTCTTTCATCGTTTGCCACAGCCGGTCATATTTAATCATCCGCTCGTCACCTCCTCAAACATTTCCTTGACTTTCTTTCATTATGGCGATAAAATGAAGAAAAAGATAGTGTTCGTATAAAGACACTTAGGAGGAAGAAAATGACGTTTGAAGAATATGTATATGATAGTTTACAAGGCCTTTTACTTCATCCTCATCCGGAAGTGCCCGATTTATTCGAGGAAGGAAAAGAGTGTGATCGTCTATACGGAGAAATGTTGAAGGCCTATGCTCGGCTTTGCGAACGATTAGGTGTAAACAACGAAGATGAAGATGTGGAAATTATCATCACGAACTTGCAAAAGATTCAGCGTGTGGTGGCGTATCATATGTATTATTATGGCGCCAAATTTAAGGATCATGTATTGAAGGTTAAAGATGATTTTATAAAATAAAAAACCGCCCCATGGGGCGGTTTTTTGTTCTTTATTCTCTATTCTTTATTAATTTCAAGAGGGTGGTATCGCCGAAGGCCTTTTTCCAGTCCACTTCAAATCCGGTGATGGAGGTATCGGTGGTGGTATGGTTCAGAAGCTGATTCATGACGTCGCTGCCGACGGTGGATGCATGGCAACCGGCAACTGCCACGTCCAAAACCTCACGAACGGTCTTGAAGCTGGCGGCCAGGATCTGGGTATCGGTGCCGGAGATGGCAAAGATCTCGGCGATCTCTGCTACGGTGTGGACACCGTCCTCGCAGATGTTTTCCAGACGGCTGACGTAAGGTGCCACGTAAGTGGCGCCGGCGTTGGAGGCCAGCATCGCCTGGGCGGCAGTCAGCACTGCCGTCATGGTGATGTGATAGCCCTGCTCGGAGAGGGTCTTGGTGGCTTTCAGACCGATGGCGGTGGCAGGGATCTTGATAAAGGTATTCTTTCCCAGATAGCCCACGATTGCCTCGGCTTCTTCCAGGATCTTTTTATATTCGGTCTCGGTGACCTGAACGTGCAGTTCCTTTTCCTCGCCGATGATCTCCCGAATAGTTTTGAGCAGTTTCAGCACGTCTCCCCCCTCTTTGGAGAGGATGGTGGGGTTGGTGGTTACACCCTCGATGGGAAACAGCTCGTTAAAATAGCGAATGTCTTCTAAATTAGCAGTATCAAGTAATAATCTCATGATATTTCTCCTCTAAATTCGGTATTTTCATAGAGAAATGCCAAAAAGTGCAATCGATCCCGGCCGAAGTCGGGATCGATCATTGGTTATCTCTTTAATTGCAGATCGTAATGAATGTCGTAAGCCTTCTCTTCGTCGGTGAACTTGCGGAGAGTGTTGATGGTCTCGCCGCCATTCCACTTACGATCCTCGATCTCTTCGGTGGTACCCATAACGGTTACGTTCAGCTGACGATGACGGGCACGGACGTGATCCCAGTCGATGAAGTAAACGTGAGCGAACTCACCGCCGTCCAGAACGCCGTCCTTGATGGTCATGGTCTCGCTGCGGCCAAAGAAGACGGAGCGCAGATGACCGTCGGTGTTCATGGAGGTGTAGTTACCGGGCTCGTTAACGTAGCGGCCGAACTGAGCGTGGATGGGGCCGGGATGACGATAATCGCCTTCATCGGTATAGTCGGGGATCAGCTTACGCATGATATCCAGCAGGTCATGCTGCAGGTACTCCAGATCGAAGGTATCGATGTCGTGGGAGCACTCCTGGATCATAACGGAGCAGGTAGTGTGGTGAGAAGCAATGCAGACGGTACCGTTCTTTACGCCGGAAGCGGCAACGATCTCCATGATTTCCTTAGAAACGTCGTGGAAGGTGGGGATCCAGCCTCTGGATTGCAACTCTAATTCTTTCTGATAAACCTTGAATTCCATAATTTTTCTCCTTTTATGTATTAAAAATTATTACAAACTGTTGTTTTAACGTCCGATATTACTGAACGTTATTTAAGCGCTTGCCGACTGCACCGCCGGGATGGATTTCGGCGAAGGTTTCGTTCTGGAAATCGGTGTAGTCCAGAACCGCCGCCTGCAGAGCATCAAAAATGGCGGAAGTAACAGCAAAACTGGTGGTACCCTGGCAATTATATTTATCGCACTCCCGGGTGATGCCCATGGGCAGGACGATGTCGGATTTCTCCGCCAAGGGGGACTGGAGATTTTCCGTACAGCTGATAACGATAACACCCTTTTTCCGGCAATGGTCGGCGATGGGCATCAATTCATCGGTCTTACCGCCCCGGGAGACCAGCATGATGACGTCGCCTTCCTGGAGATAGCCCATACCGCCGTGCACCGCCTCTGCAGGAGAGAGGAACCGGGCGGGACGCTCGATGCAACACATCAGATGAGCAAAGTGACGGCAAGCGATACCGGAATGACCGCAGCCTGCGGCAGCGATCCGGGTAGCCTTGCCCAGTACTTCCACCGCTTTATAGAACTGCTCCCAGTCCATGACCTCGGCAGTCTTTAAGAGGGATTCGCTTTCGATCTGAAAGGCGTCTTTGCCTCTTTGAATCAGTTCGTTTTTCATTTGCCGTGCACCTCATCCCAGGTCTCACGCAGAGCGCGGAGCATCTCCTCGGCGGCCTCTTCGGGAACCTCGGCCTTCAGGATACCGCTGGTGCAACCGGTAGCCTGCGCACCGGCACGGATGACGTTGGCCACGTCTTCGGGACCGGAGATACCGGCACCCTGCAACACCATAATGTCGGGGTTGATCTTGCGAACGGCTTCGATGGTATCCACCACGTAGCCCATATCGCTGGCAACGCCGGTACCGATCAATTCGGTGGGCTCTGCCACGATGAGGTTGGGGCCCATTTCAGCGATGGCAGCCACTTCCTCCACGCTATCGGCGCAGACGATGGTGGCAAGACCTACTTCGTCCGCACGGGCGATGGTGGCCTTGATGGTCTCCAGATCCAGTTTCTTTTCAGCATGGTTCAGCATCACGCCCACGGCGCCGGCTTCCTTCACAGATTCCGGCAGAACGGAACCGAGGCCTCTGCCCGGCTCCAGGGGATCCATGTGCTGTGCATAGATATGCAAGCGCTTGGTATTCTCAGCCAACAGACGGATGTCTGCATACTGGGGAGTGACGATGATGTCCAGATCGTATTTTTCGGCGATCTCGTCCAGGGTCTTGGCCAGTTTGAGCATCCGCTCGCCCCACATAATGCACTTGGGGCCTACTTCAAAGAACGGGGCTCTGATTTTGTAGTTCTTGTACATGGTTTTTACTCCTTTATATTAAGTTTGTTATCAAGGTCGCAGTATTTTTTATAGGCTTCCTCATAATCGTCGCCGGTGGGAGAGTAGGTCTTATCCACCCGGACGGTATGATCGGTAGCCTCTTTGATGGAGGCGTACTGCCCCACTCCTACCATGGCTAAGATGGCGGTGCCGAGACAAGCGGTTTCACTTTCAGAGACGGTATTGAGGATCCGATCCACCACGTTGGCTTTGATGCCGGCCCATAAGGGGCTTCCGGCAGCACCGCCGGTGATTCTCAATTCACAATCTTTAGCCACCTTGGCATATTCCAGACTTCCCCGGAGCATGAAAGCGACGGCTTCCATGATGGCCCGGGCAAAATGGCCTCGGGTATGGGAGAGGGTGATGCCGGCGAAGGTGGCGGTAGCATCAGGATTATAGTTGGGGATGGTCGATCCGCAGAAATAAGGTAGCATGGTCATACCGTCGCAACCCGGAGCGACCTTTTCTGCCAGTGCGTCCAGATCCTTGAAGGAAAGGTCGCCGCCGAACTGCTCTTTGAACCATTTCAGCGCCATGCCGGCGGTGGCAGACCACAGGATGAGACAGAATTTATCGTCGATAGCATGGAGATGGCAGGGGACGATGCTCTTGGGGTCGTAGGGCGGAATGGTATCGCAGGTGGCGCAGACCGCCATGATGGTACCGGTCATCTCGCTGACACGGGTCTCGTCGGTAACGCCCACGCCGATGGTGCCGGCGATCTGATCCAACGCACCGGAGACCACGGTGATGCCGTTATAAGTGCCTACCGCTTCCGCAGATTTGCAGACCTTGGGGAGCATTTTTTCTTCGATGCCGATGAACTCCAGCATCTCGCCCCACCAAGCACGGGTGTTGATATCGAAATAAACGGAGGACGATTGGATGGTGGGCTCGGTCACAAAGTTGCCTGTCAGCCGATAGAGCACCCAGTCCTCCAGCATAAAGATCTTTTCGGTCTTGGCAAAGACTTCCGGACGGTTCTCCTTGACCCAGAGAAGCTTGGATGCAGGCCAGGTGGCGGTGATCTCCGGCTGACCGGTAATATCATATACCTTTTTATGGCCAAACTTCTTTTCGATCTCCTCTGCCTGGGCGGTGGCACGGTTGTCCAGCCAGACGATGGCCGGGCAAACGGGGGTTCCTTCCCCATCCGTCAGGATGAGGGTCTCGCCCTGGGTGTCCACGGAAAGAGCGTCGATGGTACCGCATTGCTCTGTCAGTCGGTCGATAACGTCTTTACACATGACGATGTATTGCTCCGGATCAAATTCGATAAATCCGGTCTTTGCATCGGTGTCCAGAGTATAGTCTCTTTTTTCCAGACCCAGACGCTTTCCGTCCTGATCAAAAACCGCCGCTTTCAGAGAGGTGGTTCCGATGTCGATTCCAAGAAATTTTTTCATAGTAAAAGATCTCTTTCTTAACTCATATTAATCCATAATTATACTATCATTCGCCGAGGGTTTTGTCAATAAGGAAAAGCCTGATTTATAAGGAAAAAACGGCAAATCTATTGACAACACCCCCTTAAAAAGGGTACAATACATTAAAGAAGTATACTATTAGTGTCGAGGGATCGACCAAAGATAAAAGGAGGGGTTGAAGCGTGAAAGCAATTATCAATGCAACCTTAGTGATGAAAGATCATTTTATCCCCGATGCAGTCCTTTTGATGGAGGACGGTAAGATCGTCGACTTCGGCGAAGCCCGGAAACTGGCTGTTCCCGAAGGATGTGAGATCATCGATGCAGAGGGAAATTACGTTGGACCCGGTTTTGTGGATATTCATACCCATTCCGATGGCTACGTTTTTTTCCAGGATGAGCCGGAGCGTGCCAGCCAGCACCATCTGAAGCACGGCACCACTTCTCTCCTCCCTGCTTTATACTATAGCATGGATACCGCCGGATACTTAGAGGCGATCGCCACCCTGCGGAATGCGATGAAGAAACCGGAATGTAAGAATATCGCCGGTCTCTATATGGAAGGCCCCTACTTAAATCCCAAGTTCGGCTGTGATCGGGAGAATAACCCCTGGAAAGGCCCTGTGGATAAAGCAAAGCATCAACCGATCATTGATGCGGCCTACGATCTGGCAAAAGTTTGGGCGTGTGCCCCTGAGCGGGAGAATATTCTGGACTTCGTGCTGGACGTAAAAGCCAAGAACCCGAACGCCGTCTTCTCCGTGGCGCATAGCGAAGCGGCACCCCAGGAAATTGAAGCCTTGATGCCCTACGGCCTCAAGATCGGCACCCATCATACCAATGCCACCGGTGACCGTCCTATGTACCCCGAGTGCCGGGGCGTCTGTGTGGATGAAGCGGTAAACTATAATCACGGTATTTATGCCGAACTGATCTGCGATAGCCGGGGTATCCACGTGGATCCTTATATGCTTCGCTTGGTTCGTAAGATCAAGGGCGACGACCGCATCATCTTGATCTCCGATGCCTATGCCTGCGACGGCCCCATCCCTGAGGGCTACGACGACGTGGACGACATTAATTTCGACCATATGGGCGAGATCGCCGGTTCTAAAATGACCCTGGACATCTCCTGCCGAAACATGATCAAGCATACCGGCGCCTCTTTGGTGGACGTCTTTAAATTTGCATCCTACAATCCGGCTGTTGCCGTTGGGTTTTACGACCGGGGCGAGATCGCCAAGGGCAAGCGGGCAGATCTTGTGATCGTGGATTATAAGATGGGTGTTAAGGGCGTCATTCTGGAGGGCGATCTCCAATGATGGAATATAGCGTAGCCTACACGCCGGACGCTCCCGATTGGGATAAGCTGGACGTGGCAGAGATTACGGTACCTTATCTGGATACCCCGGATTATTACAGCGCCTATGCGCAGGTGGCCTATGATGACGAGAAACTGTATCTGCATCTCCGCAAGGTAGATCCCGATCCCCGGGCAGTCTCCGAAGGCCCTTACGGCATCCCCTGTGAGGATAGTTGCTTGGAGTTCTTTTTTGCTCCCTTGGCAGACGATCCTCGGTACATCAATATCGAATTCAATCCAAAAGGCTGTGTCTTTGTGGGATTTGGCTCCGGCATCGACACCAATCTCCGGCTGATTCCGGAATTTGGGTATGAAGACATCCTACACCCCATCGTGGAACGGACGGAAGAAGGCTGGGATCTCTTCTATACTCTGCCCTACGACTTTATCCGTCGGATCTTTCCGGCGTTTACCACCCCAAAAGGGCAGGAACTGCGTGGAAACTTCTTTACCTGCGCCGATCTTTCAGAACCGGCCCATTACCTGTCCTGGAGCCCCCTCGTGGGCGAACCCTTCACCTTCCATAAGCTCCATTGCTTCGGAAAGTTGAAATTTTAATTTGTTTTTCAAAAAAATTATATAAAGGAGAATGAAAACATGAAAGAGATCATTACCGATCCCGCAACCAAATTTGAGTTTGCTCCTGCTGATTTCGTGCCCTTCAAAGAGCGTGAGATCTGCGAGCGTGTCCGCAAAATGAGCGGCAAGGACCTGGAGAAGCGTGAGGCCTGGTGGCATCCCGAGTTCGAGGTTAAGGTTATGATGAACCCCCATCCCGTTCTGATTGCTACCTTGTTTGCCCGTCTGAAGGCGGCTTCCGAAGAGGGCCGTACCTTCACCATGATCCTGGGCAACCCCGAGCCGGATACCTACATTCCTCTGGCTCAGCTGATCAACTACTTCAAGGTTGACTGCTCCAAGGTTCACATCTTTGCTGAGGACGAGTGGGCAGACGAGAACGGTAACATCGCTCCCGAGACCTATGAGGCTGGCTTTGTTCATTCCATGATCAAATACTTCGTGATGCAGATTGATCCGAAGTTGAGAATGCCCATGGAGAACGTTCACTATCCTACCAACGCTAATATCAATGATTACTCCAAGATCATCAACGATATTTCCGGCGGCGGTGCCGATATCATCTCCACCTCTCCCGGTTGGACCGGCCACGTTGCTTTCGTGGATCCCATCCCTGAGTTCGTCGGCAGCGGCGATATCGAAGAGTGGCTGAGCCAGCCCGCTAAGTTGGTAAAACTGCATCCCATGACCGTTATGCAGAACTCTCTGAACGGTACCTTCGGTCAGTCCGGCGACATTGCTAACGTTCCTCCCATGGCTGCTACCATTGGTCCTATCGACGTTATGCGTGCTAAGGAGCGTATCGAGGTTCATGCACTGGCTACCAACGGTACCTTCTCCAGCTGGCAGAGAATGACTTCTCGTCTGGTTACCCATGGTCCTGTGACTCCTCTGGTTCCCAGCTCCATGCTGCAGACCAAGAAGACTCAGGTCTACATCAGCGA
>JAZQAE010000083.1:0-9445 GCA_045544995.1 Eubacteriales bacterium
TATAGCCACCCGCCAAAAGATTTTGCAGGGTCTGCTCCTGAGCATATTTGGAATAGGGATTAGAGGGAGAAAGATCCACCCGTACCCGAGGCTCCAAGGCCAAGAGAAGCTTACCGGGGATCAGTTGTCCCTCCACCGTCAGCCCTGCCGGATGATACGCCCGAAGCAGATCGTACCAGATCAGCGCCACGACCTCGATGAACCGACTGTGCTGTGCCACCGCAAAATTCAGATTAAGGGTAGCTGCCTCCCGCACCGCCAGAATGGCGGCACCGGACGCCTGCTCCGGATTGATCTGACCGGTCACAGCATCGCCGGCACCGCAGAGATCCCGGGTGGTGGAGATCATGTTGTTCATAAAGTTATAGGCGATGCCGTTGATGCCGGCAGGCTGGACGTAGGAGATCAACTCCCCGATGGCCACGTTGGGGTCGTCCACCGCAATGGAAGCACCGATCTTTTCGATGTCCTCCACGTTTTGGATCCGTGGGGCGTTATACACCAATTTCGGATAGGCAAACCGCTTGATGGCAATATCCAACCGTGCCAGATTTTTATTAATGGCGATCTGATTGGGGATGAGAGATTCCACCGCACCACGGCCTCGGCAGGAGCCCTTTCTTCTCGCCCAGATAAAGGGAGCGATGGGATAGCGAGTCACGCCCTCCAATACCGTCTCGGGATGATACACGCATCCACGGGTGGACTCCACAAAACAGACGGTTCCATTCTTTTTATAGAATTTCAGAATGGAGATACATTTGCGGTTTTCCTCCAGATTGTTCTCCAGACCGAGACTGCCGGTTTGGCCGGTCCATTCGCTGTCCGGCATGATTTTTTCGATCTCCTCTGCCGGCAAGCCCCGTGCCTCTGCTTCTGCACGAAGTTCACGGACAGAACGACGGCGCACCACCAAGATATACGGCTGGGCATTGATGTCCTGCTCCTGCTCGTCGGCAAAGATCAGGTTTGCTCCGTCCAAAAGTTCGCTTTTCAGCCGTCCGCCCTGCATATAGAAATAGAGGTAGGATGCGCCGGTAATACAGCCGTCCTCCACCGCCTCCCAGCATTTCTGATCCATCTGGTTCTGCTCCCAAAGGAGACGGGCGTTTTGATTCAAAAGGCTTGCCGCCTCCCGACCAAGCTCTGCCAGTTCCGGTCGGTCTGAAAGGTCGAAACTATAGTTGACCGTCAGATTGTTCTGCGCCACCACGGCGGTTTTATATTTCACAATGGGGTCGATCATGTTGTAGACCGGAAGCCGTTCCCCATCCGTCGGCAGATACCGCCATTGGTCTCCGGCATAAAAGTACTGACATTCCTCGGTACGGTCGTAAAAGCCGTCCCGGCTGAGGAGGGCACACCCCTCCTCATATTCCCGCCAGATCTGCTCACATCCGTTCTGCATGGCGCTCCTTTCTGCCGTCATAGGCGTCGATCTTTGCTAAAAGATCCTTCTTCTTTTCCCGGGATCCAGCCAGTCTCCCCCGTCGGGCGGCGGAAAGCCCGTCCGCCATTCCCAGGCGGTACGCTGCCACCGTCAGTACGGCCAATACCACGGAAAAAGCCAAAAATAACATTGTCATATGATCCATTCCTTTCTGTAATTCCCCAAGGTATTGGGGTGATGAGAGGGTCGCCTGCGATCCGTCCCCGGATAGCCCATGGCAAAATAACGTAAAGCATCCGGCCCATGGGTCAGTTCATGGGGCTCCGTCCGGCAGTCCCCCGGCATAGCGGGATCCCATTGAAGGGCCGGCAGACACCGGATCAGGTTGGTGCAGGTGGTGAAGATCTTGAGACGGGGACGAAGATCGCCGTCCCGATCCCGTCGGGGCAGGAGCCATTCCTGCAGGATCGCCCAGCCGGGGATCCGGGCAGGGCTGACCCGGCTAAGGGTGACCCCGTGCTCCCGAAAGAGATCGGCGATCGACCGGCCGGAATCCTTCTGCCGGCTCCAAAGATCCGGCGGTGCATAGTAGGGCCCCGTAGGGGCCGCCGACCGCAGTCTGGCCGCCGCCTCCGAGACCACCAGCCCCGGCTCATAGACCTCCCGGTAGACGTAGAAAAATCCCTGCTCGTCCTCGGCAATACATAGCCCCGCCAACATATCCAAGCCGTAGTCCAGGGCGCAGTACCTTCGCCAATGATCCGGGATGGGAAAGGGCTCCACAAGATGTTCTTCCCGGCTCCATCGGGTGAAGAACCGTCCCTCCTGCAGATCCCATTCCCCCTCCAATAAAGCACGGCGCTCCCGTTCCGGCAACCGTTGCAACCGCTTGACGTAGAGGGGATCGCCCTCCATCAGGAAGTGGTTGTCCGTCACCTTGGCAGGGATGAACCGACGGGAACCAAGTTCATCTCCAAAGGGGGTATCCGGCGGAGCCGGGTCGATAAACCGGCGCTTGACCCACTCATGCCCCAAACCGCCGGGATTGGTGGTGGATTTCATCTGTCGGGGAAAGGGAGCAGATCCCCGAAGACGGGACATGAGATAAAGGTACATCGACTCGGTAAAATGGGTCAGCTCATCGAACCGAATGACGTCGTATTCCGCCGACTGGTACCGAAAGACGTCCCGTTCGCTGTCGCAGTACCCAAAATCCAAAATCGACCCATTGAGAAAGACGCCGGTATGACGGGAGGAGATGTAATGATACAGATGGTCGGGAAAGAGAGAAAGCGCCATCCGCACCAGAGAGTTTTCCAGTTCCGGCAGGGTCCGCCGAAGCAAAAGCTGACGGGAGCCGGGATAAGTCAGCGCATAGCGCAACGCATCCGCCAACTGACCAAAGCTCTTTCCGCCGCCGGCGGCACCGCCAAAGAGGATCTCCTCTTCCGGGGCGGTGAGAAAGCGGTATTGCAAGGGGGTAATATCCAATCGGTACGGTTTTCGCTCCGTTCTGCGTTCCCCTGTCATTCCGTTTTTTCCTCCCCGGGTGCCACCACTCGAAGTTCCACCAAAGGCACCTCAATTTCCTCTCGCTCTTCCTTTTTTTCCGGCAGAACCTTAGCGAGTTCCCGAATCATTTTGATGGCATCCATCCCGCCTTCCGCCGCTTTTTTCGCCAGAGAAAGCGCCGTCAACTGGCTCACCGTGCGGGTTTCGGCGTTTTGCAGCGCTTCTTCCAATTCCGGCAAGGTCATTCTGGCTGCCCGCGCTACGTCCCGTGCCAAGCGATCTGTGAAGTTTAACACCTTTACACCTCCCGTGTCATTCGGAAGAGGTTTTTCCCTCTCCTCGTCACCCATTATAGGTGCCGGAGGACGCACACTTCCGAACAATAATTTCCGGTTGCATTTCAATCCCGGTTCTGTTATAATAGGAGTGTATTTTTTGTTGGATTTTGGAGGATAAGGGAAATTGATTACGCTGATCATCAACCCCACCGCCGGAAACGGCAGGTCGAAAAAAGTCGCAGCAACGATCATAGAACGACTGAAGGCAGAAAAAATCCCCCACCGTATCTTTGAAACTGCCAGCCCCGGTCATGCATCGGAGCTAGCGCATCAAGCAGCGGAGGATTATCAAGATGGTGATTTTCTTCTGACGGTCGGCGGAGACGGCACCTTTCTGGAGACTCTGCAAGGGGCTTTGGACGGCCCTCTTCCTTTGGCTGCTATTCCGGCAGGAACCGGAAATGATTTCTTAAAGACCTTGAAGGTCCCGTCCGATCCCCTTCAGGCTTTGGAGCATATCCTTTCTTCTCCCATCCGTAAGATCGATATTGGAACGCTGAACGACAGTCTTTTTGCCAATGAATGTGGTGCCGGCTTCGATGTGGCGGTACTGGACTATGCAGAACAGGCCAAAAAGCATTTCCATGGACTTCTCCCTTATCTCTGGGGCGTTCTTTGCGCCATCTTCCGCTATCAATCCATTCCCATGGAGATCATTGCCGACGGCAAGACCGTCTTTTCCGGCGATTGCCTGGTCTTTTCGGTGGCCAATGGCCAATACATAGGCGGAGGCATCCATATCAGCCCCACCGCCGACCCTCAAAGCGGCAAATTGGAACTGATCGTCGTGCAGGATAGCCCTCTGATGCGGATCATCTTTCGTTATCTGCCGGGTCTTCTCGGCGGAAAGATCCTCACCTTTCGGGACACCGTGGTTCATTGCAGAGCCGACTCCGTTCAGGCGCGCCCCTTACGTGATCCGGCACTTCGGGTCAACGTAGACGGCGAGATCAAGAATATGGCAGATTGTTCCTTTTCTATTTCCCCCTCCGCATTGTGCATTAAAATGTAAATCAGAAAGCAGGTACCATGAAAAAATTAATCGCATTCCTCACAATTTTTATACTCCTTTTCACCCTCCCCTTCAGCCTCTCCGCTTGGGCGGACGAATCGCAGGAAGGGCCGGACTCCGGTTATCAAGATCCGGGAATGGATCCGGACGGTGAAGATCCCATCGCCAACGAACCGGAGATTCCGGAAATTCCCGAAGATCCCGATGATCCGGAAGATCCTGAGGAACCTGAAGATCCCGAAATTCCTGAAGATCCCGAGGAACCTGAAGATCCTGTACTTCCCGAGGATCCGGATCTTCCTGCATTACCCCCCTCCCTGACCATCAAAGAACCCACCAAAAAAATCTACTATATTAATGAAAAACCGGACTACACCGGCGGTTATCTGATCTATACCGACGGCGCTCCTTTACAATTTACTTTAGATGGCTACTGCACCTGGCCGGATATGACCACCCCCGGTAATAAGACGGTACTCGTTCAGGTGGGAAGTCTGCAGGAATCCTTTAATATCGTCGTCTTAGATATTAAAGAGCCCATCCTCAATATGACCGACATTTTTCGGGAGCACTGGTCCTATCAATATTTCGGCCCCTGCATGAAAGCCGGATATTTTACCGGTGATGACGTCAATCATTTAAATCCGAATAACCCCATCACCCGGGCGGAAATGGCGCAGATCATCTACCGTGCCTGGCAGAACGACCCCAAAGTGATGGTCGAAAAAACCGAGGGCATCGCAGCCCCCTTCAAGGACGTTTCTCCGGAATCTTGGTATTTTGAAGCCATCGACGCCTGTCGGAAAGCCGGGATCATCCGAGGGATGGACGCCAATAACTGCGAACCGAACCGCCCCATCTCCCGGCAGGATGCGGTGCTGATGTTGATGCGGATCCGTTATACCGACGAAGAAATGCTTGCCGTGGACCTCGACGGGCGGATGAACGAAACAGGAATTCATCCGGTTGATTTCGACACCGTTTCTTCTTACGCCACCGGCGCCATGGCCTTGGCTTTGGGCGATATCATCTTCGGTGACGACACCAACGCCGTTAATCCTCATAAATCTATCACTCGGGCAGAAAGTGCCGCCATCTTCCATCGCCTCTTCTTAAAAGATGTGGAATGGGAAGCACCTCCCGAATTTGAGATCGAAAACGCAGAAGAATTTGAAATGCCTCTGATCTATCTCTCCCCCTCCAATCAGTTCACCAACCCCTACGCCATCAAAACCTACAACGAAGGGGATGAAATGTATAAAGTGGGAGAGGCGGTCAAGCAGATCCTTTTGGATCGGGGCTATCGGGTGTATATGGCCCGCCGGGACAGCAGTATCAACGACCGCCCGAACCAAGCCAACCGCATGGGTGCGGATCTCTATATCCCCATCCACTCCAATGCCGGCGGAAAACAGACCGGCACCTACGTCTTTTATAACGGTGCCATCCAAGGATGCGAAGAATTCTCTCGGGAGATCTTCGACCGTCTGGCCGCCCTTACCGGCACTGCATACAGCACCTCCCGCCATAAAGAGGATTACCTCTGTCTCCTGCCGGATGGCGCACCCTTTAAGGAAGTAATGAATCCCACCATGCCGCTGGCATTCATCGAAGTGGAATTCCACGATAAGCAAGATAAAGCCCAATGGATCGTTTCCCACACCCAAGAGATCGCCAAGGCCATCGCCGAGGGGATCATCGCATATAGTGAAAAAAATCTGATAAAGGACGCATAAAATGAATCGACTTTCTGTGAAAATCAAAAAGTTATCCCCCGATGCAATCCTGCCCGTCTACGGCTCCGAGGATGCCGCCGGCGCAGACCTTTGCAGTATCGAAGAAATGACCATCCAGCCCGGCACTACTGCGCTGGTCCATACCGGCCTTGCCATGGAACTTCCCCGGGGCTATGGCGGATTTATCTTCGCCAGAAGCGGGCTGGCTACCAAACGTGGCTTGGCGCCTGCTAATAAAGTCGGAGTCATCGACGCCGACTATCGGGGCGAAGTGATGGTTGCACTCTATAACCAAAGCCCCGTCCCTCAAACGGTGGAAAAGGGCGAACGAATTGCCCAGTTGGTGCTCCTCCCCGCTCCTCAAGCGGTCTTTTCCGAAGCGGAAACGCTTGAAGAGACGGAACGGAACGACGGCGGATTTGGTTCCACCGGAAGAAAATAAACATAAAAAAATCCCCCCGAACGGGGGGATTTTTTGCTTAGTTTTGATTTTTTAATTCTTGTTCATACCGTTTTCTTCTGGCACGTAAGACACCAAAGAAAACAAACGAGGTGGCAAAATAGGTCACGATCCAGGAAACGGAATAAGAGGCATATAACGCCGTGAGGGTATGGAATTTAGGGAATACGGTATAGATCCAAAGCACCCGTAATCCACAGACGCCAAAGACGTTGACCAAGGTGGTGGAGAGCGAGATGCCCATTCCACGGGCACCGCCGCTGGCAATCTCCATCATGCCGCAGAGGAAGTACAGAAGCCCCACCATCATCAACCGTTGCATACCAAAGTCAATGGCCGCCGTGTCGCCGGGGATGTAGATGGAGAGCAACGGCCGACCGCAAAGATAGACCGTTCCGCAAAGACCGATACTGACCACCAGCATCATCCAAAGACAGGTGAAATAAAGCTTGGCGATCCGCCGGTACTTTCGTGCCCCTTCATTCTGACCGGTAAAATTCACCATGGTCTGATTAAAGGAGTGCATCAATACGTAAATAAATCCTTCAATGTTGGAGGCGGCAGAAACGCCCTTCAACGCCACCGGACCGAAGCTGAACATAGAGGACTGCATCAGTACGTTGGAAATAGAAAAAAGAGAACTTTGAACTCCCGAAGGAATTCCAATGGCCAAAATCCGTTTTAAAGGATTCCGATGGATGCCCAGCTCCTTCAATTTCAGTTGGCAAGCATCTTTCCGTTTCATCAACGTCCGGAGGATCAGGGTCGCCGAAACGCCCTGCGAGAGAATCGTAGCCAATGCCACGCCGGCAACGTCCATCTTGAACGCAATCACAAAAATCAGATTTAATATCACGTTCACCACACCGGCGATGGTCAGATATTTCATAGGACTGGTGCTGTCCCCCGCCGCCCGGAGGATCGACGAGCCGAAATTCAACAGCAAGTTGAAGATCATCCCGCAAAAATAAATCCGCATGTAGAGGGTCGCCAAGCCCAGGTTTTCCTGGGGCGTTCCCATCGCTTTCAGAAGCGGCCCGGATAAAAAGACTCCGGCCGCCGTCAGCACCGCACCGCAGATCACCGCTAAGGGAATGGCCGTATGGATCGTTTGACGGACTTTTTCGTCATCGTGCGCGCCTAAACCGTGAGCAACCACCACGCCGGCACCGATCGAAAGTCCTAAAAAGAGATTTACCATCAGATTGGTCAAAGACCCGGTGGCGCCCACAGCACCCACCGAATTTTCAGAGCCGAACTGGCCCACCACCACCAAATCCGCCGCATTGAAAAGCAACTGCAATACACTGGATAAAATGATAGGGATGGTGTAGCGGATAATCGGCCGTATCAGAGGGCCTTCCGTAATCTCTTGGGTTGTTATTTTTTTAGCCATAAAATCACCTGCTTTTGCCCCATTATAGTCCATTGATTTCTAAAAAACAACCTTTTAAAGATTATTTTTCAAAATCGTGATTTTACCTAAAATCACCAATTCGTTCTTGTAAAAGATTACCCCTTGACCCCTTTGGCAAGCGTAATCACACGATCCATTTCTTCCGGGCTAAAACCATTCACCACATCCAATAACTCTTCCTCTTTGGAGGTGTACCCCGGCTCAAATTTCAAAAATTCATAGGGCGCCACGTCTAAATATTCGCAAATGGCAAAAAACTGCGTCATGGAGGGATAGGCATACCCCGCCTCAATGTTGTAGATGTAATTTCTGGTCATTTTGAGTTTCTCACTCATTTCAATGCAACCTACGCCTTTCTCAAGGCGAAGCTGCCTTAATCTTCTTCTAAAAATCTCATTCATTATCCTAATCACTCCCTCAAATTTCATTATATTACGACACACAACAAAAAGCAAGAAAAAGTACAATTCATTTGTACTCCCCCCACTTTCATCTTTGAGTACAATTCATTTGTACTCCACCCCTGCTTCACCCTCGAGTACAATTCATTTGTACTCCCATTCCTGCTTCACCTTTGAGTACAATTCATTTGTACTCCCATCCCCGCTTTCATCTGTGAGTACAATTCATTTGTACTCCCATCCCCGCTTTCACCCTTGAGTACAATTTATTTGTACCCCACCCCTGCTTCACCTTTGAGTACAATTCATTTGTACTCCCACCTTCGCTTCACCCTTGAGTACAATTTATTTGTACCCCACCTTCGCTTCACCCTTGAGTACAATTTATTTGTACTCCACCCGCTTTCATCTGTGAGTACAATTCATTTGTCCCCCCACCTACACTTTCACCTTTTTGTACAATTCTTTTGTGCACCCGGTACAATTTAATTGTACTCTTTCAATCTACGCACTTCATTTGCGTACACTTCAGTACAATTTAATTGTACTTTTTTAATCCGTACAATCCATTTGTACACCCGGTACAATTTATTTGTACTTTTTCTTTACCGCCCAATTTATTTGGGCGCCAGCACAATTTAATTGTACTCTTGCCGCAAATGATTTGGAGTATCGCACACCATAAAAACAAAGAGATCCACCTTGGGGTGGATCTCAACCGATTTTATTCGTTCTTCCTTATTATTCGTTCTTTCACATACACAATTCATTTGGGCATTCGAATATCCCCTGTTAGGAGAACCCAAGACCCCTTGTGAGCGATTATAAACTGTTCGATGAATTGGAATTGGCCGAATTACTTTCGATTACCCTTGATAATCTCATATAATACCCAAACGGCAGTATTAAGCACTACAAGGAGGAAAATAATCAAAATATCGGTTAGCATCTTTGTGGTCGGGTCGCCTGTGAGCTGTCGAAGCAGAGCAAAAACATACACAGACAAGAAAATACACACAAAGGAAAAAATGCGAAAGGCAGAAACTTGTCAAGATTAGTGGACAGATAAAAGAGTGAAAAAATGGTTTGGAATGTAATAACCAATACCTGAATGCAACCTTTCTGAATTATAATAAAGTTCAATGTAGTCAACGATCATTCTTGAAGCTTCTTCGAAAG
>JAZQAE010000084.1:0-9209 GCA_045544995.1 Eubacteriales bacterium
AGAGCAGATCCTACGGTGCGGCGGCGGTCTTTTTTGGACGCCATGACCAAAATCACCCCGACCGCCGCCAGGATCGGCGCAAAGTTTTCCGGTTTGAGCATCTGTACCCAAAGCGTCTTACTTTCAATGCCGGTCAGGCTCAAAAGCCAGGCGGTAAGGGTGGTGCCGATATTGGCACCGAAGATGACGTAGACCGTCTGGCGGAACGTCATCACCCCGGCATTGACCAACCCCACCAAAAGCACCGTCACCGCCGAGGACGACTGCACCGCCATCGTCACCGCAATGCCGGTCCCCAGTCCTGCCAGGGGATTGGCCGTCATCCGCTTTAAGAGTTGCTCCAACCGTCCGCCGGCGATCTCTTCCAGATTTTTGCTCATGATCTGCATTCCAAACAAGAAGAAAGAAAGCCCCAACACCAGCCGAAGAACTGCGAATAGATCCATTGATTTTACCCTCTCTGCATTTTTCTTTTAGTTTGCGGGTTTTCTGCAGAAATATGCGGGTGGCGCCGTTGACTTTCCCTGTCATTTTGCTATAATTAAACTAATAAAGAGGAGGGAACCGACAGATGGATAATCGCATTGCTACAACTTATGCCGGGCAACTGTATTCCAAGATCACACCGACTCTGCGCCATGATGACAAGGAGAGTCGGGAATCCTGGCAAAGCCGGGCAAGAGAAAAACTATCCTCCCTTTTAGGGCTGAACCATATGGTGACGACGGAAGAAGACGGATTTGAACTGCTTCGGGAATTCGATACCAAGGACGGTCACGGTCTGGAATTTCAATTCCAAAGTGAACCGGGCTATTTTGTTCCTTGCTATCTCTTGGTTCCCAAAGGACGGGAAGAGGAAAAACTTCCGGTCTGCATCTGTATCCAAGGACATTCTACGGGAATGCACAATTCCGTGGGGCTTACCCAAGACGGCGCTCCCATGAACGAGGAGCAGGCCGCCCTCCTGCAAAGCGGTGATCGGGATTTTGCCGTCCGGGCCGTAAAAGAAGGGTATGCCGCTTTTTGCTTAGAGCAACGGTACATGGGTCGAACCGGTACCTTCCGGGATGCGCCGGGCTGTGCCAAAGGAGCACAGTGCATGGCGACCCTACTCTTGGGTAGAACCGCCATTGGTGAGAGGGTCTGGGACACGTTGCGTCTCATCGACTTGATCGAAAAGCGATTCTCTCAATACGCTACTAAAAATCTGCTTTGCTTAGGAAATTCCGGCGGTGGCACCACCGCCTTTTACGCCGCTTGTATGGACGAGCGCATCCGCCAGGCCATGCCCTCTTGCTCTTTTTGCACCTTTCAGAATTCCATTGTGGATATCCGGCACTGTGCTTGTAATTATATCCCAGGCATCGCTCACTATTTCGATATGGGAGACTTAGCCGGACTGATTGCGCCTCGTGATCTTATCGTGGTGCACGGCGATCAAGACGAGATCTTCCCCGATTTTGCAGTACGGAGAGCCTTCCGGCAAGCGGAAGAATTGTTTAAAAAATTCGGTGGTCATGCCGTCTTAGTCACCGGCGAGGGAGGACATCGCTTTTATGCAGATGCCGCTTGGAAAGCCGTTCATCAAATAAAGGAGTAAAAATATGAATGCACGCTATATTTTAAGATACTATCTGCCCTGCGAACCCACCTATCCCAAAGAGGTGACCCAGCGTCGGGCGAACGCCTTGATCGAATACTGCCTGAAAAACCGCATTGAAGCCGTAATGCTCTACGTGGATCTGGACCCGGATTGGTACTATATGCCGGACAGTCCCGAGCACAATGAATATTACGTTCCCATTGTGGAAGCCTTGGGACGGAGATTGGAAGAGAACGGCATCTCTTATCAATTGAACTATCAAAACCTCTTTGGCTCCTGGGATGGCGGTGCCGATCTGCAACGCAATACCCGCTGGGAAAACTTTGTGGATGAAGAGGGGTTGGAATCCTGGGGCGTTGCCTGCTCCATCGGTAAAAAATTCCGGGAGATCGGCGGCGGAAAGCTCCGTGCCTGGGCCAAGACCCGCCCGGAAGTACTCTGGATCGACGACGATATCCGCATGAGCCATCACCGTGCCTCTGTACGGGAAGTCTGGACCGGAAAAATTCCGTCGGAACGGATGGATTTCGGTTGTTTCTGCGAAGAGCACATCGCCCGCTTTAATAAAAAGGTAGGCGGAAGTTACACCCGCCAGGAGATCCGGGACGGCATCCTCTCCGGCAATCATCTGCGCCGGGAGTGGCTGGAGTTCCAAGGGGAATGTGTCAACGAGCTTTGCACCTGGATCGCCGATACCGTCCAGACCGCATCCCCCGAGACCAAGGTGGCCATTATGACCTCCAATCCGGACACCCACAGTACGGAAGGCCGGCATTGGAAAGAGTTTCTCACCAACATCTCCGGCGGTCACAAGCCGATCCTGCGCCCCACCTTTGGCCCCTACGTGGAAAAATCCAATAAGATCTTCTTTAATTCTTATGCTCGTTACGAACAATTGAAAGCCGATCTGCGTGCCACCTACGGCACCGATGCAGATTTCTGCCCGGAGATCGAAAACACCCGGTTTACCCGTTGGGCTAAGTCCATCTCCGCCACCGGCTATCAGTTGATGCTCAGCGGATTTTTGGGAAGTGAAAGCACCACTCTCAGCATTTTCGATCTGGACGGCTGCGTCCTGGAAGAGGAGCCGGAGTTTGCCGAGCTTTTGAACGAACGGCGTCCGTATCTTGAGAAGATGGCAGAGTATGACCTCTGGAACTGGAAGTCTGAGGGCTTGGGTCTCATCACCGCCCCTGACCGGGTCAAAGAGATGACCCATCCGGTCTCCAATCTGAAAAAGCTTTGCCTCAACCGCTACTGGGAGGAAGTCCTGCTCAATGCAGGAATTCCTTGCAAATACATTATTCCCGAAGATTTCGAGACCACTGAAAGCGCCGTCATCGACGGCTATACCGTCCACCTCTTACGGGATGAAGAGGTCCGGACGCTCCTTTCCAAAAAAGTCCTTTTGGACAGCGCAGCGGCTAAGATCCTCACCGAACGCGGTTTTGGAGATGAGTTGGGCGTGACGGTAGGGGAGAAGGTTCCCTGCATCGGCGGCAAGGAGATCTTCGATACCCTTTGCCACACCGACGGCAGCATGGTGCAAGCCCCCTTACGGATCGAGGGCGGTACCTGGCGGATCCTCCAACCAACGGGAGGGGAGGCGCTGACCCGAATCGTTACTTCGGACGGAAAGAAATATCCCGGTTTTGTCCAATTCAAAAACAGTCTGGGCGGTACCGTTTATACCTTTGCGGCAGACGGCGGAATGGGCGACGGATTTTACTCCAATTTCCGGATCAAATTCTTAAAGCAATTGGCGCAGGAGATGAGCGAGACCGTTCAGGTGCAAAATCAGTCCTTTGCATCCGTGGCGGTCAAGTCCCGGGGGAACGAGCAAATGGTCTTTGCCGCCAACCTGGCCGCCGACCGCCAAAAGGATCTTTTGATCACCTTGCAAAAACCGGCTAAATCTGCCACATTCTACGATATTTACGGTGAGGAGCATCTGGCAGAATGCAACGGAACCACCGTCCTTTGCAAAAATGCCAATCTTCATATGTATGAGGGTTTGGTCTGTAAAATCAAATACTGATTATAGAAAAGAGAGGGGCTACCCTCTCTTTTTTATGGTCGTTTTGTCCTAAATGTTCGAAAAATCCCATTTCTTTTTCTAAATCTCTGTTATAATGGAAGATAGAACAACGAAAGCGAGGAAATTTCCATGACAACAATTGATACTTCCTGGTACGAACTGATCGGGGATCCAAGAATGAAAAAGAAATTGGTGAACTGCAGAACCTATGCCAGCGCCCTCTCTTTAGAGGAACTGAAGGAGGTTCGGATCGAATGTCCCGCCCCGATGACCAAAGCCTCTTTTGCCATCAAAGATCGGGCAGGGAATACGGTCAAAGAGGGATGTTTTGAATTATCCAAGGAAGGGATCAATGAATTTGGTTTAAAGGAACTGCTTCCCTTTGAAGAATTGAAGCCTTACGAAACAGCCGATGCCGCCTATAGTATTGAAATGGGCGTTACCCTCACCACCGGCGACGAGCTCTCCGGTATACGTGTCTTTTGCTGTAATCTGCACGCAGGAGAAACCTCCACCAAGATCCCCACCACCGATCTTCCGGCCGCCCTGAATGCTATTCCCATTGCAAAGCCCGGTATGACCGAAGAGGAATTACGGCAGATCTGCTTGGATTACATGAAATTGCAGACCCAGTTCCGCTATAAATTAGAAAAAGATTATCACTATGTCGTAGAAAGCCAGATGCTCCCCCGTACTCTCAAGGCAGGAGTGGTTTACGGCGGCTTGCCCTACATCACCCGGGGCGGGGGCAACCTCTATCGGGTGGCGGAATTCTATGACCCTGAAACCGGTACATTGAAGCCGGAAGGGGACATCTTCAAGGACTATCGCCTTTTGGGCAACGCCTGCTCCGGCGGTACTTCTAACGCTTGGGCAAGGGTCATCACCTCGGCTTATCTGGGCTATAGTATGTTCCTCACCCAAGCAAATGGCTATCTGCCGGTGGGACCCTACCGCTACTCCCAGCCGGAGGTGACCCGGTTCATTAAAAAACGGATCGACCCCAACGGCTATGACTGTACGGATATCTGCAAGGAAAACGGGGAGCAGGTCATGTTTGAATCCTATGCCATGATGAAGCCGGCAGACGGCGTGGGCTGCAACGGTCACGTGCGGATGAACACCGCCGACCCCGTAGTAGTACGCAACGAGGACGGCACCATCGACGGCGACCAGAGTTACACCTTGATGACCGAGCAGGTCTGCTACGTCCGTAACCGCAACTGTCTGCGGATCGCCGAAGACGGCAGCCATTATACCTGCCAGGGCTTTGTGGATATAAAATACTCCTTTAACGATCTTTTCAAGACCAACTATATTCCCTTTACCTTTGCAGAATTCCAAAATCCCTCTAAGGTAGAAAAAGCCGTCGTTCTCCTTTCGGTGGAGACGGAACTGAAATTGGCGGTTCTTACCTCCAACTATCCCATCTCCGACGTATTCTGCGAGACCAACGGCAAAAAATACGCCTTCCGCACCCCGGATTTCTTCCGCAAAGAGGTGAAGATGGGCGATATCTTCCCGGAAGAAGCGTTGGTCGGTGATGTAAAAGTCTCCTGCCAGCTTTATAACGGCGAGACGATCGAGGTGGATGCCAGACGATGAAAAAAGTAAAGATCACCGCCCTCAGGCAGACGGTCTATTCCGACCTGATGGAGCAATACGAAAATCCCATCCAGCACGCCTGCGACGTCAAAATAGGGGAGAGCTGGATCTCTCATGAGGGAGAGCGACCGGAAAACTTTTGCGAGAGTGCCTGGTCGGTCATCGCACCCTTTGCCAAAGAACTGGCAGAAGGGGGCGGAGATTTCTATGACGGATGGATGAAAAATCCCCATTCCGCCATGATCTCCTGCAACGATGGCTTCCGCCCCGTGACGTTTCTCATTGAAACGATAGAATAAGTAAAAACAGTCTGTATAAACCTTTCGTTTTATACAGACTGTTTATTTATTTAATGAAGTTTTCCAGGATATATTTTATATTGTGCTCCCCGTGATGGCAGATTACCTGATCTGCAATCTCTTTTAATTCCGGGACGGCGTTCTCCATGGCAAGTCCCAGACCGGCGGCTTGGATCATGGTCCTATCATTGGTAGTATCCCCCACGGCAATGGTCGCCTTTCGGTCGACCCCCAAATGATCCGCCAGCATCATGAGGGCATTGCCTTTTCCGCCTTTGGAAGAAAAAATTTCCAGATTATAAAGGTAGGATTGGGCGACGATCAACGCCGGATCCTGTTCGAAGAAGGCTTTACATTCCAAAAGATCCTCCATCTTTTCAAAAAACGGGATCAAAGATTGCGTCTTTTCCAACCCATAGGCAAACTTCTTTAGATCGGGAACCACTTCTTCCATTTCAAAGGTGAAGTCGATCCACTTTCGGTTCATATTGAACCGCTTATAGTCCTTTTCGTTATGGGTTGCCAGATCCACGTAAGACGTGGCTTCGGTATGAACCATCATACAAAAAGGATATTCATACAGCTTATCCAACACCCGATGGGTCAATTCCCGATCCATCGCCAATTCAATGGTTTGATCTTCCTTTTTATCGTAGATCATACATCCGTCGGAGGTGATATAGTACCGAATAAAGGGACATTCACGAATTTCTGCCGGCATTTCCTCAAACGCCCGTCCGGATGCCGGCACGAAATGAATTCCCCGCGCCTGCAACTCCCGAATGGCCGCCCAGTTTTCTTCACTGACCCGCTCATCCGGTCCCAATAACGTTCCGTCTAAATCACTGGCAATAATTCTATAGTCCATCTTGTACCTCCGTTCTATCAAACCATTTAATTATAACCCAATCCCCCTCAAAAAGCAATGTTTTATTGTCAGTAAGAATGTAGTATGCTTTGGGGCAAGGAGCAAATCAAGCTTGTCAGAAATTCTTTCGCTTCTCGACGATTTTTGAAAAAATCTGCCCCAAAAGCAGGGCAGATTGATCTTTTTAATATATCCAGCTTGACGGAACCAAGAAGGTATACGGCGCTGTAACGATTGCAAAGAGGAGAGAAACCTTTACCCGAAGTTGCTTCTCTTCTTTTCTAAAGGTAATAAAGTAATTGAAAATAAAAATCAAAGCCGCCGATATCACTAAAGCAGGTACGGTTAAATAAAACTCATCGCCCATCCGACCAACGTCAAAACACAGCATCAATAATAGCATATATCCTGCGCCGATCATATCAGAAAGCATCCCAAACAGATAGATTTTGATGATATATCGCTTATACCACTGCTTTTTCTCTGCAATCTTCCATATGAACATACCCACTATTAAAACCAGACTGTCAATGATAAAATTACCGGGCAACACGATAAGCCATGTTTGAGGAAACAATAAAATCAACCAAAGCGGAAATAGTACGTTATATAGCCTGAGTTCTTTTTTCTTCCGTTCCATTGCTTTGCCGCCTTTCCGGTATTTTGCAATTCCATTATATCACGTCTTTCGGTATAAATCAAACAAAAATCGCCCTGCCGGATATCGGCAGGGCGTTCATTATTCCTTGGGACCTAAATTTAATTCGTCGGCATACTCCTTCATTGCGGCAATACAAATCTCCGCAACCTCCCGGACCTCCATGCCAAGCATCTCGCAACCCTTACGGATCACTTCCCGATCACATTTTGCAGCAAACTTCTTGTCCTTGAATTTCTTCATAAAACTGCTGATCTCCATATCGGTGATGCCCATAGGACGCATCCGTGCTGCCGCCTGGATGATCCCGGTCAACTCATCCACCGTAAACAGCGCCTTTTCCAGCTTGGTGATGGGCTCCACCTCGTTGCAATGTCCGTATCCATGGGCAAGGATCGCACGAACCTCCTCTTCGGTGATCCCTTCTGCTAAAAGTTCTTTTTCGGTATATTGCAGGTGAGCATCAGGATGCTGCTCATAATCATAGTCGTGAAGATAACCGATGGCCATCCAATGCTCCACATCCTCACCAAAATGCTTGGCTAGCCCACCCATCGCCACCGAAACGTTCTTGGCATGAAGAAAAAGATGCTCCTCGGTGGTAGTCGTATTCAATAATTCCTTTGCACGCTCTAAAGTCAGCATAAAATCGCTCCTTGTCTTTGTAATGTGTTTATTATACACCACGATAATCCCCCCGTCAACCGCACCTTTTTCATGCAAAAGACTCGCCCTGCCTTCCGGCAAAGCGAGTCTTCATTTATGTTGCATCCATTGCTACCATGCACAAAAGAGGGGAAATATCATATACATCAAAGATAAAACTATAAATTTACTGAATAATCCTTTTTAAACCCGTGCGCTCCGAAAATCTGCCACTTTCCTACGCCCAATCGTTGTAAAATGGCATTTCTCTCCTCTGAACATAATTTGGGGTCTGTGTCAACAGATGTCATTAGTATTGGAGCATATCTGTTATATTTTTCCTGTTCAGCTGTAAGACCATGCGTATTGATATAAATATCTCCTGTAATAACAATGTGATTCGCATAATCTATTAAAACGATTTCCCCAGGCAGATGTCCGCCTTTTCCTTCATACACTTCAAAGTTCAGCTCGCCAAAATTATAAAAACCCGTTTGGGTAAGAGGCTTGTCATATGTTTGTGCACTTTCCCAAAGTTTAACAACCTTTTCGGGATTTACCGGCTTGTACTCCGTAAGAATTTTGCAAATGTTTATATACGGCTTATGTAAAGGATTTTCCTCACGGTATCCGTCAAGTCCATTATATCCCCTTTCCAAGCATTTCGCTGTTTTTTCGTTTGTAATTACCTCATCAAAAATCCGCAAGAGTCCGCAATGGTCTACATCCGCATGGGTGATAAGTATTTTCTTTTTTATAGTACTAAATTCCGGAATGATTCTGTTAAAGATATGAACCATTTCATTTTGATAACAAGCATATCCGCTATCAATAAATAAATACTCTCCATTACTATTTATGATTATGGTGTTGCTGCCACAGGGTGGCTCAACTAAAGTGATTTCCGTGTTTTCGGAAATCTTGTGCGTGCTTATACGTGGTGCAAAGTTTTTCCCTTTTGAAATACTTAAAAGTTCAGCAAACTTACTTATACTGTCAAACGTTCTATAAGGCGATAACCCTTTTTCGTCTAATGTTTGCATAGCAAGATTAACATTTATTAAAAGTTCCTGCTTTCCATCCGCAGACAGTCCCATCATTTGTGATAAACCCAAAACATAGGTGTTATAAAAAATGCTGTTATCGTACACATTCTTAGATCGGTTATAATCAATAACTCGCACCTTGCACAACTTTTCTGCTTGACTTAAAAAATAGGCAATTTTATCAGAATCATCAACATATAATCCCATTTTGAAATATTGATAATCTGTTCCCTTTTCTTGTGAACTTATATAAGAAATATTGAAATTAAATTCACTTATAAGTTTAAGAACATCTGTAACACTTCCAGGAACATCTTTTAAACAAAATTCCAACAAAACAACACTTGTTTTGTTAGAGTTGTCATTGCCTAAGTATCCGATTTTTTCAAGTTCCAAATCCGCTTTTTTAAGTTGTTCTTCTGTGCCATCAGCATCAATAAACAATAT
>JAZQAE010000085.1:0-3960 GCA_045544995.1 Eubacteriales bacterium
ATTTGCGAAGCCAGAAAGCCCACGTTTTGTTTATTTTTTATCGTTACGATCTCACAACCAATAATTTCCGCATTGGTGAAAGTAACCGTATTTCCAATT
Source organism: Eubacteriales bacterium (assembly GCA_045544995.1). Classification (GTDB taxonomy): domain Bacteria; phylum Bacillota; class Clostridia; order Oscillospirales; family QAKW01; genus QAKW01. The sequence goes on from JAZQAE010000085.1 coordinate 100, forward strand.
TGACCTAAGATCAGGCTCTGCCGACCCGCAGTCCCAGAATTTGTTACTGTACAGTTTACCATAGAAAGTTCGTTGATCGTAAGATTCTGCGTGTTCGTTTTGATTAATCCAGCACCGTATTTTGCATCAGGGTAAGCCTTCAATCCAACAAACTCCAAAAATTCGATCTTAGATCCGGCATAGTCGCCCAGCCAGGCATTGGTCACCGTCAAGCCGGTGATGGTGGCTTTGCCGTCGGCGGCCTTGGAACCGTCCAGGTTGGCAACCAGACCGCTCAGATCCGGAGCAGTTTGGCCCGTCATATCAATGTCTGCGGTGATATAAACGGTATCTCCTGCGTCCAAATTAGCCTTAACTTCAGCCAACTTCGCCAGATGGTCATCCGTGGCAACTTCATAGGCCGTTATTCCATCGCCTTTTGTAGCATTCGCAATGGGGGTCAAGTCAGTCTCTTCCGCACTTACAGGGATCACGAAGCCGGCGAACATAGAGACCAGCATCAGAACCGCTGCGATTGCAGAAAGCAACCGTGTTTTCTTTGTGACCATAAGTCATTTCCTCCTAAAAAATAATTTTTCGGGCCGTCTCGCCCTCCTGCCAAGGGGGATGAACCCAATTTGTAGTTTAAGTATACAATTTTAACAATTCTATGTCAATGAATTTTGTGCACTATGCACATATTGCAGAGCGGATACGCATTTTGCGTATTACTTTCCGGCAATTTCACTCTTTATTACGCTAAAACAGCAAAAACCTCCAACCTTAGAAGTTGAAGGAGAGGGGGGATGGGATTTAAAGAATAGAGAACAGGAATTAAAGAATAAAGAATAAAAAAGGAAGAGTTTCGCCTCAGCGAAACTCTTTCATTATTAATTATTCTTTTTTGCAGTATTCAAAGTGGCTACCAAGATACGCTTGATCTCCAAGCAATCATTTAGCAACGACTCACACTCTTTTTGGGAGATATACTCGGAAATTTCCAAAAGCCGGAGCCAATATTCGGTTTCCGCCGCTTCTTTTAAAGCGATCTGCATTTTGGATATAAAATCCGCTTTACTAACGCCATAAACTGCTTCATTTGCATTAGCGCCTATACTGGTTCCGCTCCGCAAAATCTGATTGGACAGCACCCGCTCTTTTTTCTTTTCGTAAAGATAGCGGTGCAATTTCACGATCCGCCCGGCAAAAAGCAACGTTTTATTCAGCAAAACATTTGAATCTTCCATTTTTATTCATTGATTTTTGCGAGGCAAAAATCTTCCTGTTTTATTCTTTATTCTTTCTTCTTTATTATTTAATCAGCCCATACCGGTTCATCACCAGATCGACAACCGTTTGGGTCTTGACCCTCATGTTCAACTCTTTCACAACGCTTTCCACCGTCTCTCTCTTGAGAACAGGAAGGTATTTACGATAATCCGGAAACTGATCCATCCATTCATTAAATAGTCGGATCAATAAGTCCTCGGCGTTGCTTTTTGACGGATACCCTCGGGAAATCAACCCCATATTGTTATCGAAGTTGGGTGCGAGTTCTAAAAGATCCCCGGTCTCAGCGTCACGCATTAAGCCAAAATTCCCGGTATGACGATCCGGGTTGGCGGTGACGGTATCAAGGAAAATCATCCGAACGTAATCCGGGATCGCCCGGGGACAGAGCTCCTTTAATTTTTTCGTAACCTTTTCGTAATCCTCCTCGTCCCCCATGAAAGAAAATGCCGGTTCAAACAAAACGGTAGCAGAATTTGTGAAATCCAAGGAGCGGACGCACCGGTCTCCTCTTTCATAATACGCCATGTTCATGCCAAGCGCCTTCCCCAACGCATAAACAAACAGTTCCGAAAACTGCTCTTTTTGGGTGGCAGACTTATAGATCCACCATTTTCCATCCTTCAGTTTCCAACACTTTTCAAAGCTTCCGGTATTGGTCAGCTCAGGAGTTTTGGTTTCTTTATGCCGAGCGGCGGCATTGAAACTGGAATAATATCCACGCAAGGCAAGATTGGAAAAATAGTTCTTATCAAACCGAACATCTGCATAACATAGCGCACTGCCAATCTCCCGAACCCAGTAGGAATCCGTGATCGTCACGCCATGAACGTGAAGAACTGTAGAAACATCATCTTTCTCGGTCAATCTCAAGGCTTTTTTCAACAGTCTGGAGTTTGCTCTATGAGAATCAATGGCCCTTGTTTCCAGCCAAGCCCGAGCGTCTGCCGCCCTTTTCAGATATAATGGCAACAACGCATCATTTAAAACCTCAAGCCGATTATTTTTCCAGACGGCCACAACGGTATCACGGCTCAAAATCTCAAAGTCCTTCATCAAAGCTCCTCCTTTCGTGTCTTTATTCTTCTTTATTTAGTCCAGCACCAAGCGGATATCGGCGCCGAGGGAGGCGAATTTTTCCACCAAGCGCTCATATCCTCTGCGGATATGGTCGATATCCTCGATGGTGGTGGTGCCTTTGGCCATCAGTCCGGCGATGACCATCGCCGCACCGGCACGCAGGTCGCAGGCCCGAACGGGAGCGCCCAGCAATTGGCGGCCGCCTTCCACTGTGGCCACCTTTCCGGCCACGGAGATCTCTGCGTTCATGCGATTGAGTTCTTCCGTATATTTAAACCGGCTATCCCAGACACCCTCATTAATTTTACTGGTTCCTTCTGCCCGAAGCATCACAACGCACATCTGCGGCTGCATATCGGTGGGGAAGCCGGGATAGGGCATGGTCTTGATATTGGTCTTTTTAAGGGGCTCAGAAGCATCCACCAAAATGGAGTCGTCATACTCGGTGATGGAGACTCCCATTTCCTCCAATTTAGCAGTAATACACTCCATATGTTTGGGGATCACGTTTTTAACCAGCACCCGACCGCCGGTAGCGGCGGCAGCAGCCATATAGGTCCCGGCCTCGATCTGGTCGGGAATCACCGCATAGGTACCGCCCACCAGACGGCGGACGCCCTGAACCTTGATGACATCGGTACCGGCGCCACGGATATTGGCGCCCATGGAGTTCAGAAAGTTGGCCACGTCTACGATATGAGGCTCTTTGGCCACGTTTTCAATGACCGTCAGGCCTTCGGCTTTGGTGGCCGCCAACATGGCGTTGATGGTTGCACCCACCGAGACCATATCCAGATAGATGCCGTTTGCCACCAGTTTTTCCGCCTTGCAATGCACGTTACCGTGGGCGATCTCCACCTCGGTGCCCAGTTGCTCAAAGGCTTTGATATGCTGATCCATGGGACGGGCGCCTAAATGGCATCCACCGGGAAGTGCCACCGTCGCTTGACCAAACCGCCCCAGCAGTGCGCCCAGAAAATAATAGGAAGCCCGGAACTTTCGGGCGTATTCATAAGGCACCTCGGAGCTACGGACACCGGAGCAATCTACCTCCAGCGTATTCTGATCCGTATGATTGACCTTTGCGCCCATGGCGATCAAAATATTACAGATATTATCCACATCGCTGATCTGGGGTACGTTTTCGATCCGGCAAACGCCGTCCACCAGCATAGCGGCAGGCAGGATCGCCACGATGGCGTTCTTTGCGCCGGCGATCTCCACTTCGCCTTCCAGGCGGCAGGGGCCGTTGATGATAATCTTATCCATGGATCCACCTCAATAACATTCTTGAAAATATCTTACCACATATTTTATGAAAAATAAAGGGGATTTGATAAAAGAGTGGCAAAATGTTTTGCGTCTCAGAAAAAAAGTACATCCTTTTTGATTGACAAATGCCCCTTCATGTGGTAAACTTTCAAATGCGCCGGTGTGGCGGAACTGGCAGACGCCCGGGACTTAAAATCCCGTGGGTAGCGATACCCGTACCGGTTCGATCCCGGTCACCGG
>JAZQAE010000086.1:0-1988 GCA_045544995.1 Eubacteriales bacterium
GATAAAGGTCAGATCGTTCTGGATAAATCCGGAGAAGAAAAGAAGAATATGAAGACCGACGATATTCTTCATATCTTCAATAAGATCTCCATCGAATGCGGAAACTAAAAATCAGAAAGGAAAAGGCAATGTATTATATCAAAAAGATGCGGGCGGATCACGTCATTGACTACGCCGCAGAAGAACTGAAAAAATACCTTCGGATGATGATGCCGGATAACGGAGACGTCGCCATCGTCTATGAGCCCGGCGCAAAGGACGGCTTTCGCTTAGGTCTTTTGGAAGACTTCGGTCTGCCCTGCGAAGCAGAGGACGTACGTCTGGATGACGTCATTCACGTGGATACCGATGAGCAGGGCGGAATCTTAGCCGGTTCCAATCCCCGCAGTGTTCTCTTTGCCGTTTATCGGATGCTCCGTGAAAACGGCTGCCGTTGGCTCTATCCCGGCGTGGACGGAGACTACGTACCGATGAAGGACATCGAGCCGGTGCAATATCACAAAATGGCGGATCATCGGTTCCGTGGTTTCTGCAACGAGGGAACCGAATCTCAGCAGGTCATGCTGGAGGTGGCAGATTATTACGCCAAGTTGGAAATGAACGTCTATATGCTGGAGTTCTTTATCCCCTCTTCCTATTATGACCGCCATTATAACCACACCTTCAACGAGCAGAACCGCAAACCGGAGCCGGTACCCCGCTCTCAGATCCTGCAATGGAAACGTCAATGTGAATCGGAGATCTCCAAGCGCGGTCTGATGTTCCATGATATTGGCCACGGCTGGACCGCTAAGCCCTTTGGCATCTATGATCTGCCCTCTAATACCGACGTCAACACCCTGCCCAAGGAGACGGTGGACTGCCTGGCTCTTTTGAACGGCAAGCGGGATTTCTTTGAGGGTGAAAGTTGGAAGACCAATCTTTGTATGTCCAAGCCGCACGTCCGCACCCGGATGGCAGAGGCAGTGGCAGACTATGCCGAGACCCACAGCAACTCCGACTATCTCCACGTCTGGCTCTCCGACGGATCCCACAATCATTGTGAATGTGCCGACTGCCGGAAGAAACATCCTTCCGACTGGTACGTCATGATGCTCAACGAGCTGGATGAGATCCTGACCGCCCGGAACCTCAAGACCCGTATCGTCTTTATCGCTTACGTGGATACCCTTTGGGGCGCCGAAGAGCAGGTCATCAAGAACCCTGAGCGGTTCTCCCTGCTCTATGCACCGGTCACCCGTTCCTATACCAACAGTTTGAATGAAAATAGTGTCATCCCCGAGCCTCCCGCTTTTCTCCACAATGCTTGGGAAGCGCCTCGCAGTGCAGAGGAAAACCTGGCGATCATGCACACCTGGAAAAAGGCTTTCAGGGGGCCTGTCTTCTCTTATGAATATCATTTCTGGCGTCATCAGTATCTGGATCCCGGCGGGATGGCCATCGCAAGACGGCTGTACGAAGACGTCCGCGGACTCCGCTATGGCGGGATCGACGGCTACGTGGAAGACGGCTCCCAGAGAAGCGGATTTCCCAACGCCTTCCCCGTATACATTTATGCAGAGACGCTGATGACCCGGGATTGCGATTACGAAGCGGTCAAGGAAGACTATTTCTCCCATATTTACGGAGAGGATTGGAAGGAAGCCGTCGATCTCCTGCAACAGATGACCGACGCCTTCGATTTTGCCTATATGCAAGGCGATAAAGGCATCGAGGGAGGGCTCTATCCCCACCACAATCCGGCGATGGTTGAAAACTTCCAAAAGGTTTTTGAAATTGCCAAGAAAGAACGGGAATTGTCCGAAACCCACAGCGTGATGCCCACCCGTCCTCAGACTGTTTCCTGGAGGATGCTGGACTTCCATGCAGAGTTCTGCGAAGAGTTTGCCAAGTTCTTTATCGAGATCTGCCAAGGCAACGTCAAAGAAGCCATCGAGATCATGGAACGTTTTTGTCCGCAACTGGGCAAACGGGAGATGGAATTCGAG
>JAZQAE010000087.1:0-4674 GCA_045544995.1 Eubacteriales bacterium
CCATTTCTACAATCATCAACGCATCCAACTAAAAACAAAACTGACTCCCCTTGAAATGAGAAGTCAGTTCGTTGCTTGAATTTTAATATTTGCTACCGCAGGAGTCTTTTTTGTACTGTCCGCACAAATTGGGGCAGCTCATTTCTTCACGTTTGGCTTTCTGATAGCAGAAATAATCACTGTGAATGTGAATCCTGTCAAAAGAAGTCTCCGTCGGACTTTTACGTGATGTTACTGAATGAGTTGGATGCAACGCTGACGGAAAAAGGAATCGACACAAAGATCGTCTTTATCATGTACACCGATACCTATTGGGCGCCGGAAACCGTGCGTTTCAATCATCCGGAGCGGTTTATCATGACCACCGCTACCACCGGTCGGGATCGCAGTCTGCCGTATTTGACCGACCGGCATGACGGCCCCTTGCCGGAGTATCGGCGCAACCGAAATACCTTTACAGTCACCATGCCTCTGAGTCTGTCCTTCACCGACAGCTGGAAGCCGGTCTTTGACGGAAAACGGTTTTTGTTTGAATATCATTTCTGGCTGGATCATTACGTGGATCCCGGTTATATGCATTTTACAAAGAATATCTATAACGATGCCCGCAGTATTGCTGATGCCGGTTTCCACGGTATTATGGATGATAAGACTCAGCGCAGTTATTTTCCTACCGGTCTGCCTATGGCGATCTATGGTGAAACCCTTTTTGACCGTGAACTGGATCTGGAAGAATATACGGCTCGGTATTTTGAAAAATGTTTTGGAAAAGACGCAAAGAAAGCCAGAGCTTATTTAGAAGAGATCAGTGCGATCTTTGATCCGGATAAACTGCGTGTTTCCGATGATGTCGTTGTGGTAGATACCGGAACAGGCGGCGGATTGAAACAACAGGGCTTTATCGGTAATCCTGACACGGTGGAACGGATTTCTAAGATCTACGATTGCTTGGAAGAGTTCCATCCCATCATCGAGAACGATCGGGCTGAAGAAGCGGAATGTGTGCAGGAATCTTGGCGGATCTTGAATTTGCATCAGGAGTACTGCCGGATGTATGCCGAGGTCTTTATTGCCCTTGGAAAAGCAGATAAATCCTTGGCAACTGAAAAAGTGGATGTGTTGAAAGATTGGCTTGGGAAGAATGAGGATAAATTCCAGCCCTACTTGGATCTGGTACTCTTTATTCAGAAACTCGACCGTATGGTAAAATAACCTGCAAAGTGTTATTGCTTTACAGGTTGAAAGGATTAAGTTTTTTTAATTTCATTGACTTTGACCTTATTATACCCGTATAATTTTCTTAATAAAAGATTTTTAGAAAGGTCAATTATGAAAAAAATTAAAATTGTAGCTGATTCCACGGCAGATCTTCTGTATTTAGATGATATGGATTTTGCCGTTGCGCCGTTAAAAATCATTACGGATGAAAAAGAATACGTGGATAATGAGGCGTTAGACGTTCAGGCCATGGTTCAGGATCTCTCTGTTTATAAAGGGAGATCCTCTACCTCTTGTCCCAATGCAGGGGAGTGGTTAGAAGCCTTTGGAGATGCGGATGAAGTGTTTTGTGTTACGATTACCGGAACCCTTTCCGGCAGTTATAATGCAGCAGTTTTAGCCAAAGAGACTTATGAAGAAGAGCATCCCGGACGGCGGGTCTTTGTTTTAAACTCTCTTAGCGCAGGTCCTGAAATTGCATTGATGATTCAAAAGATCAGAGAGCTTATCAAAGATGGGGTTGAGTTTGATGAGATCTGTGAAGAGATTCAAGAATATATCAAAAAGACCGGACTTCTTTTTATGCTGGAGTCGATGAAAAATCTGGCCAATAACGGTCGGGTGAAACCTCTGGTTGCAAAGGCGGCAGGACTTCTGGGGATCCGTGTTGTGGGAAAGGCCAGCGATCAAGGAGATCTTGAACCGTTAAATAAATGCCGTGGTACTGAGAAAGCTTTGGAAACCATTCTTCATCATTTGAAAGAGATGGGACTGAAAAACGGTAAGGTTCGGATTGCTCATTGCTTTAATGAAACGGCTGCCAATCGTCTTCGGGATGGAATATTAAAGACTTTTCCACGTTCTGCGGTGGAACTTTGCCGTTGTGGGGGTCTTTGCAGCTTTTATGCGGAGCAAGGCGGACTACTGATCGGTTTTGAGAAAAAATAAAAACGACTTGCCCAAACAAGTCGTTTTTTGTAGAACAGAGATTTAAAAGCAGGGTTCGAGTCCCTGATGTTTTTTGCAATAAAAAAAGACACACGTAGTGTCTTTTTATAGTGGTGGGCCATCAGGGACACAGTCGCCTACGGCGCCTTGCCTGCTTGTCCACCCAATGGCTTTGCCATTCGGTGCGGACTGCGCATTTTTTGCTAAAAAACAGTCCCCCGGACTGTTTTTCTTAACGCAAAAACCCTCTCAGGGTTCGAGTCCCTGATGTTTTTGCAATAAAAAAAGACACACGTGGTGTCTTTTTTTATGGTGGTGGGCCATCAGGGACTCGAACCCCGGACCAACCGGTTATGAGCCGGTAGCTCTAACCAACTGAGCTAATGGCCCCTGTTGCGTTTAAATATTCTATCATAATAATAATGTCTTGTCAAGAAATAATGAGAGGAAAACATGGAACAGACAGTAAAGTTTTTAAGTCTTATATTGTGTATTTGGAACGCATACGTTTTTATCATGATGGGGATCGATAAGCGAAAAGCCATCAAAGGAAAACGGCGGATTTCGGAACGCAGATTATTGCTTTCTGCACTGGCTTTTGGCGCTCTTGGTGGATTTTGCGGGATGCACTTTTTTCATCATAAGACCCTTCACAAACGGTTTCGTTATGGACTTCCGGCGATGCTGATCGTTCAAGTGGCATTCGGAATATACTTGACATTTTTGCTTTGATTTGTTATAATTCCCAAGAATATATTTTGAATGGGGGAATTTTTACTCTATGGATATAGTTGGCCCGATATTACTGCAATTAGTTTTGATTGCATTGAATGCAATCTTTGCGTGTGCAGAAATCGCCGTATTGTCCATCAATGAAACAAAGGTTGTCAAGTTGGCAGAAGAAGGAAACAGAAAGGCAAAGAAGTTGAGCAAACTGATTGCTGATCCTGCCCGTTTTCTTGCAACGATCCAGGTGGCGATCACCCTTTCCGGATTCTTGGGAAGTGCGTTTGCAGCCGATAATTTTTCCGAGCCCATCGTGCAGGGCTTAATTAAAATGGGCGTTAAAGTGCCGGCGGCAACCCTGGATGTGATTGCAGTCGTGGCGATCACTTTGTTGCTTTCTTTTGTGACGCTGGTTTTTGGCGAACTGGTGCCCAAACGGGTAGCCATGCAAAAGACGGAGCAATTGGCTCTTGGATTGTCCGGTTCTATTAGTTTGATCTCTAAAATTTTTGCGCCGCTCGTAATGTTGCTGACGGTCTGTACGAACGGGGTACTGCGTATGATGGGGATCGATCCTCATGCCAGTGAAGAGCAGGTGAGCGAAGAAGATATATTGATGATGGCGGATGCCGGAACGGAAAAAGGCATCATCGACGAAGAAGAAAATGAATTGATCCAGAACGTGTTTGAGTTTGACGATCTGACAGTCGGTCAAGCGATGACCCACCGAACGGAGTTGGTTCATTTATGGGCTGAGGAATCCATGGAAGAGTGGAAAAAGACCATCTATGAAGTACCTCATACCTTTTATCCTATTTGTGATGAGAATGTAGACCAGGTAATCGGGATCTTGGATTCCCGTAAATTCCTGCGTATGCCGGAGCTGACAAAGAAGTCGGTCATGGAAACTGCGGTGGTTAAACCGTTGTTGGCCTCTTCTCAGATGAAAACGGACGATCTGTTCCGCCAGATGAAGATGACGAAAAAGCATTTTGCGGTCGTTATCGATGAATTCGGCGGTACGGATGGTATTGTGACGATCAACGATCTGATCGAACTGCTGGTCGGCGAATTGGAAGAGACGCCTACCGACATTATTGAGCAGGACGAATTTACTTATAAGATCGAGGGCGATACCGAACTGAATAAGGTGGAACGGGAACTGAAAGTGGATCTTGAAAGTACCGCCGCTACTTTAAGTGGTTGGATCGTGGAACAGTTAGGTGGAATTCCCCAAAAGGGCGATGAGTTCCATTACGAAAAATTCGCTGTGAAGATCACGAAAGTAGACGAAAAGCGTGTTTTAGAAGCGGTCATCAAAATAGATCCTCCTGCAGAGGAAGAAGAGTAAATTTAAGGAGAAGGGCAATGGCCCTTCTCCTTCAGAGTGCCAAAACAGAGCAACAAAAGTTGCTCTGTTTTTTATGGTCCGAGTGACAGGACGCGTCTTGCTTCGCAATACGCACTGCTTGTCGACCGAAAGCCCAAGGGCTTTCAGTACCCGCCTGCGCACTTCGCACCTAAAAAACAGTCCCCCGGACTGTTTTTCTTAACGGTGCGAACCTCCTTGAGGTTCAAGTCCTGTCACCAACGAAAAATAAAAAAGCAAGGATTCCAATGGAATCCTTTCTTTTTTGGTCGGAGTGACAGGACTTGAACCTGGAGCCGAAGCAACTTTGTTGCACGGCTAAGCGGCGGATGCCCCCACTCGCTCGCCATCAGAGATGGCAACCGCTCGGGGATGGCGACCAAGAGGCCGCAGGTTTATTCTGCGATCAAATA
>JAZQAE010000088.1:0-4711 GCA_045544995.1 Eubacteriales bacterium
CAGTTTCATCGACGCCGACCTTTAAAAGGAGATAATTACAATGAACAAAACTAAGAGTACAAAGCGTGCATTACTGATGAGCGCTTTGGCACTGCTTCTCTGCGTGTCTATGCTCATCGGCAGTACTTACGCATGGTTTACTGATACTGCTGTGAGCAAGAATAATAAGATCGTGGCCGGAAATCTGGAAGTAGATCTGATTATGTGGAACGGCACCAAATACGAGAGCATTGCAGACCAGGATGCCGCCATTTTCGGTGCAGGATCTCTGGCACAGAATGTTGCAGAGGAGACTCTTTGGGAGCCGGGTAAGACTCAGATCGTTTATCTGGGCGTAGCGAATAAAGGTTCTTTGGATCTGAAGTACAACATTCTTTTGAATGTGATCGACGGCGGTTTGATCGGTTCTTTGGAATATGCCATCGTTGATGGTGCCACCAACGAGACGACCCTTCCTGCCAACTGGTCTGCATTGAAAGATCTCGCCGAGACCGGTGATATCGTGGCCGGTACTACCGTGGCCGCTCCGAACGGTGCGATCAAGGCCGGCACTGATGCAGTGGACTATTTTGCTCTGGCTGTCCATATGAAGGAAGAGGCCGGAAATCAGTACCAGAATAAGGACATCACCATTGATGTAACAGTCGCTGCAACTCAGCTGGCTTCCGAGGAAGATACCTTCGGTCCTACTTACGATAAGATGGCTACCATTGATGATGAAGAGGAGTTAAAGAAGGCTTTGGAAGATGGAACGGAACTGATCGTTCTGGGCTCCAATCTGGAGCTTTCTGAAACGCTCGTCATTCCTGCCAATAAAACCGTAACGATTGATCTGAAGGGCTATACCATGAGCCATGAAAATGCGTGTACAGCGCATTATGCGATGATCGATAATAAGGGCACTTTGACCGTGAAGGATAGTGTCGGTGGCGGTAAGATCTCCTTTACCGATACCGGTGCAGGCGATCCTACCTTTGGTTGGGGTGCATACACCATCAATACGTCCGGTACGCTTGTGGTAGAAAGCGGTACGATCGAGAATTTAAGTGCTCAGAATGTAGATGGCGAAGGTCCCGCTCATATGGTTTGTGCTATTCAGCAGGCGGGCGGATCTGTGACCGTTAACGGCGGATTGATTACTACTCCCCATTATCGTTCTATCCGTACCAACCGCGGTTCTTTAGAGATCAACGGTGGTGTGATGGACGGTCAGGTTTGGATCCATCCCTTTGCTGAGGGAATCAGCCTGACGATCAAGGGTGGCTCTTTCTCTCCCAATTGGAACGACGGTTCCTCTGTTTATATTGAGAACGGAAGTAAAGCAGTTGCCTTCTCTATGACCAACGGTTCCTTCGCAACGAAATTGGGATCTGCTAAGCCCGCCGATCTTGCCAAGACGGTTTCCGGTGGTATCTTCGGAACGGCTCCCACCGCTTACTTAGCCGATGGTTATGTTGCGGCGAAGAACGCCGATGGCCTTTATGAGGTAATCGAAGGGGTTCTGGTTGCAAATACCACGGAATTAAAGTCTGCTGTTGATGCGGGCAAAACCGAAGTGTATCTGGCTGACGGAAACTACTACGTTCCTGAGATCCAGGGCAAGACGGTCAAATTGATCGGCGGAAAAGGTGCCGTCATTGATGCATCCGACGATTCCTATGGTTATCAGACACTTTCGGGTGCCAATATCACCTTTGAGGGTGTTACGATCAAGGGAACCGATTTTAATTTCACCTGTAAGGGATTCCAGCATGCAAAGGTCACTTTCAACGATTGTACTATTGTGAATGAACTTCTTTTGAATGAAGACAGCGTGTTCACAGAGTGTACGTTTGAAACGACCGGCGATATTTATGGCATCTGGACCTGGGGTGCACGGAATGCGACCTTTACTAAGTGCACGTTCAATACCGATGGTAAGGCCATTTTGCTGTATGGCGGCGCTAACGGAACCCCCGTGGGTGAAATCACCACCGTTTTGACCTTGAATGAATGTACTTTCAACGATAAGGGTGGCTTGACCGCTAAAAAAGCAGCCGTTGAGATCGGCAATGGCTATACGAATGCAAACTATAAGTTGATCGCAAATCAAGTAACGGTCAACGGCTACGAAATCAATGATACAGGACTCAATACCGCTTCGACCCTTTGGGGAAATAAGAATGCAATGGGTACTGATACCCTGGATGTTATTATTGACGGCGTAGATGTTTATTGATCGATAGATCAAAGGTTTAGTCCTCCCGACCCTTTCGGGGGTTGGGAGGGTAAGCCGATGTGTTTCCGGGATTTTATTGACATTTCGCCCGGGAACATCCGTATACCAAATGTCTAATGGAGGAAAAATCAAAATGAATAGAAAAAGTACGAAGAAAGCGCTTATGATGAGTGCCCTTTCTCTACTTCTTTGCATTTCCATGCTGATCGGTACCACCTATGCGTGGTTTACCGATACTGTTACCAGCAAGAATAATATTATTAAGTCTGGTAAACTGGACGTGGAAATGTATTGGGCCGATGGCGATGAGGATCCTGCTACTGCTACCTACGAGGATGCATCTGAGGGTGCGATCTTTGACTATGAGCTGTGGGAACCCGGTTACGTTCAAGCAAGACATATTAAGGTTGCCAACGTAGGAAATCTTGCTCTGAAATATCAGATGCGCATTCTTGCCAACGGCGTTGTCAGCAAACTGGCTGATGTCATCGACGTTTACTACTTCGCTGAAGCCACCAAGCTGACCCGTGCAAACCTGACTGAATCCGTAAAACTCGGCACTCTCGCAGAGGTTTTAACGAACAATGTCGATTTGGATGTTGCTAATGAAAACGCTCTGTCTGCTAAGATCGCCGGTTCTCTTGAACCCAAGGGCTCTGAAAATGATTCCAAGAGCGTTACCATTGCTCTGAAAATGCAGGAATCTGCGGGAAATGAGTATCAGGATCTTGCCATCGGAACGGATTTCACCGTTCAGTTGCTGGCTACCCAGTTCACTTATGAAGAGGATAGCTTCAACAATAAGTACGATGATAAAGCGGATTATGATGCGCAGAAGATTCCCTCTGCCATGGTTTCTGCTTTGAGTGGCGATGAGTTGATCGTGTCCCTTTCTGATACGGAGACCCTCACTCTGGATTCCGGTTATCAGTTTGAGCCAACCGAGACCTATGAACAGTCTTTGAAATCCGAGTATGCAAATGCCCATGCAGATTTCTATGTTTATGCCGATCGGGATGTAAAGGCCAATAGCCTTGCTCTTGGCGGGTACTACAAGTTTTTCTGTGACAATTTTAATGACGGACATTGGATCGCCTTGACTGCCGGTGACGTGGATGCGAATACCGGCGTTCGTTTAATTGCTGACGGTATGAATAACGGAGTGACCGATAGCGGAATTACTATTCCCTATAGTGCGATCTGTCAGCTTGGCAACGACGGAACCGGTTTCCAATGTGGCATTGCGGATCTTGACGGTTCTAATGCCGGTACTACCGTAACCGTTGAACTTCGTTTGTATCAGGTAAAGGATAAGTCTGAATCCACCAATAACTCCTGGAATGAAGAGACTGGAGAATATATCACGGTTGGTAAAATCACTTATACGTTCCCCGGAACTCCTCGAGTTGAGGGTGTGGAGAGCTTTGATGAACTGAAAGCTGCTTTGGCTAATGGCGAGGATGAAATCAATATTGCTGGCAACATCAAGTTGGAGAGCGGTCTGAATGCTTCCGACGTTACCTTTATCGGCGTGACCGATGATGCAGCCATCGATTTTGATGGTCATAACATTGCAGGTTCCGGTATGATTACCTATAAAAACCTGGATTTGACCACCAAGTCTCTGCCTCAACTTCCTGAAAATGGTGAGAGATACGGTTGGTATGGCGGTATCGATTATACGGGTCATTCCGTCGCTAACTATGAGACGTGCAATATCAGCGGCGTTTTCACCACATATAGCAGTACGGTAAATTTGACTGAATGTACCTTTGACTATTATGTTCAGGATGGCGAAGAATTTTATAATCTCTTCCTTTATGGGGAAGGTACCGTCAATGCAACCGGTTGTACCTTTAAGTATGGTGACAGAGCAATCAAGGCTTATGCTGAGTCTGCGAAAGCACATGTACTTAATCTGACCGATTGTAAGTTTGTTGCCGACGAGGATTTCACGGCGATCAACAAAGCGTTGATCAATGTGGATACCCAATATAACAATACACTACAGTTGAATATTAAGGGTATTACCATTGCTGCTGAATTGGCCACGGCAGAAATTCATAATGCTGGGGGCAATCCTAAGGTTACTGTAACGATTGAGTAACTTGCCATAAGTTCGTCCCGACCCCCTCGGGGGTCGGGCGACCATCAAAAAGCAGGAGTGAAAACTGTTGCTTTTTGATGGTCGGATCTATAAAACGATGAAAGGAGGAAACGATATTGGCAAAAGCAAAACTTAAAATATTCGTTGTTGCTCTCGTTGCGGCGTTGCTGACGTTTATCAGCTACAGCTCGATTGCATACTACTCAACGGTCGGAAAAGCCACCAATGTTGTGACCTCCGGCGGTATTCGTTTTATCATCCACGAAAAGACCGATCAGGGAACCGAGTTCCCCAAGGAAGGCGTGTATATCGTTCCCGGAGACGTGGTTTCCAAGCAAGTGAGCATCGAGAGCGATTGCGAGCATCCCTTCTATCTGCGGGTCAAA
>JAZQAE010000089.1:0-4804 GCA_045544995.1 Eubacteriales bacterium
AATTAAAAACAAAACTGACACCATTTGAAAAACGATGTCAGTTTGTTGCTTAAAATTTAATTCAACCTACCATAGGGGTATTTTTTGTACTGTCTGCACAACTTGGTGCAGTCCAATAGGCGGGGACATTTATTTATTGCGATATTCCTTCGGGGTCATTCCATTATATTCTTTAAATTTTTTACTGAAATAACTGAAACTGTTAAACCCCGTTTCCGATGCAATTTGAGAGACCGACTGATCGGTATTCCGCAATCGCTGCTTGGATTTTTCGATCCGAAATTTGCACAGATAGGTCTGAAACGGCTCACCAAAACTCTTCTTAAAAAGACGGCAGAAATAACTGTGATCCAGATTAAAAGCCTCCGCCGCATCCAAAGAGGTGATCTCTTCTCCGAAATGATCGGAAATATACTGATAAACCCTTGCATAGACCGACGGTTTTGCCACGTCTGTTCTTTTCTTAATATAGCCTTTTTCCTTGCACGCACCAAAAAGCAATGAAAGATTGCCCACCACACTAAATTCCCATCCTTCTTTTTTCTCAGCGTGGGCCAGATACGCATTTTTAACGTATTCTCCACAGAGCAGATCCTTTTTAATCACCGCCGGAAAAGAGCATCTTCCCTGCTCCAGATCTGTCTTCATTTTTTTGTCAAAGAAAAGATCAGCATCAAAGCAAAGGCAATAATGATGAATATCCCGATCGGCAAAAAGAGTGTAGCGGTGCAAAGTATAAGGCGCAACGACCACAATATCCCCCGCCTGTAATAACTGCACAGACGCCTCAAACTCTACCCGTGCCTCTCCGGATAATACCATAAAGATCTCGATCTCCCGATGCATATGTAAAATGGTTTCCGTATGATGTGTCCGTGTGTTCTTGGGACGGTTTCTGGAATAGGTTGCAAAAGGAATGGCGGTATATCTCGCCTTAAAATCATCAATCAGCATAATTTCTCCAAAAGTCAATCCAGTTATATTTTTAGCCAAAATAAAGATAGTTTTCCTTTGTTTTGTTCGATATAATTATATTACACTTTCATCAACAATGCAAGGAGAATAATGTATGGACAAGAGAAATTGGAAAATCGTATACAATCAATATGAAGGGATGGAGCAAAAAGCAGTGGAATTGCTCTATGCAGAGCTGGGTGCGTTGCTGTTGCGGGACCCGGGACTCTATACCATCCACACCCTTTTGTGTGAGCAAGAGGACAACGCCGAATTGGATCGGAACGCCGTTGTGCTGGGTCTTTATGAAGAAAGCGCCATCGTTCGGCAGTACGTAAAAGAAGAGGAAATTCCCGAAGACGGCTATTGCTTCAAAGTCACCGACGGACCCGAAGGACACCGCCTGGTGCTGATCACCGCCCATACCCCTCAAGCACTTTTCTACGGCACCGTTGATTTTGTGGATGATTATTTCACCGTCGCCACTCCCATCCACGGCTCGGTCAAACTGGTGCACGAACTTTTCCAGCATCCCCTGCCGGATTATACCCAGTCCTCTTCTCCCGCCATCAAGACGAGAAGCGTTTTCACCTGGGGTCATCCCATCAACGACTATCGCGGGTATATCGAAAACATGGCTCGGCTGAAATTAAATCAGTTGATCATCTGGAACGACTACCTCCCCCTCAACGCCAAGGATATTGTGGACTACGCCCATTCCTACGGCATCGAGCTTATCTGGGGCTACGCCTGGGGTTGGACCCGTGCTTGTAATCGGGATAGCGTCCGCAATTTGGAGCAGGTCTCTAAAGACATCTTGGAAAAATACGAAACGGTCTACCGCCATTCCGGCGCTGACGGTATTTACTTCCAGTCCTTTACCGAAACCAGCGACGATACCTTTGAAGGCGAACTGATCGCAAAGATCGTTACCAGATTCGTAAATTCCGTTGCCGAAAAGATTTTGGCGCAGGATCCCGACCTGAAACTGCTCTTCGGTCTCCACGCCACCTCCGTCAAGGATCACCTTGATTTTATTGCAGAAGTGGATGAGAGGATCGAGATCATGTGGGAAGACTGCGGAAGCTTCCCCTTCGGCTATCACCCCTATATCCGCGAAAAGGATAACTTTGAAGCCACCTCCGCCTTCACCGACCAACTTTTAAAACTGAGAGCAAAAGGCAACACCTCCATGCTCTTTAAAGGCTGTATGACCTTAGACTGGCACGGCGATCGTTTCGCCCATCAGGTCGGCCCCTACGTCATGGGTCTTTCTAATTCGCAACTCATCAAGCAGGACTTAGATCTGTTGCGTCCCATCTGGCGTCAGTATCAAAGTGGCTGGCTCCAAAACGGACACCTTGCCCACCAGATCGCCCATCAGATCCTCCAAAACAGCGATCGTCCGGTCGCCCTCGGCCTTGCCGGTCAGTTTGCCGGCGGCATCTTCCTGCCGGAGGCCCTCGGCGCCCAGATCTTCTGGGATGCAGACCGCCCCTATGAAGAAATTCTTGATAAAGTCACCCGCCGCAGAAATATAGAGATTGTATAAAAAGGATCATTAAAATGGGGTATCTATTTTTAACGCTCGCATTGGCCGCCGGCATCACAAAGGCCTATTGCGGAAAAAAGACCAGTCACTATACGGCGGACATCAAGGATGCCATGCTCGCAAATGCCATCCGGATGCTTTTTTGCATCTGCATCGGATTGATTCTCATCCTCCTGCAAGGAGAACTTAGGTTTATGAACCCCACGTTGAGCGTCCTTTTGATCTCTGCGTTTTCGGGAATTTCTACCGCCGTTTTCGTGGTCACATGGCTGTTGTCGGTCAAAAAAAGCGCCTACATGATGGTAGAAGTCTTTATCATGCTGGGCGTGTTGATTCCAATGTCCCTGGGAAGCCTTTTCTTCCACGAATCCATCCGACTGACCAGTTGGCTCGGCATGGCGGTATTAACCGCCGCCACCGTCATCATGTATTCTTATAACAATACGCAAAAGCAAAAACTCTCCAAAATCGCCTTGCTTTTGTTGTTTATTTGTGGCATTTCAAGCGGATTGGCAGATTTTTCTCAAAAACTGTTCGTTCGTACTCTGCCGGAAATTCCCGCATCGGTTTTCAACTTTTATACCTACGTTTTTTCCGCGCTCTTCCTTGTGCCGTCCTATCTCTTGCTCCGCAAACGAGATGCAGAAAACGATGCAGTCAAAAACACTTCCGTCTTCTCCAAGATCTTCGGCTATATCCTGGTGATGTCCGTCTGTTTGTTTGCAAATTCTTATTTCAAAACCAAGGCTGCCGTTTATCTTGATTCTGCAAAACTCTATCCGTTAAACCAAGGATGCGCCTTGATCCTCTCCACCTTCATGTCGGCATTCCTGTTCAAAGAAAAGATCACCCTGCGCTGTGCCGTCGGCCTACTACTGGCCTTCGCCGGACTGATCTTGATCAACGTATTATAAAAGGGGATGTAAAAAAAGTCCGGAACGCAAAAAGCGAGAAAAACACAGAACGTCATAAAAGTTTTATATCCCCAAAGGAAGAAAAAATCGCAGAAACTGCGATTTTTTCTTTTTATATGATGCTTTTTGCTAATTCCAAACATTTTTTCCTATCCCCCTGAAAAAGAGGCGTAAAAAAATATGCGTTTTTTTACAGCCTCTTTTATTCCTCCGCCGGGAGGTAGAATACCGTATTAATAGGACGAACCATCCCTACGATGCTGTTCAGCGACGTAGACGGACAACTCAGTTCCATAAATTTTCCATCCTGCACCATTCCCAGCATAGCGGATCCGCCGCCGTCCACGTTCATCAGGTACTGCACGTCCGGGAAAAGACTTCGGGCGATGGCGATCATCTCCCGGTAATCCGCCCCGGTGGAACGCCAGGTCCGACCGGAAAAGACCAAAATCAAAAGGTCGCCGTTTTCCGCCGTACCGATGGCGGTACGGGGGTGCTTCACCATAGTATGAAGGCTGGATTCCTGGGTCTGCCGGGAAAGGGGCGACATCCACCCTTCCTCCCGGAACCACTGGTCCGGATCTTCCCGATCGGTGAGGGCTTCCCCATCGATAATCAGCGATAATCCGCCGCCATAGGACCACCGAACTGCGTTCCAGACCGTCGGTTCCACCCCTGCCGGGGGATCCAATCGCAGTGTAAACTCCAAGCCTTTAGGATCATAATATCCATCCTCGAAAGAGGGCAGATCTTTCAGCAATTTCTCGCCCAGCCGTTCCTCCAACGAAACCACCACGCCAATCCCGGGCAAAAGTACGTCGCCCTTGCGCACGCAAGCGATCTTATCCTGCAAAATAACGATATTGACCCGTCCTTCGCCCACCGCTTTGCGGTAGGTGCCTCGCTCCGCCTCTTCATCAGGAAGAGATTGATAGGGTGTAAAGACCGTCACCGGTGCCGTCACTTCTGCCGGATCCACGTCTTCTTTATTCCAAGAGAACGTCTCTTTACCCAGCGTGATCGCACCGCCGCCAAGACGGAAATTAAAGAAGAGAAACGAGCCATCTTCCTTCATGGCGATACAGGTCTTACGGAACAGCGGAAAGGTCTCGATCCGCTTTCCGTCCCGCTCATAGAGCATATAATCCAAATGTCCGGTAGCGATCTCCCCTTGCTCACGGGGACGGTCGTTTCTCAATTCATTATAAAGATTGGCCAAGGATGGCGTCAAAAAGAAGAGAAAATTAGAGACAACGCCTCTGCCCTCTTCCCCGTTTTTTTGCATCATCTGCCGTAAGGTCATGCCCTTTTCACAGGCCATGACCCGAGCAGATTTCGATTTATTCACCCGTACCGCTTGAACCAAGATTCCCGGTTGGGGCTG
>JAZQAE010000090.1:0-2341 GCA_045544995.1 Eubacteriales bacterium
AAAAATCGAAAAACTGTTGCTTTGTGCCACCCCAGCAACACTTATTACCGCTGTCATCCGGACCGTCCGGCTCGTTCCAGATCTCCCAATATTCAATATTTAATTTAAAGCCGTCTGCCCAACCCTCGTTGTAATGACGGATGATATGTTCGCAGATCACAGCCCATTTTTTAAAATCCTTAGGCGGAAGTGTCCCGTGCTTTTTAATTTGATGCTCTATGGTTTGACCCAGGCGAAAAAAGGTTTCCGTTCCCGCTTCCAGACAGGTGAGAATTGCCTCATCCGTACAAGCGAAATCGTAAGATTGCGGATCATAGGGATCCGCATCGAAATTAGGGAAAATGCAGGTAATATCATGACTGTAGGGCCCGCCGTAAATTCCAACGACCCCCGAATCATGATTACGGCTATAGGGAATTCTGGCGGCCTTATATTCGGCAAAATTACTTCTGTGCTGACTGTTCGTATGCCGCTTGTGCCAAGGACCGCCGTTGGTTGCATTTAGGATTTTGAATTTACCGCCTTTTTTAGATAGATCAAACTTTAACGTCTCCATAAAAATCCTCTTCTCGTCAGGTCAAAAATGTCATTCTAATTATAATTAGGGACAATTTTTTTGTCAAGAACAGCGAAAACAATAAACGCCGTCATTTTTAAATTTTTAATTTACTATAGCAATATCCCACAATACGTGATACAATGTCATTGCTATTGTAAAGAAAGGATGAGAGCATCATGAAGACCATACTGACTGGCGAATTCTTTCAGGAAACCAACCGTTATGCAAACGGAGTCACCGGCCTGGAAAATTTCAAAATTCGCAACTTAAACCATGGCATGGATGCCATCCGTGCCAGATATCAGGGCTCCAACTCCGAGATCAGCGGTTTTTTCGACGTTTTTGATCCCTTGGAAACCTATCGTTTTGTGGCGCCCGTCACCATGAGTGCCTCTCCCGGCCCGGTGGTCGCCCAAGCGATGTGGGATCTTTTTATGAACGAGCTGACCAAAGCCATCGAACAAGAGCCTCAAATTGACGCCGTCCTTCTGGCGTTACACGGTGCCATGGCAACGGAGGAAATGGAAGATGCGGAGGGAGAGATCTTGGAGCGTCTTCGGGCAATGCTTGGTCCCGACGTTCCCATCATGGCGACCCTGGATCTGCACGTCAATATGACGAAGAAGATGGTAGATCATGCGGATGCGTTATTTGTCTATGACCGCTATCCCCATATTGATCAATATGAAACCGGCGTTCGTGCCGCCCAATGTATGCTCAAAACCCTGGAGGGCAAGCAACGACCGGTAATGGCATGGAAAAAGCTGGACATGATCCTCCCCTATATGCCGGATCAGGAACCGGTTTTTGCGCCGTTTTTGGCACGGGCGCAGGCTCTGCGCAACAGTGAAAAGATGATCAACGTCAATATCTGCCATGGCTTCTTTGCTTCGGATATTTACGAGCAGGGCGTGGCGGTGATTGCCGTTTCCGACGGAGATCCGGCATTAGCGCAAAAAACCGCCGACGAACTTGGAAATGATATTTTTGCCGCACGAAAGACGTTGCGCCGTCATTACTATACCGCAGAAGCTGCGGTGGAAGAAGCGCTGAACAGCACCGCCTTCCCCGTGGTCTTGGCAGACGTTTCCGATAATCCCGGCTCCGGCGCCTCCACCGACTCCACCCTGCTTTTAAAGATCCTGCTGGAGAAAAAAGCCACCGATGTGGCGGTTGCCGTACTGTTTGACCCCGAAACAGTCGAGCAAGCTATTTCCGCCGGCGTAGGCAGTACGGTCAACGTAAAATTAGGAGGAAAGACCGCCCCTGAAGTTACCGGCGGCCCCATTGAATGTACCGCTTACGTAAAAGCCATCACCGACGGTCGATTCCGCATCCGGGATAAAATGTCCCAAGGAACCATCGCAGACTTTGGCCGATGCGCCCTGTTGCAGATCGAGGGAATCCAGGTAATCGTCTGCAGTTATCATACCCAGCCCTATGATCTGGAGATCTACCGTCATATCGGCATCCAACCGGAAGATATGAAGATCCTGATGGTCAAATCCGCCGCTCATTTCCGGGCATCCTACGGCAAGATCGCCGCCAAGATCCTGGATGTGGAAGCGCCGGCACAGGCTCCGCAGAATCCGGAAATGCTCCCCCTCGAAAGAAGCCGCCGTCCCATCTATCCCTTGGATGATATGTAATAAATGTCCCCTGCCATAGTGAACAAGTCCGTTAAAAACGGACAATAGAAAAAAATACCCTCCTATGGTAGAATGAAAGAAACTACCATAGGAGGAATTTTTATGCCTAGAAAGTATACACGTCTAGAAAAAT
>JAZQAE010000091.1:0-1903 GCA_045544995.1 Eubacteriales bacterium
CCTTCCGTCGCCATGGTCACGGTGGCTTCCGTCTTTTTAAAGGGCGGAACGGTAACGGAATACTGGTCGATATCCGGCCGATCCTCTTTCTTGGGTTCGACGGTGATCTCCACCTCGTCCCGCTGATATTTCCAGGAAACGTCCATGACTTCCCGGCTGATGGTGGCGGAGAACAGACCCAAATTCCGGCGGTTTTTCACCATATCCACGATCCGGGTCACGTCTTTATAGAAGCCCATATCCAACATCCGGTCTGCCTCGTCCAGCACCACGGTCTGAATCTGGTCGAACCGCAGATTACGGCGTTTATGATGGTCCATCAAGCGACCGGGAGTCGCCACGATGATCTGGGGATTTTTCTCCAGCTGACGAGCCTGTCCCTCCAGACCGGCACCGCCATACAACACGGCAACCCGGATTCCTTTATAGTAGGTCAAAAGACCTCTTAATTCTTCGCCGATCTGCATGGCCAATTCCCGGGTAGGTGCCAGGATCAAGCCCTGAATGGCCGGATTTTCCGCATCAATATGCTGGATCATCGGAATCCCGAAGGCAAAGGTCTTTCCTGTTCCGGTGGGGGCTTTCGCTACCACGTCTTTCCATGCCATGAATTCCGGAATCGCCAGTTTCTGGATCGTTGTGGGGTAGGCATACCCTTTCTCTTCCAGCGCCTTAAGCAGTTCCTCCGAAAGTCCTAAATCTTTAAACGTTACGTTTTCTTCCATACTCTACTTCCTTTTTACATTAATCCCATACACCAAATGACGATCAGCGCCGTTAAGGTTACCAAGGTATCAATGGTAATTCCGTAAAACATGGGTTTGAGACCGGCTTTTTTAAACTCGGTGATACTGGTTCCCAAGCCGATGGCCGCCAAAGCGGTCACCATCAGGAATTTACTGGTATTCTTGATGATGCCGGAGGCTACCACGGGAATACAACCCACGCTATTTAAAATCGCCAACAACAAAAATCCGCCGATAAACCACGGAATGATTTTTACTAAGTTTACTTTCTGGCCGTTATTGGCTGTCTTCAATTCTTTTTGCTTGATCCGTGTACCGATATAGGCAAAAACCAGCACCGTCGGGATGATGGCGATGGTTCTGGTGAGTTTCACCATGGTGGCAAAATCTCCTGCCATCTCTGAAAAGGCATAGCCGGAAGCTACCACGCTGGCGGTATCGTTTACCGACGTTCCTGCCCAGATCCCATAGGCGATATCAGACATCCCCAACGCCTTTCCCATCAAGGGATACAGCGCAACCATCACCATATCAAAAAGAAACGTGGAGGACATGGCGAAGGCGATGTCTTTATCTTCAGCATCAATAACGGGGGCAATTGCCGCAATAGCAGATCCACCGCAAATACCGGTGCCGGCAGAGATCAGATTGCCCAGTTTCCAAATCAAGCCGAACAGTTTACGAACGAAATATCCACCGCCAAAGCACATCGCAAAAGTAAAGAGCATCACAAAAAAGGTTCTCTTACCCACCGACATGATGGTATTGATGGACAAGGAGGCACCCAGTAAGATAATGGCGCCCTTCAAGATCTTTTTAGAGGTGAATTTAAGAGCCGGTTTCATCCATGCCGGATGGAAAAAACTATTGATGATGGTTCCCATGAACAAAGCAATAATAGAAGCACCCAACACTCCGCCTGGAATCAGCTCTTCCAAAAAGACAGAGATGCCGGCTACTGCAAAACAAATCGCCAAGCCTATTATAAATGCTCCTTGTTTTTTTGTTTTCTCGGTCATGTTATCTCTCCTTTATTTGATTACATTGTTGTATTATAACACGGTGGGTAAAAAACTGCAAGATGGGAATCGGGGAATGAAAAGAAAATCCGCCCGATGGGCGGCGGTATGGGGCAATTGTGGAAGTTCATAGAAATA
>JAZQAE010000092.1:0-10947 GCA_045544995.1 Eubacteriales bacterium
CAAAAAAGTTCGTTGACGCGGCCGCTCGTCGATCACGAGCGGAACGGCGTGTCTCGAGCAGTGAGAATTTTTCGCATGGTGCCGACCCGCACCACGAAAAATTCCACAGCGCAGAGTTTCCAGTATAAAGTCTGCGTATTCCTTATGTTACAGTTATGTTACATTTTGCCGAATTCGTTGACAACGGGATTTTTTCTCCTTTATAATGAAATTGAAGGAGGGATGGACGATGAAAAGAATCATTCTGTGTTGTTTGATTTTGGCTATGATGCTGGGCTTGCCCGGATGTAAAAAAGATCAGAGCCGGGTAGAGGTCGGCACTCCCGTTGCTCTTGAAGATCTGGAAATGCGGTATAGAGAAGTCTGTGTGGATTATTTCATGGCGAAGGATGTCAATGACCTTCAAAAATGGTATGACCCTGCCACCACCGTCGTCTTTCGAGGGGTTAAAGAGGGACTTAGTACGCCCGTCCTGGTGAATCAGAAAAACGGTATGGTGTGGGATGAAAGTTATTGTGAGACGCCTTTGCTGGTGTTGGAATGTTATTACGGAGAGGTAAAACCGGGAGACCATTTGATCTGCCGGGAGCATCTTGCCGTCTACGAGCCCTATTACGTGAGTTTCGACAACGTACCGGCCATAGAGGCTGACTGTGAATATATCTTTATTTATAACAAAACCGAAAAGAAAGCGCAAAATGGGGAACCACTTTATGAGGGGATCGGTTTGCATCAATCCAACCATAAGATCGAAATGAGGGAGGAATACCGTCAAAAGGTGCAGGATCATACCGCAAAGTGGTATGAAGCCGTGAGTTTGGATGTGCTGGATTTTTATTTAAATGACGAAACATAAAAAAATGCTCTGCGGAAGTTTTCCGCAGAGCGTTTTTTTATAATATGATCGTTAGCCCCAAAATCGCCAGCAAAAGCGTCGGTAGGGCAATGGTGGCACCGTAGCGGGTGAACTGCCCGAAGGAGAGGCGGATGCCATGGACTCGGAGGAGTTGCATCCACATGATGCCGGCCAGTGCGCCGATGGGGGTGAAGAAAGCCCCTAAGTTGGAGCCGATGATCCCCGCATAGAGGGCGGCGGCTTCTCCGCCGGCGGTGATGCGCTCGAAGAGGACGCTCATGGGGATATTATTCATCAGGTTTGCCGAGAGGAAGGATGCGACGCCGTAGCTCCATGCGGCAGGGAATTGATCTAAGGCGTGGGCGATCTCCCGGGTGACGCCGTATTTTTCCAAGGCTAAAACCAAGATGAACATGGAAAGGACAAAAGGTGCCATCTCCAAGGGGGTGCGCTTGAGGGTCTCCCGGATGACCACCAGACTTCTCTGGCGGAGCAGGAGATAGAGGGTGGCAGAGCAAAAGAGACTGAGGAACGCCACCAATGCGATGATCCACATGGGCAGGTCGATATAGGAGGAGAGCACCAAAAAGAGGATGCAAAGGGAAAGATGCAGGACTCCTAAGGTGACCAGCGGCCGGTCTAAACGGTGGACTGCAGGCTCTGCCGGCGTGAGGGGCTCCCGGAGCTTCTTGCGGAAGAGCAGGAGCATGATGCCGAGAGAACCCAGCCCTGCCAGCAGGGTGGGGAGCGCCATCACACGCAGATATTCAAAGAAAGAAAGCCCGGCGCCGGAACCCAGATAGATGTTGGTGGGGTTGCCGATGATGAGGAACATACTCCAGGTGTTGGCGGCGATGAATTCGCAAAAAAGATAGGGGAGAGGGTCGATCTTTGCGTTGCGGGTGAAATAACAGATAAAGGGGGTAAAGGTCAGGACGATGATGTCGTTGGAGGTAAAGACCGTCAGGATGGAGACGGTGCAGTAGAGGGTCAGAAAAAGGGAAAGTTGCTTCCCCTTGGCTCCTCGGAGCATCCGTTCCGCTAAATAGCGAAAAAATCCGGCGGCGTCCAAAAAGACGGAGATCAGCGTCATGGAAAAGAATAGAATCAGTATCTTGATGGGGTTCATGGCGGTGGGGGCGGTAAGACCGGCGAAGATCTCACGCCAGGATAACGTCCCGGAAAAGGCTAAAATCAGAGCGCCTATGACCGGCGCCAGCCAGTAGATACTGATCTGCTCCTGAGCAATCTTGACCGACGGCTTCAAAAATACCAGCCCGATCAGGCATAGACAGGTTAGAATAGAAATGATTATAACAAAATTCATATTTTAAAAACCACCAATTGTGCGGCAGGGACGGTGATGCGGTAGGCGCCGTCCTTGATTTTTTGGATTTCCGTTGCACCGGAGCTGTAGAGAAGAGAAAGGCCAGCGCCATCTTTGATGGTAACGGTGGCAGTGGCATCGGCAGGGGGATCGATGGTGTCGCCATCCTTGATGGTACGATGGTTGCCCTCGTTATTAAAGAGGGTGAGGTACCGTCCGTGCTCGTCCTCGGAGAGGATCCAATGGAGCGTGTCCACGTTGACGGGGAGGAGTTCCGCCGTTTTCCGCCTCTTTCCAACATTCGTAGTAGACACCCCATTTTTTGCCGTAGGCTTTTGCCATGCCACGGGCAAGGGCGATCTGAATCCGGGTATGCATCGTCTGGTAGCCGATCTCATGGAGCTGGGCGCCCAAAAACCATTCCCCTAACAGGGTTTGATAGACTTTGAAGAGTTCTTTATCAAAGGAGTAAGGATGATATTTTACACCGCCGGTCAGCCGGTCGATATAGAGCGGATAACGCTCTTTTTGGATCAGTTCATAGAGCGGACTGCCTTTAGCGGCCAGTTTATTGAACTTTTTGGTATTGGGTAAGGTGAAGATGTGCTGAACCTTTAACCCGCTATCTTCATTTAACAGATTATTTTTGATGAGTCCTTCAAAATGATCCGGTTCATAAACGTGAAAAATCTTCATAAAAATTCCCCTTTGAACTGTTAAAATAAGTATAAATCTTTCTATTTTAGAAGTCAATAAAGAGTTGCAGAGAAAAAGCAGATATGATAGAATAATACTATGAAGATTTTGAGAAGTAACCGAAAAACCTTATCGTTATCTCTTGATCGGGAAGGGAAACCGATGGTGCGTGCGCCCTATGGGTGCTCGGATGCTTTTATTTTGGAATTCGTGCAAAAGCATCAGGACTGGATCCAAAAGCATCAGGCCAAACATCGGGTCTATACTGAGGAAGAGATCCGGGCGTTACGTGCCAAAGCCAAGGCATATCTGCCCGAACGGGTGGCATATTATGCGCCACTCATGGGGGTGAAACCCACCGGGATCAAGATCACCGCCGCCCGTACCCGATACGGCAGTTGCAGTCCCCGGAACAGCATTTGCTTTTCCCTCTATTTGATGGAAAAAAGCGAGCGGGCTATTGACTACGTGGTGGTGCATGAATTGGCGCACATTCTTCGCCGGGATCATAGTCCGGCCTTCTATAAAATCATTGAAAAAACACTCCCGGACTATAAGAGCCGGATTAAGGAATTAAAAGCATGATTAAAAAATTTTTAGGCTACTACAAACCCCATCGGAAGCTCTTTTGGGCGGATATGTTTTTTGCTGTTCTCAGTGCTTCCACCACCCTGGTCGTTCCCTTGATGGTGCGGAAGATCACCGGAGATTTCGTGCTGCGTCCGGCAGACGAAGCCTTACGGCTGATCCTTCTTTTTGCCGTGGGACTGGTGGCACTGATTGCCTTGGAGGCGTACTGTAATTACTTCACCGCTTATTATGGTCATATGATGGGCGCCCGGATGGAATATGCCATGCGGGAAGAACTTTTCCACCATTATCAGAAACTTTCTTTTAGTTTCTACGACAATCAAAAGGTGGGGCAGTTGATGAGCCGGATCGGTAACGATCTTTTTGACATTGCGGAGTTGGCGCACCACGGACCGGAGGATCTTTTTATCTCCTCCATCAAGCTGATCGGCTCTCTGATCATCATGCTGACGGTGAGCTGGAAGCTGGCATTGGTGGCATTGTTGATCCTGCCCTTGATGATCCTTTATGCCGGCAAGTGCAATAAACGGATGCGTGCCGCTTTTAAAGAAAACCGGGTGCAGATGGGAAATTTCAATGCCGGAATGGAGGATAATCTTTCCGGTATTCGGGTGGTCAAGTCCTTTGCCAACGAGGCAGAGGAAGGCAAAAAGTTCAAGATCCTCAATGATAATCTCATCAATGCCAAGCGGTGCTCCTATCAGAACATGGGCATTTTCCATTCGGGGCTGGGGGCTTTTACCACCTTTATCACCGTGGCGGTTTTGGTGGTAGGTGCCATCCTCATCTCTCAGAAACAGTTGAATGCTACAGATCTTATCACCTTTGTACTTTATATTAATAACTTCACCGAGCCGGTGCGCAAACTCATCAACTTCACCGAGCAGTTCCAGAACGGTGCCACCGCCTTTGGACGCTTCCGGGAGATGATGGACGTAGAGGTGGAGATCCGGGATCTGCCCGGTGCGGTGGAACCGCCCCGTTTCAAGGGGGAAGTGGAGTTCCAAGAGGTCTCTTTCCATTATCCGGAGCACGAAAAGACCGTACTTTCCCGAGTGAGTCTCAAAGCCCGTGCCGGAGAATACATCGCCCTGGTGGGTGAGTCCGGCGCCGGAAAAAGTACCCTTTGCAGTTTGGTGCCTCGCTTCTATGAAGTGACGGACGGCGCCATCCTCATCGACGGGGAGGATATCCGGCAGTACACCCTCAAGGGGCTTCGGGATCAGATCGGCGTGGTTCAGCAGGACGTCTATCTCTTTGCCGGTACGGTCATGGAGAATATTCGTTACGGACGGCCCGGCGCTACCGAGGAAGAGGTCATCGAGGCGGCGAAAAAGGCCAATGCCCATGAATTTATCATGGGACTGCCGAATGGGTATGAGACGGACATCGGCCAGCGGGGCATCAAGCTCTCCGGCGGTCAAAAACAGCGTCTTTCCATCGCCCGGGTCTTTTTGAAAAATCCGCCCATCCTCATCTTTGACGAAGCCACCTCCGCTCTCGATAACGAGAGTGAGCGGGTGGTGCAGGAAAGCCTGGAAAAACTGGCCAAGGATCGAACCACCTTTGTGATCGCCCACCGCTTGTCTACCATCCGTAATGCGGAGCGGATCTTGGTGCTGACCGAAGAGGGCATCGCCGAAGAAGGCAGTCATACAGAGCTTCTTGCCAAAGACGGAATCTACGCAGAACTCTATAATATGCAATTTAATTAAAATGATCCCTCCGCCAAAGCGGAGGGATCATTTTGCCCGAAAAATTTTAAGAGGTTTATTCTTTTTTTTGCAGTTTTCGATGACGAACCGGGTGCCGTGGGATTGACCGTCCCAAAAGGCGAGCACCAGGTCGCTATAGTCGATGATCTCTAAGTTACGGAGGAGGGGGGCTTGACGTCCGTACTGCTCGTAGTCCGGCAAAAACTCCGTCAGCTTCAGCCCGTTTTCGCAGGCGTACTGCCGTGCGCAGCGGTCGATGCCGATGGCACCGCCGGAGACGATCTCCGTTACGTCCTCCGGCAGATAGGGGGAAAAGTCCTCTACCTGCAGGCCACGGGAGCCGATGATGGCTACTTTCATAAAAATCCCTCCTTGTCGTAGATGCTCTATATGGATATTATAGCACAGATGTTCTATAATACAAGATGGATTTTTAAAAAAGTAAAAATATTTTTGTAAATAGGTAGGCCAAAAGTCCGCAGGCAGGGAAGGTGAGGATCCATGCCAAGAACATGGAGCGGGCGATGGCGCGGTCGATGAAGCCCTCGTCTCTTGCCATGGAGGCGCCCATCATGGCGCAGGTTTTGGCATGGGTGGTGCTGACGGGGAGACCTTGGAGCGTAGAGAGAAACAGGCTTAAGGTGCCTGCCAAATCGGCGGCAAAGCCTTCTTTTTGACGGATGTGCACCATTTTTTCGCCCACCGTTTGGATGATCCGTCCTCCGCCTAAAAGGGTGCCCAGTCCCATGACGGTACTACACAGAAGCATGATCCAAAGGGGGAGTTTTCCTCCTGGATGCCCCCAAAAACTCCCGGTCAAGAGGAGGATGGAGGCGAATTTCGGAGTATCCTGGAGTCCGTGGGAAAAGGCCATGAGGGCGGCGGAGAGACGTTGTCCTCTCCGCCATAAGCCTGCCGGCCATTTCAGTTCCTGAAACCATCGGGAGAGGGTCCAGCCCATGAGAAAGCCGACCCCCACCGAGACGATCAATCCCACGCCCACCCGTAGGAGTGCCGGAATGGAGATTCCTCCGGCACCCAGTCCCAGGGCAGAGCCTAAGAGACCGGCCATCAGGCCGTGGCTTTCACTGGTGGGGATGCCAAACCGCCAAGCAAGGACCGCCCAGAGGATGACCGCTAAAAGAGCTGCCGCCAGAGCAGCGGCACCTCGGCGGTCGGGAGAAAAATCTCCCAGATAATAGACGGTTTCCGCTACTTTTTCACCTAAAAATAAGGCGGTCGTTCCGCCGAGGATATTCATCACCGTCGCCAAAAGAACGCCACGGCGCATGGAAAGAGCGCCGGTGGAGACGGCGGAGGCAATGGCATTGGGGGCGTCGGTCCAGCCGTTGACGAAGAGCACCCCCAAGGTTACGAAAAAAAGCATCCCCCCTAAAGGGGAAGAAAAAGCGTGAGATAAAAAATCCAACATAAAAACCACCTCATAAAACTATATGAGGTGGTTTTTGCATTTATTGCATTTTGTCCAAAGATACGATCTCATATCCCTCCGCACGGAGCTGATCGATGAGAGCGCCTAAAATTTCGGTGTTGGTCTGTGAAGTAGAGTGGAGGAGCAGGACGCAGCCGTTGTGCATCCGGCTCATAATTTTCTGCAAAGCACCGTCAGGGGAGGGTTGGTCGTTTTCCACCCAGTCATAGTAGGCAAAGCTCCAAAAAACGCTGGTCAGTCCCAACTGCCGGTTGTAGTCCAACGCCCGTTCGGAAAACTTCCCGCAGGGGAAGCGAAAATAACCGGAAGGCTCCATGCCGTAGCCTTGGAGGATCTCGTTCCAGCCGTCGATTTCTTGGCGATAGGCGGCAAGATCGGTCAGCTTTGTCATGTCCGCATGGTGGAGGGTGTGGTTTCCGACGATATGCCCCTCTGCGTCCATCCGTTGAACCAGCGCTTCATTCTGCTTTAGAAAATTGCCGTCCAGGAAAAAAGCGGCAGTGACCCCTTTTTCCTTCAGGGTGTCCAGAATGGCGGTATGGGTGCCTTTATCAAAGCCGGCATCAAAGGTGAGAGCGACCTTTTTTTCACCCTCTGCTCCGCAATATAACACGGGGTAGGCGGATAGATCCACCTCCTTCGTTACCTCCGGCTGACGGTGCTCTTCGTTGGGCTTGAAATACCAATCGTGGGCGGCGGTGGAGGCGGTGCTTCCGCCGGCACTCATCATGAAAAGCATACTGACCGTCAAAAGCGGAACCGCCAAAAATAACATGAGATCTTTTCCTTTTACCATAGTATCGACTCCTTTTACTATATTGTTTGTATTATTAAGGGAAAAATACTGAAATTTTGGCGAAAATAGATATGGTAATTTGACGGTGTGTTTGCTATAATGTAAAATGCAAAATTGTGTGAAAAAAGAAGGTAATTAAATGATCAGAGAAGATTTAAGAAATATCGCTATCATCGCCCACGTTGACCACGGCAAGACTACCTTGGTGGATGAAATGCTCAAGCAGGGCGGTGTATTCCGTGATAATCAGGCAGTCGCCGACCGGGTCATGGACAGCAACGATCTGGAGCGGGAACGGGGTATTACCATTCTCGCTAAAAATACGGCCGCCCATTGGAACGGCACAAAGATCAATATCGTAGATACCCCGGGACACGCCGATTTCAGCGGTGAGGTAGAGCGGATCCTGAAGATGGTGAACGGCGTTCTCCTTTTGGTGGATGCCTTTGAGGGCGCCATGCCCCAGACTCGTTTCGTCTTGGAAAAGGCGCTGGAGATGGGTCACCAGATCATCGTGGTGGTCAATAAGGTAGACCGTCCCGATGCCCGTCCATTGGAAGTGGTGGACGAGGTGCTGGAACTTTTGATCGAGCTGGGTGCTACCGACGAGCAGTTGGACAGTCCTATCCTCTTCTGCTCCGGCAGAGAGGGTACTGCCTCTTTGACACCGGACGTCAAGGGAACCGATTTGGCTCCCCTCTTTGATAAGATCTTAGAGCAGATCCCTGCCCCCGAAGGGGAAGTGGAACAGCCGTTGCAGATGCTGGTCTCCTCTATCGACTATAACGACTTTGTGGGCCGGATCGGCATCGGTCGGGTGGAGCGCGGTGTCATTCATCAGAATGAAGAATTGGCGGTCTGCAACTACCATGAGCCGGGCGTCATCCGAAAGGGACGTGTTCAGGCACTCTTTGCCATTGAAGGCCTCAACCGGGTGCCGGTAACGGAAGCCAAGGTGGGAGATATCGTCTGCTTCTCCGGTATTGAAAACGTCACCATCGGTGAGACCCTTTGCGCCGCCGATACGCCGGAACCGCTGCCCTTCGTCAAGATCAGCGAGCCGACCTTGGAAATGAATTTCATGGTCAATAACAGTCCTTTTGCCGGCCGTGAGGGTAAATTCGTCACTTCCCGTCATATCCGGGATCGTCTGATGCGTGAATTACTGAAGGACGTCTCCTTGCGAGTGGAGGAAGGAGAAACGGCCGATACCTTTAAGGTAGCAGGACGGGGCGAGATGCACCTTTCCATCCTCATCGAGACCATGCGCCGGGAGGGCTATGAATTTGCCGTATCCATGCCTCACGTATTATATAAAGAGATCGACGGCAAGACCTGCGAACCTATCGAGCACGTCTTTATCGACGTGCCGGAGGACTGCGTCGGTGCCGTGGTGGAGCGCCTCGGATCCCGTAAGGGGGAGATGCTCTCCATGGAACCTAACGGAAGCCGGATGAAGTTGCAGTATTTGGTACCGGCTCGGGGTCTCATCGGTTATAAGAGCGATTTTCTGACCGCCACCCGGGGTGAGGGGATCATGAATACCATCTTCCACGGATACGAGCCGTATAAGGGTGAAATTCCCGGCCGTTCTACCGGTTCTCTCATCGCATTTGAGACCGGCGAGGCGGTGACCTACGGCCTCTTCAACGCCCAGGAGCGGGGTGCGCTCTTTATCGAGCCGTCTACCCCCGTCTATGAGGGGATGATCGTCGGTATGAACCCCAAAGGGGAGGATATTGCCGTCAACGTCTGCAAACGCAAACACGTCACCAATATGCGTGCCAGCGGTTCGGATGAAGCCTTGCGCCTCATTCCGCCTAAGAAGCTGAGTCTGGAGGAGTCCATTGAGTTTATCGCTCCCGACGAGCTCATCGAGGTGACCCCCGTCAACATCCGTTTGCGGAAGCAGACCCTTAGCAATACACAACGAATGAAAGAGTTATCAAAATTAAAATGATGTTTAAAAAACTGATCGGTGACAGAGCCTTTTATAAAAGACTCTTCACTTTAATGATTCCCATTTTGGTGCAGAATGGCATTACCAATTTTGTGAATATGTTGGATAACGTCATGATCGGCCGGGTGGGAACGGCAGAGATGACCGGCGTGGCGGTGACGAACCAGCTGATCTTCGTTTTTAACCTCTGCATCTTCGGCGCAGTCAGCGGTGCCGGAATTTTCGGCGCCCAGTACTATGGAAAAGGCGATCATGAGGGTTTGCGCTATACATTCCGCTTTAAATTAATGTTTTGCGTGTTGCTGTCCGTGCTGGGCATCACCCTCTTCGTCTTTTTGGGCGAACCGCTTTTAAATCTTTATATGCAAGGCGATCAGGGCACCACCGATCCGTTGGTGACGCTGGGTCATGCCAAGGATTATCTCACCATCATGCTGTTTGGGCTGGTTCCCTTTGCGGTGGTGCAGTGCTATTCCAGTACTCTCCGGGAGACCGGAAATCCCAATCTGCCGATGGTGGCAGGCTTGTTGGCGGTCATCGTCAATCTGGTGCTGAACGCCCTGTTGATCTTCGGTCTTTGCGGCTTCCCGGTCTTAGGGGTTCGGGGCGCCGCCATTGCCACCGTGATCTCTCGGTTTGCAGAACTGGCCGTTGTTATGCTGGCTACCCATCTCAATACCAAAAAATATCCCTTTATGAAAGGGGCGTTGCGGAGCCTTCGGGTTCCTCGCACCTTGGCTTGGCGGTTCTTTATCAAGGGCTTACCGCTTCTCTTAAACGAGGCGCTTTGGGCGGCAGGTCTTGCAGTGGTGAACCAGAGTTATTCTGCCCGAGGCTTAGACGCCATGGGCGCCTTGAATATCTCTCAGACCTTCTGGAACGTCTTTGCCATCGCTTATATGGCGGTGGGCTCCTCTATCGGCATCATCCTTGGTCAGATGCTGGGCGCCGGTCAACTCAAAGAAGCGAAGCAGGATTGCCGAAAGATGATCGCCTTCTCGGCCTTTGTCTCGGTAGTGGTGGGATTTCTCTATATCATCTTGGCGGAGTTTATTCCGCTGGCGTATAATACTTCACCGGAGATCCGTCATATGGCCACCCGAATGATGCAGATCTCTGCCATCGCCATGCCTTTTGATGCCGTTGTCCATGCTTCCTATTTTGCCATGCGGTCCGGCGGTAAGATGGCAGTGACGGTTCTTTTTGATAACGGATTTATGTGGGGCGGAAACGTCTTGCTTTCCTTCCTGCTCAGCCGGTTTACGGCCATCCCCATTTTGGGACTTTTCACCATTATCCAAAGCATTGCCCTCGTCAAGGCATGCCTTGGAATTTATCTGGTGGAAAAAGGAAAATGGATCAAGAATATTACGTAAAAAAATGCGGTGTGCACCAGCACACCCCATTTTTTACCGGAGTAAAGACCGATCAAAAAGAGTGCAGATTTCGTCAATGCGACTGAAGGCGTATGTCGATACGCCGATAGGAGCATTGGCGGAAAGGAGAAAAATCAAAATCTGAAATCCGCTTTTGCGGATTTCTCCTATAAAAAC
>JAZQAE010000093.1:0-7506 GCA_045544995.1 Eubacteriales bacterium
CACCATGCCTCTGAGTCTGTCCTTCACCGATAGTTGGAAGCCGGTCTTTGACGGAAAACGGTTTTTGTTTGAATATCATTTCTGGCTGGATCATTACGTGGATCCCGGTTATATGCATTTTACAAAGAATATCTATAACGATGCCCGCAGTATTGCTGATACCGGTTTCCACGGTATTATGGATGATAAGACTCAGCGCAGTTATTTTCCTACCGGTCTGCCCATGGCGATCTATGGGGAATCCCTTTTCGACCGTGAACTGGATCTGGAAGAATATACGGCTCGGTATTTTGAAAAATGTTTTGGGAAAGACGCAAAGAAAGCAAGAGCTTATTTAGAAGAGATCAGTGCGATCTTTGATCCGGATAAACTGCGTGCTTCCGATGATGTCGTTGTGGTGGATACCGGAACAGGCGGCAGATTGAAACAACAGGGCTTTATCGGTAATCCTGATACGGTGGAACGGATCTCTAAGATCTACGATTGCTTGGAAAAATTCCGTCCCGTCATCGAAAGCGATCGGTCCAAAGAAGCGGAATGCGTGCAGGAATCCTGGCGTATTCTTCGATTGCATCAGGATTATTGCCGTTTGTATGCAGAGGTGTTTATCGCATTAGGCAAGGCGGATCGGGAAAGTGCTGCTGAAAAAGCAGAGACGATGAAGGATTGGTTGGCTCGAAATGAAGATGCTTATCAGCCTTATCTGGATCTTTCTCTTTGTGTCATGAAACTGGATCGTTTGTTGAAATGAGGTGTTTTGATGAACATTTGTCTTTCTAAAAAAACGGAAACGTTACTTTATGCGGCAGAAGAACTGCAAAAGTATCTTTTGATGATGGACGAGACCCTTTCTGATGAAGTGGGGATCGTTCTTTCGGTCAAAGAGTATGAGGAGATTGATCCTCTCTTGGACGACGTAATTGAAATTGATATCGAAAAGATGAAGGGCACCATTTCCGGCAGTAACGAGCGAAGCGTCCTGATGGGGGTCTATAACTTCTTGAAATCTGCGGGATGTATGTGGATCCGTCCCGGCAAATTGGGGGAGTATATCCCTAAAAAGAAGATGGCGGATCATAGCTTTTCCTACTACCATAAGGCGGATCTCCCGTTTCGTGGCGAATGTATTGAGGGAGGTGTCTCTTTAGAAAACGTTATTGATACCGTGGAGTGGCTGCCGAAGGTCAATGCCAATCTTTTTATGATTCAGCACGTGGTTCCTTACGTGCTGTTTACCCGTTGGTATCATCATGAAGATACCGCTTATAAAACAGCGGAAGAAGATTTCACCTATGAAACAGGAAAAGAATACGTTACCTTGATCGAAAAAGAGGTCAAAAAGAGAGGTCTTCAGCTTCATACCATCGGTCATGGCTATATTTACGAGAAATACGGACTTCCGTATCGTAAGCGGTCTGATACCTATTACCCGTCGGAAGAGGCCGTTAGCGCCATGGCAATGATCAATGGAAAACGTGGCTTTTTCAAATTGGTTCCCAATCATACCCAGCCCTGTATGTCTCAGGCTTCCGTACGGAAGAATATGGCGGATTGGTTGGTGGAATATCTGGAACGGAAGCCCTACGTAGATTTTCTTCACGTCTGGCTTTCTGATAGCCGGAATAACCATTGCGAATGCGATGAATGTCGAAAGATGATTCCTTCTGATTATTACGTCATGTTCCTCAATGAACTGGACGAGGCATTGACTGCCAAAGGAATTGATACGAAAGTGGTCTTTATCATGTATACCGATACCTATTGGGCACCGGAGAAGATGAAGCTGAAGAACCCTGATCGGTTTATTCTGACCGTTGCATCCACCGGAAGAAGTTATTCTGCCCATTATTCACCGGAACGTTATCAAGATGCTTTGCCGGAGTTTGACAGGAATAATAATACTTTCAGCGTTACCCTGCCCATGACCATGTCTTTTCTGGATGGGTGGAAATCCGTTTATGACGGAAAGCGGTTTATGTTTGATTATCATTTTTATGAGGCTCATTATGCGGATCCCAGTTATATGCAGATGGCAAAGCTCATGTATGAGGATGCGCAAAGCATTGAGAGCATCGGTTTTGACGGTGTGATGGATTGCAAGACCCAGCGCAGTTATTTTCCCACCGCTCTGCCCATGGCAATCTACGGGGAGACCCTTTTTGACCGCAAGTTGGATTTTGAGGGATACACAAAGGAGTATTTCGAAAAGTCCTTTGGCAAAGATCATGAAGCGGTAAGAGATTATTTGGAAGAGATCTGCCGGATCTTTGACCCGGATAAGCTTCGTGTTGCCGACGATATAGTAGTAATTGATACCGGAACCGGCGGTGAACTGAAGAAGCAGGGCTTCGTAGGCAGGGAGGAAACGGTAACTCGTATTTCTGCCATCTTTGGATGCTTGGATCAATTTAAGCCGATGATCGAAAAGGACCGCTCTGAGGAAACTCTTTGCGTGCAGGAATCCTGGCGGATCTTGAAATGGCATCAGGATTACTGCCGTCTGCTTGCAGAGGTCTATATCGCCCTGGGTAAAGGAGATAAGGGGCTGGCAAGAGAAAAAGTGGATGTGATGAAGGATTGGCTGGGTAAGAATGAGGATGAATTCCAGCCTTATCTGGATCTTGTGATCTGCATTCAGAAATTGGAGCGTCTTTTAAAATAAAAAAATAACCGCAACGCAAGTTGCGGTTATTTTTATCCAAAGATCTCAAAAGCACCAATCAATTTTATCATTTCCGGATCGACCCGGTCTCTGCCGTAGGCATCAAAGAAACGGTCCCGATAACGGTCGGTCTTAAGATTATAATTCAGCGTCCAGGCACCCCAAAAGAGATCCACGTGCCGATCTCCCAGTCCGCCGTTTCCCAGGTCGATAAATCCGCTGAACCTCCATTGATCAAGCATGATATTCGGCAGGCAGTAATCTCCGTGCAAAAGGGTGTCTGTCTTTAAAAGGTGTTTGTTTTTTCGGAGATATTCCCATGCCTCATCACTGTTTTGAAAGGGGAGTGACGAATAAGATAGATCAAAGCTCCCCTTTTGATGGTTTTCCTCTGCCGTTTTAAGATAGCGGGCGGTATGATTGATGGGGCAATCCTTGAAACTAAGGCTGTGCAGATTGAATAATTGCTCTGCCATAATATCGCACAACCGCTCCGGATCAGAAAGATATAGGGGATGGGTGCAGTCTTCGCCTGCCACGCAAGCGGTCAGCAGCCAGTCTCTATCGTCGGAAAAATAATCCAAAACCTCTGGCCCCAGCCCTTTTTGGTGGAAGTACCGGTTCAGGATCGCTTCGTTTTTTAAAGAGCCCTTTTCGGAGGTCTTGAGGTAACATCCGCCGTCCTTCTCGATGAAAAGAACTTTGGCATTTGGGGAGCAGCTGCTATCGTAAACCAAAGCGTCCCGGAGCAAGGGGCGGTATTGGACGGGATAATCTTCAATTTTAATCTGTATTAACGTTCGTTTCATGAGATCATTATATCATTTTTGGGTTAAAAATCAAGAAAATGATGCTTTAATTACAGCGTCCCATATGTTATAATATCCGCATAACGGATATTATCAAATGTCAAATTTTCTCGCCTACGTGGCAGGCAAACGAAAATGATTGACAATTGCTTTACTTTTATATTATAACGTCCCGTATCCAATTCAACTCTGAAAAGGAGAACCGCCATGATCGTAAAGAATTATTTTGAAGATCCCTCTGTTTTGCATTTAGGGACCTGCCCAGACCGCAGTTATTATATTCCCTGTGCCAATCGGGAAGAGGCGGAAGCGGATTGCCCACGCAGCGCCTCCTCTCGCATTCAGCTTTTGAACGGAACGTGGGATTTTAAGTACTATCCTTCTGTTCGGGATATAAAAAAAGAACCCTGGTTGCCCGGTGACGATGCTGTCTATGAAAAAATAGAAGTACCTTCCTGCTGGCAGATGAAGGGTTACGACCAGATTCAGTATACCAACGTCCGTTATCCCTTTCCCTTTGATCCGCCTTACGTACCCATTGAAAATCCCTGCGGCGTTTATAAGACCTCTTTTGAGGTAAAAGCAGGGGAGATGCGCACCTTCATAAGCTTTGAGGGTGTGGACAGCTGCTTCTATCTTTACGTCAATGGTGAATTTGTGGGCTATAGTCAGGTCTCTCATTGTACCCATGAGTTTGAATTGACCGATTATGTCCACGATGGTATCAATGAAATGACGGTGCTGGTCCTTAAATGGTGCGACGGATCCTATCTGGAGGATCAGGATAAGTTTCGGTTTAGCGGAATATTCCGTGAAGTATATTTGCTTTACAGGTCAAAGGGGCATATTCGTGACGTTTTTATCAAGACGAACTGTGATTTTAAAGAGAATACCGCTGAAATCTTGGCTGAATTAGAGTTTGAAGGCGATCCGGAGGTGCATTACGTATTAAAGGATGCAGAAGGAGGGGAAGTGGCGTCCGGCGCTGGTGCCCCTTCTTTGAAACTTGAGAATGCTCATTTCTGGAATGCGGAGCAGCCCTATCTCTATACCCTCTACCTTGAAACTTCTGATGAGATCATTCCGGTTAAGATTGGACTTCGCAAGATCAAGGTGTGCCATGGGGTTGTTTATCTCAATGAGGTTGCCATCAAATTCCGTGGTGTGAACCGTCACGATAGTTCTCCTCTTGGCGGTGCTACCGTTACTTATAGCGAAATGCTTCGTGATCTTTACGTAATGAAACAGCATCATGTAAATGCCATTCGTACCAGTCATTATCCCAATAGCCCTGTCTTTTACGAACTTTGCGATCAGCTGGGCTTTTATCTGATCGACGAAGCTGACGTGGAAACCCATGGATGTACCCGGATGCTGCATGAAAAGGAAGCAGATACCTACGGTTATTTGGCAAGTGACCTTTCCTTCAGAGAAAGCTTTCTGGACCGAGCCCGCATGATGGTAGAGCGGGATAAAAACCATCCCTGCGTAGTGATCTGGTCCGCGGGAAATGAATCCGGCTTCGGACCCTGCGTGGAAGCGGAGCTGGAATATTTCAAGGAGCGTGATCCTTCCAGACTGCGCCATTATGAGCGTACCCCCAATGTGATGCCCGGCCATACGCCGGATTATAGTACGCTTCAGCTCTTTTCCAAAATGTATGCTCCTGTGAATAAAATTGATGATTTGTATTTTTGCGATAGGTTGGCGAAAAATTTTGCTAAGACAGGGTATACTTTTGAGCCTGCTGAGGAGCAAAGGGGAGAGATCCTTCCTTTTATTCAATGTGAGTATGCCCATGCCATGGGCAACGGCCCCGGAGACCTGGAGGAATATTGGCAGTGTATGAACCGCCATCCGGGGTATTGCGGCGGTTTTGTCTGGGAATGGTGCGACCATGCTATTCAAACCGATAAGGGCTTTTTATATGGCGGAGATCACGGTGAATTTCCTCATGACGGAAATTTCTGCGTAGATGGATTGGTTTATCCGGACCGCCGTCCTTCCCCCGGCGCAGCAGAGTTCAAAAACGTGATGCGTCCTGCCCGTTTTAATCATTTAGGAGATGGACGATATACAGTTACCAATTATCTGGATTTCACCGAGCTTTCTTCTTTCTGCGTCATTGCGTATGAGGTATTTTGCAATGGGATTTCTTTAAAATCCGGCAAGGTGGATCTTCCCTTGGTAATGCCCCATGAAACGGCGGAATTTTTTATTCCCCCAGAAAATCTGCCTTCCGGACATGCTATAATTCGTTTTTCTTTGTATCAAAAGAATTATTATCCCTGGGCTGAGAAGGGATATCTCTTGGGCTTTGATGAAGTGGAACTGCAACCCTATCAGCCTCAAGAATATCAGCCCACCGTCGGAGGAGTCCGATTTACAGAAAATGAGGAAGAGGTCGAAATTTCAGGCGAGGACTTTCGTTATCGTTTTTCTAAGCGTAAGGGAATCTTTACTTCTTTGGAGCGTGGGGGAGAAGCGATGCTTTATAGACCCATGGAATATAATATCTGGCGAGCGCCCATTGATAACGACCGCAGAGTGCGCTCTGAATGGGAAAAAGCGGGATATCACCGCACAGTTTTCCGTCCTTATGCGACGGTAGTGACTGCCGATGAAAAGGGTGTTTCCGTCAAGGCGGAAATGAGTGCCGGCAGTGTTGCGATCCAAAATAGCCTGCGCTTTATCGCCCTCTATCAAGTGGATGCCTTGGGAAGCATTCGGATCCATATCCAGGTGGAGCGTGATCCCATTATGCCGCATCTGCCTCGGTTTGGTCTGCGCCTGTTCCTACCTAAAAACAACCATGAGCAGGCACGCTATCTGGGGTATGGTCCCGGCGGAAGCTATGTGGATTTCCATCATAGTCAGCAATTCGGGCTCCATCTTGCAAAGGCTTCGGAATATGAGCATTTCATCAAGCCCCAAGAAAGCGGAAGCCATTGGGGGACAGAGTGGCTTGAAGTTGGAGAAGTCCGTATTTTAGCCCAGAAGCAACCGATCTCCTTTAATTTATCCTGCTTCACTCAGGAGCATCTTGGTTCAACACCCCATGATTTTGAACTTGTCCCGGAAGAGGAGATGGTGGTACTTTGCCTGGACGGACGGATGGGTGGAATCGGAAGTGCTTCCTGCGGTCCTGCGATGATGCCGAAATATACCATCAATGAACTGCAGTTTGACGTTGATTTTTTAATCAGTTTTACGGATAGGTTAAAATAATTTAATTTCATTGACTTTGACCTTACTATTTTTGTATAATTTTCCTATAAAAAATTTTGAAAGGTCAATTATGAAAAAGATTAAAATTGTAGCTGATTCAACGGCAGATCTTCTGTATTTAGATGATATGGATTTTGCCGTTGCTCCGTTAAAAATCATTACGGATGAAAAAGAATACGTGGATAATGAGGCATTAGACGTTCAGGCCATGGTTCAGGATCTCTCTGTCTATAAAGGGAGATCCTCTACCTCTTGTCCCAACGCTGGGGAATGGTTAGAGGCCTTTGGAGATGCGGATGAAGTGTTTTGTGTTACGATTACCGGTACCCTTTCCGGAAGTTATAATGCAGCAGTTTTAGCTAAAGAGACTTATGAGGAAGAGCATCCCGGACGGCGGGTCTTTGTTTTGAACTCCCTCAGCGCAGGCCCTGAAATTGCATTGATGATTCAAAAGCTCAGAGAGCTTATCAAAGATGGAGTTAAGTTTGATGAGATCTGCAAGGAGATTCAAGAGTATATTAAAATAACCGGACTCCTTTTCATGCTGGAGTCGATGAAAAACTTGGCCAATAACGGCCGGGTGAAACCTTTGGTCGCAAAGGCGGCAGGACTTCTGGGGATCCGTGTTGTAGGAAAAGCCAGCGATCAAGGAGATCTGGAACCGTTAAATAAATGCCGTGGTACCGAGAAAGCTTTGGAAACCATTCTTCAGCATTTGAAAGAGATGGGACTGAAAACCGGTAAGGTTCGGATTGCCCATTGCTTTAATGAAACAGCCGCCAATCGGCTCCGGGATGGAATATTAAA
>JAZQAE010000094.1:0-1812 GCA_045544995.1 Eubacteriales bacterium
CAAAATGGCCGGTGTCCACGTATCCGGTCATGCCTGCGAGGAAGAGCTGAAACTGATCCTCGGCCTAGTGAAACCGCAGTTCTTTATGCCGGTTCACGGGGAATATCATCACCTGGCCGCCCACGGCCGACTGGCAATGGAGACCGGCCTGCCGGAGGAAAACGTTCTCTTAGGCGAAAACGGCAGTATGATAGAATTGACGAAGGATCATGCCAAGATCACTGGCAACGTTCAGGCCGGCGCCGTTATGGTGGACGGCAGCGGCGTGGGCGACGTGGGAAATATCGTCCTGCGTGACCGCCGGATCCTCTCTCAGGAGGGAATTATCATGGTGGTGGCCGCCGTCAATCAAAAGACCGGTCAGCTGGTCAGCGGTCCGGACATCGTTTCCCGTGGATTTATTTACGTACGGGAAAACGAGGACTTGATGGGCGAGGCGCAGGCCGTGGTCAAAAATGCCCTTAACCGTTCCCTTGCCAAGGGCAACTTGGAATGGACGGCACTTAAGACCGATATGCGGGATGCCTTGGCGCACTTTATCTCCTCAAAAACCAAACGCAGCCCGATGATTATTCCCATCATCATGGATGTATAATAAAAAACCGACCCGCTAACGCAATTAAAAATGTGAGCGGATACCCCGGAACCTTGTTGTATTCACAATAAAAAAGAAGCAGTCGCCGACTGCTTCTTTTTTTATGATCACTCTTCGGGATATTCGATTTGGATGGAACGGTTTTCTCTTGCAGATTGGGCTGCCGCCAAGCAGACCACGACGGAACGTTCGCTATCGTAAGCCGAGGTGGGAACGGCTCTGCCTTCCAGAATGCTCTCAGCAAAGTCTCCCAACTCCCCGTAGGTGTTGTGGCTGGCCAGTTTAACCGGCAGTTGGATGGGAATGGCGAAATCCTGCTTGTTTTCGCCAAAGACGTCGGCCTTTTCCTTCATTTCCGCCTTGTAGATGGTGATGTGGTTGCTTCTGTTGTCGCA
The DNA here is from genome assembly GCA_045544995.1 of Eubacteriales bacterium. GTDB lineage: Bacteria > Bacillota > Clostridia > Oscillospirales > QAKW01 > QAKW01. Next base: position 991 of record JAZQAE010000094.1, read on the forward strand.
GATGATGGTTCCCTTGGTGCCGTAGAAGCAGGAGCGCATGGTGTAGTCCCGTTTGCAACCGATGGAAACAAAGACTTTACCGATCACCTCGTTGGGGAACCGCATGATGGCGACGGTACAGTCGTTGATGGGCCAATCGGTCAGACATTTGTGGTTGGAGTAAGCCGTTACTTCAGTGGGATCGCCGGCGATCCAGCGCAGGAGATCCACAGCGTGGCATCCACCGCCCAGGAAAGGCTCTCTCAGCGGATCCACACGCCACTCATCGGCACCCCGGGACTTGGAATAATCGTGGGCATATTCACTTTCTACGTAGAAGAGTTCGCCGATCTCTCCCCGATCCACCAGCTTCTTTGCCAGCTGGAAGCCGGGTGCATAACGGCAGATCTGACCGACCATCAGACGCTGGCCGTATTTCTTTTCGGCCTTTCGCATCTGCTCACATTCCTCGATGGTCAGTGCCATGGGCTTTTCGCAGAGCACCTGCTTGCCGGCCTTGAGGGCCTCTTGGGTCATCTCGGCATGGAGCCGGTCGGGGACGCAAAGCACGACTGCCTCGATCTCGGGATTTTTGATCAGCTCCCGCCAATCGGTATAATAATTAGGGCAATCCACTTCCGTCTTGGCGATCTCTAATCGCTCAGGGTCTTTATCGCAGATGGCGATGAGTTCCATCTTGGGATGATGGGCGATGGAACGGATGTGGTTGAGACCCATTCCGCTGGCACCGACCATACCAAACTTTACTTTCTTACTCATGGTTTTGTACCTCCTTCAGATAGGCGGACGGGGTTTTTCCCACCCGTTTCAAGAATGTTTTCA
>JAZQAE010000095.1:0-3428 GCA_045544995.1 Eubacteriales bacterium
TTGGTCGTAGTGATATTTTATTCGCCCTAAAAACTGTCCGAAGGACAATATCACTTGGCGAAAGCCAAATATAACTGCGAAGCAATAGAACTCGCCTTTGGCGAATAAAACTGGGAGACTTCCCTTAGAGAAGTCTCCCAACGGCTCTTTTTTATTTCAACATTTCGTAGGTTTTCTCCGTGGGATATGCCACAAAGCGATTGATGGGGGTGCCCATAGAAGAAAACCGTTCCTCATACTCCGTCATGACGTTGGGGGTATCGGTACTATGAAGATCATAGGTCAACTCCGTAAGACGGAAACCCAACTCCTGAAATTCTTCCACCGAGAAATCAAAGAGGGGACGGTTATCGGTCTTAAAGCAGATCTTACCCTCTTTCTTCAAAAGAGGCAGATAAGCCGCCACCATTCGCCGATGGGTCAAGCGTCGTTTGGCATACCGTGCCTTCGGCCAGGGATCGGAGAAATTGAGATAGATCACGTCCACACATTCCTCAGGGAAATACTCCGTCAACGTTCCTGCATCCAAACAGAAAAATTTGATATTCTTCAACTCTTTAGCTTTGGCCTTTTCCATGGCCATCACCAAGCAATCAATGACCCGTTCAATGGAGATAAACTGCTTTTCCGGCGCCTGCTCCGCCAGGGTGACGATAAACCGCCCCTTGCCGGAGCCGATCTCCATCTCCAAAGGCTTATCGGCATCGAAATGCTTGGAAAATTGCTCTAAGAGTCCTTCTGTTTCAATGGTATATTCTGCGCACCGCTCAAACCGTACCGGTGCGTTTTTCTTTTTTCTTAACCGCATATGTACTCCTCATTCCGTTATTTTTTATTATTTTATCGTTTTTTGCCATAATAATCAAGAGGTGATTGGATGAAAGTACAAGATTTAATGAGTAAACGACTGTTCGCCCTGCCGGAAACCGCCACCGCAGAAGCCGCAGCCCGGCTGATGGCAAAGGAAAACATCGGCCTTTTGCCGGTTCTGCAAAAAGGAAGACTCACCGGTGTGGTCACCGATCGGGATCTGGCCACCCGATGCCTTGGCGCCGGGCTGAATCCGGCCAAAACCCCATTGAAAAAGATCATGACCAAAAAGATCTACGCCGCCCACCCGGAAGAAACCATCATGGAAGCCTCCCGGACAATGGCACGGCATCAGGTACGGCGCCTGCCGGTCTGTCGTGAAGAGCAAGTGATCGGTGTTCTATCCGTCAGCGACCTGGCCAGGCGGGCAGACACCGGATTTGAGGCCGCCATGGCCATCGCCGAAATCTCCCTGCCGGAAGAAAAATAAGGTTTGGCTTTGCCCAAGTGTTCTTAAGGACACTTGGGCAGTTTTATTCGCCTTACGGCGAGTGCTATTGCTACGCAGTGATATTTGAACTTCGTTCAAGTGATATTGCCTTCGGCAGTTTATGGCGAATAAAATATCACTGAAATCGTAAGATTTCAATACCACTTCCCCAAAGGGAAATATCACTCTGTGCGAAAAGCACAGAATATCACTATATAAAAAGTACTACCCGAAAAAGAGTTTTGTTTTCTCTTCTTCGGGTAGTTTTTTGTCTTATACTGTTACAAGCAGGGAATTTGTGTGCCAAATTCCGTTTTTATTAAAGGTAACTGTCCTTAGGGAACCTGTTCCTTTGCCAAACCTCATTTTTTTACTTTATATATTTAGCAGAATATTTCGGCACCGAGACCACCGTATCGTTATGCCGGGATTCCTCCGCCGCAAAAGCCAACATATGGTTCTTGCAAGAAACACCGATCTCGCTGACCTCTTCTGCCGTCAATTCTCCCGTCACGTAACGGTACAGGGCATCCACGATCCCTGCGTCTCCGCCACCGTGACCGGTGGTGATGCTGTCTCCTGCTATTGCAATATCCGCAGACAACGCCCGCTTCTCACGGGTGGCAAAATCATAGAAAATAAACGGTGCTTCTTTGTTGCTCATCTCAGCCCAAAGCTCACCCTTGGTACCCATGATATGGGTTTTACGACCGCCCTCGGTAAAGGCGCTCATGGTCATGCTGACGGTAGTACCGCCCTCAAATTCCATATTGACGATCTGATGATCCACCACGTCGTTATCGCATTTATAAACGCACTTACCAAATTGAGTAGTCGCCATCGTGTGCAGAATATCCTCTTTGGTGGGATTGAGCATCATGGTTGCTTGACGGGGACTGCCGATTTTGTAACGCTTTTCAACGTAGATCGGGTAGGCGTGATAATAGCAGGTGTCGGCGTGGGGACAGCCGTCCATACACCGCTCGGGAGCACCCTCGGGGGCGTTCTCGGCGCGGAAATGCATCAGTGAGCCAAAGGATTGGATCTTGGTGCACTCCTTATCCAACAGCCATTGCAAAACATCCAAATCGTGGCAGCATTTTTGCAACAGCATAGGGGTACTGCGCCCCTCGTTGCCCCAACGGCCCCGAACAAAGCTGGTGGTCTGATGAATGTTGCCCACCGCCTCGATATGCTCCATGGTAATAATATCGCCCAAGGTTCCCTCCTGGATGATCTCTTTCAAGCGCATGAAAAACGGGGTATAACGCAAAACGTGGCAGACCATGATCTTGGTGCCGTATTTTTCTGCATGACGCCAGATGGCGGTACATTCTTCGGGCGTAGGTGCCACAGGCTTTTCCAAAAGAAGATCATAGCCCAGTTCGATTGCCTTCATAGCAGGAGCATAATGCATCTGATCCATGGTGGCGATGACCGCAACGTCCGCAAATTTCGGACGGTCCAGGATCTCCTCCCAGCTCTCGTAACAATTCTTGGGATCCACCCCATGCAACTGGCGTACCCCTTCCCGCAGATTTTCCACCGGCTCGGCGATCCCCACCAGTTCAAACTGCTCGGGCAGCTTCTTCATCTCGTTGGTATACCGTCTGCCGCGGCCGCCGGCACCGATCAGAATGACTTTCAGCTTCTTCATCATCGTTTCCTCTTTTTCAAAGATTTGACAAACGGTATTATTTTTGATAAAATCCGTTTATCACCCTTATTTTCTCAAAGTTTTCGCATGATGTCTATCTGTTTTTCTATATATTATCTTTGATTTCATATACAAGGAGATCTCCATGCAACATCATTTTATTGTTCAAAAGAACCCCCATATCGACACCCTCTGTACCCTTTTTCAAAAAACCTTCGCCAAGGACTACCGCTTTCGGGGCGAAAGCCATGACTTTTGGGAACTGGTCTGCGTTGTAGAGGGTCGGGTGGAGATCACCGCCGACGACCTGGTCTTTGAAATGGAGCAGGGACAATGCTTTCTGCATCCGCCGATGCAGTTTCACAGCATCCAAAGCGCAGGTCTCACCGAGCCAACGGTAGTGATCCTTTCCTTTACGGGGGAAAATATCCCCCATACATCCAACACCGTCTGCAGGGCAGAGACCCCCTC
>JAZQAE010000096.1:0-3724 GCA_045544995.1 Eubacteriales bacterium
TTTTCAGAAAATAATTTTTTTAACGACCTCTACCAACGGCTGACCGCCTTGGTTCGGGGTGAGGAGGTAAGCGTCGCAGATGCTGTGGAGCCTGATCGTGATCCCACCTACACCGATACGGAGCAGGTTCGGGCAGAGAATGACGGTGCGGATTTTGCCATGAACTTTGAAGAAATGAGCCCGGAGGAACGGGATGCCGAGGGTCAGAAGATGATGGCAGAGGTGGAGCAATGGCTGACGCAAAATCAAATTTTTGACGAGACGGAGCAGGGGGATCCCTTTGACACCCGGACGATGATCGGCGCAAAGAAGAAAAAAGAGGATCGGACGGCAAAAGAGAAGCTCAGCGACAACTGGAACTTTTTCCGCCGGAAAATTACCGATGCCGGTGCTACTATTTACGACATTGCTAAAAAGGTCAAAGACTGGAGCCTCTATCATTATTATGACTCTGCCAGGTCCAGCATTCAGGAAGCCACTTATATGATCGAGCATGAGCAACGGGATCTGATGGGAAAACTGGTGGGGGATGGTTTGCAGAAGATCTGGGAGCCGATCCTGCAGCAAGGGGAAGCGTATGCCAAAGAGTTTGACGATTATCTTCTGCACCTTCATAATATCGACCGTATGAGCCGGCGAGACCGTGATGCGGTAGAAGAAGCCTGGAATGAATACCAGGTAGCCAAGCAGTATCTGCCGGAGGAACTGGCTCGGTACAGCGATAAGGATCTTCGGGAGATCGCCAAGGCTATGGACCATCCTCTTGCTGATGCGGCACAGGATTACGTTCAGGCATTGGATCGTTATGAGCGGATCAATGGGATCCGGAATAAAACCATTTTTGGGCCGAACGTGACGGCGGAGGTGAGCCGTGCTCGAACGGAGGATCTGGAACGGAAATATCCGGAGTTTAAGGAGTATCGGGAGGCGGTGTACCGCTATCGGGATAACCTGATGCAACGACGGGTGGAAGCTGGACTGGTTTCTAAAGAAACGGCGCAGAAACTTCGTGAGATCTATCCGCATTACGTACCCACCGCCCGTGTGGAGAGCAAGGCGGAGCCGGACCATAAAAAACGATCCAGGGAAAAGGAACGGGAGCAGGTTCGTAAGACGGTGGGCCGGGCCGTAGGCGGAACGAGTGATATTATTGATCTGTATCAGCAGTTTGCGGATCAGACCATGTCGGTAGTGCGAGAGAGCAGGAAAAATCTTTTCGGCACCCGGCTTTTGGATCTGGCACAGAGAGAAAAGGTTAAGGGCGTCACCGAGTTTCGGAAATGGCAGGATCTTGGCCTCGATATGGAGACCTTTGAGACCCGGATCGAAGACGTAGATCCTTTTGCAAAACTGGAAAACAAGAATGTCTTTGGCGTCTTTAAAGACGGCGAGTTTTGGGAGATGGACGTGACCAACGATCTCTTTGAGGCGGTACAGGCGTTGGAGAATAGAGAGACAGAGGAGCAGTTGATTCATAAGATCGGCAAGGGGCACGTGACGTTGTTTAAGCGCCTTTGCACTTCGTTAAACCCGAAGTTTATGATTACCAACCCAATCAGGGACTTTGCAGATGCGATCTTCACTTCTAAAAACACCAGGGCGTGGATGTCGTCCCTTCTTAAAGCGATCAAAGAGATCAAAACTAACGGAGAATTGTGGCGTCAGTACTGTGCCCTGGGCGGTGGTTATTCTACCATATTTGATTTTGAGACGATGAGATCCAAGAAGGGCGGATGGTTCAAGAAAAAAATCTCCGGAAGGATTGAGGTATTGAATCAAGCGATTGAGCAACTTCCCCGATTTGCAGAGTTCATGGCTACAGTCAAAAAAGGGGACGGAAGTATGGAATGTATGATGGAGGCAATGTATAACGCTGCGGACATCACCACCAACTTCGGCCGTGCCGGAACGACGGGAAAGTTTTTGAACCGGTACGTCATCCCGTTTTTTAATCCTGCGGTGCAGGGTACCTCTAAAGCGGTGCGGATGCTGACGGAGCAGGGAAGCTTCAAAGGATTCCTTAAACTTGGATTGAAGGCGGTGTTCTTTGGGATTGCGCCGGCTGTTCTGAACTCGTTGCTCTATCACGACGACGAGGAATGGGAGCAGATCCGGCAGTCTGATAAGGATCGGTATTTTCTCTTTCGGTTGAAGAAAGGCTTGTGGCTTCGGATTCCCAAGGGAAGAATGGTATCCGTCTTGGGCGCTGCCGGAGATCGGATCCGGGGTGCCGTCGAGGGAGAAGAGGTAGAGTGGGCCAGTTTTATCGGTCATGCTGCCGATCAGGTGGCACCCTCTAATCCGTTGACCAGTAACATCTTGGGGCCTGTTATTCTGGCGAGTATCAACCGTACTTGGTACGGAACTGATATTGTCAATGAGCGATTGTCTCAGTTGCCGAGCGCAGAGCAGTACGATGCCAAAACAGACGAGATCTCCAAGTGGGTGGGATCTGTCACTGGGCTTTCGCCGAAGAAGGTGAACTACGTTCTGGATGCCTACAGCGGTGTTGTGGGCGATCTTCTGTTGCCGGCATTAACCCCGGCGGCGGAGAGAACCTTCATTGAACAGAGCTTTACGCTGGATAGTAATTATTCCAATCGGCTGAGCGAAGAGTTTTATACCAAGAAGAGAGAACTCACGGAAGCCAAAAACTCTAAAAACGGAATGCCGTTGGATGATGCGATCTATCGAAGATGGAACCGCAATTCCCAGGCAATTTCTGAGATCAACGAGAAGATTCGGGATATTGAGAATGATACGTCTTTGAATGGTACAGAAAAGAAAGAAGCGTTGAGAATTCAATACGGGGCAAGAAACGCTCTGATGCTCAGTTTTGAACAGTATTATGAAGAGTATGTAAAAGCTGCGGAGATAGCATCGGAGAAAAGCATTGGCATGAGTGAAGATGATGCAGCAGAATATATCTACCGAGAAGCGAACCGAGCAGTACTTGGAACCGAAGAAGCGCTTAAGTCTTATAGTAAGCAGACTTACAAACAAGCGAAAGAACGCCAGAAAGAGGGAATTGATTTTGATACATTTTATGAGATCTATTTCGCAGAGGGCGATCCGGATAAGGAAAAGTGCTTTAAATTGGTTGTGGAAGGGCTCGATGCGGATAGTGCGCTTGAGATCTCCAGAAAAATCGACGCCTTGGAGCCGGAGGGCGGAAAGAAGAACATTTCAGATTCTCAAAAGTATAGGGCTATCGAAGAGGCGAACGTCACAGATGGTGAAAAGATGCAGGCAATGGCGGTATTGGCGACGGACACCGACCGTCGCCGGTTGACGGTCGTCGCAGACTATAACGTTACTCTGGAGCAGTTTATTTCCGTGAAGGATAACGTGACCTATCTGAATGATAATACCGAGGGCGGCGTCACCAATGCCCTGGTTAAGTCGGCCATCGACAACGTGGACGATCTGAGCGATACCCAAAGAGCGGTGCTCTGGCAACTCTTTACCGAATCATCGTCTGCGAAGAATAATCCGTATTCTTCATCCGTCGGTGACAAGGTCGCGGCAAAAAACAAGGCTTTGAAAGAGGCAGAAAAATAAAACATCCACGATTTAATGAAAAATCGTGGATAATTCGTGGATGAAAAACAAAAAACGGCTTGAAATCAAGCCGTTTTTTGTTTTTGGTGGAGATAGTAGGATTCGAACCTACGACCCCTTCGATGTGAACGAAGTGCTCTAACCAGCTGTGCTATACCTCCGA
>JAZQAE010000097.1:0-4084 GCA_045544995.1 Eubacteriales bacterium
GCAGGAGCAGGTGCAGGGGATCATGCCGGATGCGGAGGTGCTTTGTCTGCCCGGCGGGCAACCGGTATATCACTATATTTTTTCTGTTGAGTAGGAAGACTTTCAAAATAGGCACAGACTGCAGAGAAGAGAATAAATAAAAAGGAAGAAATAAGTCCCGTATGGGACGGATTTCTTCCTTTTTTATTCTCTATTCGTTATTCTTTTTTATCCATGCATGTCGTTGAGTACCTGCATAAGTTTAATGGCATCAAAGAGCGTAACTTTTCCGTCCGCATTGACGTCGGCGATGGTATCGGTCATTCCTTCAACGGAGATCCGATCCACGTACTTCAGGAGAAGGACGACGTCTGCGGTGTCCAGACTGCCGTTGCCGGCGATGTCTGCACTGGCTGCAGAAACACCAAACCGAATGGCATCGCCTTCATTGAGGATCCAATCTTTGGCGATCTCGGAGGAATAAACTCTTCCGTCGGTGCCGTACCAGTAACTGCCCTTGGCCAGGAGGTCAGCAGGAAGCCCGCTGTTTTCGTTACTGTAAGCATCCTTACCGTCGACCTTGATCTTGACGATGGCAGTATCCTCGTCGCCCCAAGGCACGGCATAGCCATGCTTCATGATCCACTTGGTATCGTTGCCTTCCAGGTTGTTCATGTAGTAGGCAAAAGTGCTATCAGTGAAGTCCTTTCTGGAGAAACGGACGGCCTCAACGTCGCTGACGTAGACGGTCTTCATCTCAGCCTCTTGGGTGGTGAAGTAGCCGGTGGCAAGACCGGTCAGACCGGTGCTGCCGTAGCGGACGAAGGGAGTGCAGTTATTCGTCTTGGCGTGGAGATCCAGCGTACCGCCGAAAACGATGTTTTCGGTGCGCAGAGAGCTGGTCTGACCCCAAGCACTGATGCCGGAAACAACATCCTTACCGCTGATCATACCGTAGCAAGCTACGTTGACCATCTTGGGGGGTTCGGGTGCGCCGTTCTGACGCATATTGCCGGCGATACCTGCCGGGGAGGAGACGGCAAAGACGTCAGCAGAGGACCAGACGTTCTCGATGACGGTGCCGTAGTCACCGTAAGCGGTGATACCGCCCACGACGGAGTAACCTTCAATCAAACCGCCATCCAGACCGAAGTCCTTGATGGTTGCGCCGTAGAGCGCGGGGAAAAGACCTATAGCGGAATACATATAATCGGTAATATATACGTTGGAGAAGACGTGCTTCTGTCCGTCAAAGGTACCCTTGAAGCAGTAGTCGTAGTTCTGGTTTTCAGCCGAACCGGAAGAAGCACCTAAGGGCTTAAAGCGGATTCCGGTGAAGTCCAGGTCGTTTTCCAGATAGACGGTCTTGCCCTCAAAGGTGATACCGGCAGAGATCAGGTCGCCAAAGAGCTCCACATCCTCGACGGTCTCGATGCGGAATGCATCAACCGTCTCGTAATAAGCCTTCCAGTTGCGGATCAAGGGCTTTGCAGGATTGGTTTCTTCCACAGCCGTGTCCTTTTCGGTAACGGGAGTGAGGGTGGGAGCGGTCTCTCCGGTAATGCCTTCATACATAATGGAGGCGATCAGCTTATAGCCTTCAGCAGTATAATGTGCATTATCATCGCAGATCAACTCGGGGTGTTCGGAAGTGGGATTAAAGGTATCGATAAATTTGATTTCCAGCTCATCGGCAATTTCCCGTACAGCCGCCAGCAGACCGCCGTCATTATAAATGGTGAGATAAGCGGAGCGGTTGATATAGGGGGGAGTCGCCAGATAAACGGTGGGGTTGGAGGGAAGATTCATGTATCCTTCTACCAACGCCTTGAGATCCGCTTTATATTTGGCGAGAGAGGCTGCGGGATCTGCGGTGTTCCAGTTGCCGTTGTTGGATCTGGCGTCGTTGGTTCCCAGCATAATGATTACCTGGTCGGGAGTCCCCATCATGCTTTTTTTATACGGACGGGTATTTTTATAAACGGTGCTTGCGGTGGTCTGGGCAGCGGCACCGCCCCAACCGAAGTTATAAACCTCGTAGTTTTCCTCGCCCAGCATCGCCTGGAGATAAGCAGGATAGCTGTTGCGGATGATGTCGCCGCTTTCTTCGCCCTTGGTGAGAGAGTCGCCCACGCAGGCGATGACGGTTTTGTCGGTGTTCTTGGTCACCTCAGAGTAGGGCTCCAAGGTCTCCATCCAGTCGCCGATCAAGGGAGCGATGATGTTGTAGCCTGCGGCATTGGGATGGACGAAGTCTCTGGTATAGATATTGGTATCAAAGGTTTCTGCATTCAGAGTGGTATGGAGATCCAGATAGGGGATATTCCACTTTTCACAGATCTGCTTGCCGACGGCAAAATATTTGTCCAGAGAGGGGATGCTGCCGGAATTCTTAAGGGGCATTGCGAAGTTCATTACGTAGCCGATGGCGGCTTCAGGATGGTATTTGACTGCCTGATAAATGGTAGCTTCTAAACCGCCTGCATAGGTGGTGAGGTCGAAATCCTCGAACTCAAAGCTATCGCTGATGGTGCCGATGGGAGCATCGTCCCATGCGTCGTTGGTACCGCCGTGGAGGATGACGTAGTCGTAGAGATGGGCGCTTTCGCTGGCAACCTGCCAGTAGATACGACCCTGCTGTTTGCTGGTGGAGCCGGAGGCGGCGTTGTACCAGCGGTCACGGGTGTTGGAAAGAGCGGCACCGCTGACACCGTTGTTGACAGCCTTTTCAAGGCCGTAGTTCATGGCGATACGACCGGACCAGCCGCCCAGACCCAGATCATTGAAGTAATCGTCGTCTGCTGCGGCGGCACAGATGGAGTCGCCGGTGAAAAGGGCGGTTTTGCCGTTCAGAACGCTTTCCTTGGGGGTGACGTTATCGTAACGGCCCACGATGGAGGAATAATCGGTGATAGTATTGGAATGAAGATCCCAGTATTCATAGAGATTATCGGTGGTCATCCGAACATTCTTGGTGGCAAAGAATATTTTGTTGTATGCCGTGGCGTTGACGAGGCCAACCCGTCCGGTCGTGGTCACTTCGTAAGCCAGAATGCCTTGGCCGCCCGGGAATCTGCCGACGGTGTGAACTCGGGTGCCGGCCTGCACGATGGACTCGGTGATTTTGGTAGAATTGGAAAAGTCGGTGGCATCTGAGCCGTGCCAGTCGAAGAGCTGGAAGTTTTGGTCCAGATTAACCGGACCAAAGTAGACGATATCGCCGGCTTTCACTTCGATGAGCTCACCGGAATAGTGGGCGGAAGACGTGTTAATGGTTCCCGTACTTGTGTAATAGCCCTGGGGTTCTACTGCCTTAAAAGCGTTGGTGGAAAGGGCGGGGGCAGTGGTGACTTGAGAAAGATCCACAAGGGGATTTTGCTTTGCCCAGTATTCAAAGAAGTTATCGACGGTGACTTCTTCATTCTTAGTAATGACAAAAGTATTAAAATAGGGATGGTAACAGACCAGTCCAATTTCGCCGGCTTTGGGTGCAGTGTAGCAATATAACACGTCCCCGCTGTCAAAGATTCCGGCAATGGCAAGCTCTGCCGAAGAATTCTTTACCGTGGTCGTAGTGCCTTCCGCATCCCAATGATAGAGCTGATAGCCCTGGTTGGTACGGCAGGGACCGAAGTAGATCTTGTCGCCTTCGGCAACGGTGATCTTATTGGCCGATTTATAAGTGGTTTTGCTGGCAGTGCCAACATCGGATCCATCGGCTTTCCAGAGACCGGCATCATAAATGGTATAGATGCTGGTAAAAGGAGCAGTTTCTGCAACTGCAGGGAGAGTGATCGCTGCACACATCGTTACGAGCATAACAGCGACGGAGAGTATGCTGAGTATTCTTTTCATGAAAAAGCCTCCTTAGCAAAAATAAATATTTACTCTTACATTATAAAAATTAATTAATATAAGGTCAAGCACCGAATGTTGCATAAAATAAACACAATCATGCTTTTCAAAAAAACATTTTTCTTGACTTCTTTTTGGAATGAAGTTATACTATAAGAGCCTTGGAGGAATATCGAAGTGGTCATAACGAGGCGGTCTTGAAAACCGTTTGCCCAAAAGGCACAAGGGTTCGAATCCCTTTTCCTCCGCC
>JAZQAE010000098.1:0-6148 GCA_045544995.1 Eubacteriales bacterium
TCCTCCATGAAAACGTCCAGCACACCGGCGGTATATATGGCGCGCATGGCGCCGCCCTCTAAAACAAGTCCAAGCATAAAATACCTCGTTATTCCAAAGGAAATAAAGCGTAAAGTTTTGTTACTTTTAAATGCTCATCAAAAAAGATCTTTAAATAGCCCTTGGGGGTTTCGTAAACGATCTCATAGGGATAGCCGGAATCACCGTCGGGCAAACCCAAAAGCGCCACCACGTCCTGATAGGAGGCAGAGCTGTCGATCCCTCGATAGCTATAACGGTGCGGAGGGTCGGAGAGACCATAGTCGATGGTGTAACCGTAGATCTTTTCATTTCGAGGCAGGACGTCCAGCTCGATGCCGTCAAAATAATGCGTTTCCGTTTCGGTAAAAGGATCTAAGGTCGTAGGCGCCAGCTCGGAACCGAAAAAGTCCTGTACTTCCGATAAGGTCATTCCTAAAAGATCACCGAATTGGGCGTGAATATCATAGGCACTGGCCTGGGTCTGACGGACGGAAACGTCAGGCTTTCCTTTGGGGAAGAGCCAGACGGTAAGGAGGACAGCGACCAGAAGTACCGGCAAGAGAAGGAGCAGCTTTGGCAGCCGTCTTTGTACTTTGATTTCGGGAGCGGTGACAGGATCGTTCTGCCGATTCATACAATAGGGGCAAAAATTTGCCTCTTCATCCAACGGCTTGCCGCAATGCTTACAGTTTTTCATTCTTTCGCCCCCTTTTCTGTTATTTTAACATAAAAAAAGGCGCTTGAAAAGCGCCTTTTTAGAATTATTTCATTTGAAGTGTATAGTCTTCGATGATGATTCGTTCGTTGCAGATCGGGCAATCTATCGCCGATGCGTTTTTATCGATCCGGATCATTTTTTTGCAATAAGGACACTCTGCGTCATAGACTTCATCTCTTAGTGAAATCAGGGATAGCAAAAAAAGTATTAAAACGAGCCCTATCATGATAATGTCGATGATTAACGAAATGTGGAGATCTTTGAGCATGAAAAACCAAAAGATGGCCGCGACCATTCCTAAGACGGCTTTGAAATTGGTTACTTTGTAAAAATCAGGGGTATCATTCATTTTTTTATCCTCCATAGTTATGTCTTTTATGTTTCTATCACCTATTTTTAACTTTTGATCAATTCGACGTTGGAATATGTTGTCCAATGAAAGACGGCGTCGTAGTTATAGCTGTTTTCGGTATTGGCGATGGAAATATTATTGCCGAAATTCAGGTAGAGCGTACCTTCATTTCCAAGACCGTCATCGCTATATTGATGGATCAGCTGATCCTCTTTGATCGTTCCTTGAAAGGAGACGGAGGCAGTTTGCTCTCCGTTGGTTACTGATAAAACACCGGAGACGGACGTGGCATTGGCAGAGTTCACTGTTAACGTATAGGAAATGCCGTCTTCGCTTCCGCTCCAAGTGCCGACGTATTGCTCGTAGGTAATGGCGGGAGCCGGAGTGCTCTCATCGTTCGTCGATTGTTCTTCTTCGGAATCGTTAGAATCGGAAGGATCGGTAGGCTCGGTGTCGGAGTCTGTAAACTCGTTTTCGTCGGTCGATCCTTCTTGTTCGGTTTCAACGTCGTTCGGGGAAGTTGTGTCTGTATCGTTGCTGTCTTTTTCCGGAACGGCATTCGACGTGTCATCTTCTGTGTTTTCGTCGTTTGGAGTGACCGTCTCTTTATTGAGATTATTAGCGATGAAGGCATTGATTTCCTCTTCGGTGTATCCGTCGCCCATCATCTTACCAGCGTAAAGCTTTGTGCCGGCTGTCATAGATAGAATATTGAGATTGTTTTGACTTAGTGCTCGAGCCAAACTGCCGTTGCGATAATAATAAAAGCGTTTTTCTGAATCAACATTATCAAAATAATCGGAAAAAACATAATCGCTATTACAAACCCCTAATGCTGAAAAAATAAAGCTTGGCAGTTTGTTGATATAATTGTCCGTGGCGGTCTCACTATTATACATCGGCAAAGCGTGATACTCGACGGTGGATATTTTTCTGCTTGTGTTATCAACAGCAACTAAAAGGGTTGCATATTCCTTTCCCATAAGTGTCCAAGACTTTTTGTATATGGTTGTGCCAGATAGTTCATATGTTCCTTTGGAATTAATGCGCATATTCTCAATATTCCAGTAACCATCTTTTAATGCACCTTCGCCCCAATAATCTGTTGCCATTTGATTAAATGATTCTATGAATTCGTTTAAAGTGATATCGTATACGCAACCGGGAATCAGATTGGCTTCAATGACTTTATAGGAGAGATCATACTCCATCGTGATGTTGTACTTTATTTCGGACTCGTTTGGTGCTTCGCTGAAATGGATCTCAAAGCCACGGATGGAATCTTGAACAAACTTTTTCTCGTATTCCAGATACTTCTGCACTGCTTGAGTATGGTCGATACTCGGCATACAAAGATTTAAAATTTCTGTTAAAATAGCCGCTCGGTTTTTGGGATCTCTATACTGTTCCGAGGTATAACTTATTGTTTCGAAATCTCTGCCACAACGACTTACGGCAATCCAACTGTTCTCTGTTGAAAGAATATTATAGCCGTCGCTGACATCGCCTTTTGTTAAATTCACGCCTTCCGTAATACCATCGGGATCAGCGGCAACAGATTTGTTCCAATTTTTTCTGAAGTCTTCGATTTTTACTTGTGAGTAAGGCTTGGAATTTTCGATGGCTTGTGCGATTCCCTCTGCTGCAAAAATGCCGGCGGTGATTAATGCGGTCAATACTATCGCAGCAATCATTCCACCAATCAAGGTCTTTTTTATTACCTTTTTCTGATCTTCTTTACTCAATTTTCCGCAGTTAAAAAAATTCCACCAAAAGCCTTTGAAGCCTTTTCGCATTTCGGGATAGCTGATTTCTTGCTCTAATTCTCGATCAAATTCACTCATTTTGTTTTACCTCACCAATCAATTTTATTTTTTGCTTCTCGCTTGGAGGCGGCAATGGCATATTGATATTGACTGCCGTATCCTTCCGCATAGGCAAAATAAACAGTGGTATCGCCATATACCATTTCATACATATCTTTTGCTTCCTTAGATTTAGCGGTGCATTTTACGATGTATTTGGTGTCTTTTTTACCGGAGACGACCTTGAAATCAATCTCGTCCACCGTAAATCCGGTTCCCATTTTTTCTTGAGCTGCCAATTCGGCGTAATAAGCGTTCCCGCCGTGGCTGCCATTAAAAATACCGGTAAAGAGTACGACGACTGCAATCAAAACCGCTGCTACGCCAAGGAGCGTTCTCAAAGATAAGCCACCTAACAAGGAACTTCTATTTTGTTCGTTTGGCCGGGGAGCTGTCCCCGTAGGTTCTGCTGTGCTCGTCTCTTCTTCGTTTTCTTGATTTGAGGCGGTACTCTGCTCTTCGGTTACGTGCGTAACAGGAGGCTCTTCTTCCGAGGTGTAAGTCGGTACCTCCTCTATTTGATCAAAAACAGGGCGGTCGCTGATCTCAATCAGTCCGCTTAAAGCGTGGTCCCACTTTTCGGCAAGCGACTGATTATTGAAGTCAAAGGAGTCGCTTTTTCCGCAGCTATGATCAATATCGATCCAGGTTTTCATGGAGGTTCCGTGGTTTTCAATCTCTTTATAATAAATGGTTAATGATTTTTTTGGATTTTTTGCTTGAAACTCCAGACGGTCACAATACATATATAAAGTGCCGGGGGACAG
This sequence comes from Eubacteriales bacterium, assembly GCA_045544995.1. Classification (GTDB taxonomy): domain Bacteria; phylum Bacillota; class Clostridia; order Oscillospirales; family QAKW01; genus QAKW01. The sequence continues at coordinate 3,724 of JAZQAE010000098.1, forward strand.
AAGGCGGCTGGACTGGGTTTTTGTGATGGGCTCGTCAAATCGTTCTAAACAGCCGGGACACAAAATGGGGCCATCCGTTTCCACACCGCATTGAATACATTTGCACATAATAATTTCTCCTTTTTTCTACATTTTACTATTAGAAAGTCGTTTTGTCAACGATTAACTCGTATATTGTACGAATATGTCTCTTTCTCATTTAAAATAATAAGATAAGGAGTGATGATGATGCATTTTTCTGAACGGTTACGTGGGTTACTGGAGGAGCAAAACCTGACGCAGAAGCAACTGGCGGAGGAGTTAGGAATCCCTGCTTCTACGCTGGGCGGTTACGTACAGGGCACCAGCGAGCCGGATTTTGATACTTTGAAGTTGATTGCCGGTCGGTTTAAGGTGACGACCGATTACCTTTTGGATCATTATACCGATCAGGTTCGTTCTGCCGAGGAAGCGGAGCTTCGGCGGATCTTTCGTGCGCTCACCCCGGAGCAACAGAAGCTTTATCTGGAGCAAGGGCGTGCTTTTCTCAAAATTCGATAAAAATTACCGCCCCCGTACTGCATTATAACAGTGCGGGGGCGGTCTTGTACTAAGCAGGCTGCTTAGTATAGCGATTTTTTTAATTGGGCGGCGTCTTTATAGCGACGGTTTGGGTCGATATGGGTACATCGCTCGATGATCCGTCGGAGTTTTCCGTCGTATAATCGGACGGAGGGATGGCATCCGGTGAGCATCACGTTCATGAGGATGCCCACAGAATAGAGGTCGGCACGTTCATCCGTCTGCGCAATGCCGAACTGCTCCGGTGCTGCATAGCCGGCGGTACCTAAAACTTGGGTGTCCCGGGACTGGCCGTTTTTGAAGATCCGTGCGGCATCAAAGTCGATCAATACTACCCGTCCTCCGGTTTCGATCATGACGTTTTCCGGCTTAATGTCCCGATGGATAATACCAATGCTATGGAGTGCGTAAAGAGCGTCGCAGAGCGCAGAGCAAACACTGCGCACCCCCTCTTCGGTATAAAGTCCGGCCGTGAGCAGATCTGATACCGTGGTACCGTCGATGAATTCTTCTAATACGGTGATTTGGTCTTGCTCTTCATATACGTCCAGAATTCCGGCGATATTGGGGTGGGAAAGGCGCATCAGCCGCCGATAGACGGCGGCGTCTCCTTGGCCTTGGAACTCCAGCAGATCTTGCTGCAGTTCCTTATGGCGAAGCCGAACGGCTTTTTGGCCGACGGGGCCGACAACGTCGTATTCTGTTTGTAAGGCTTGCTCCAGCCAGTTCATTTTTTTCACCTCTTGCAAAATAAAAATCCTTCGGTTATAATACCCCAAAAGGGGATGAGTATCATGCTGAAAAAGACGACAGATGATCTATTGACAGAATTAAAGACGGAGCAGAATATTGCCCGCTATTTAAAAGAAAATGAACCCCATTTTGTGGATCAAAAGATTGGGGACTATCTTGATGCGTTCGTTGCCGCCAAGGGACTAAAAAAGACGCAGATATTCAAGGATGCGGAGATCAATGAGATCTACGGCTATCAGATCTTTGCCGGAACCCGAAAGCCTTCCCGAAACAAACTGATCGCATTATGCATCAGCATGGGAATGAGCGAGGAGGAACTGGGCGCAACGCTGAAATTCGCAGGAGAAGCACCGCTTTACGCACGGTCTAAGCGTGATAGCATGATCCTTTCCGGAATCTTGAAGGGAAACAGCGTGATGCAGATCAATAATCTGCTGTATGAGCACGGCGAAGAACTACTATAAAAAATGACCCCGAAGGGTCATTTTTTCAGACTGTCAAAAAAGTCCCCGACCGCAGAAAATGAAAAGAGCCAATAAGTTTATACTGGTTTTGCAATATAATAGCAAGAAAGAGAACCTACTCTTTTTCGTTGTTTCTTTATAAGGAAAAATCCGCATAACAATGCGGATTTTAATTGAAATTTTCTGCTATCCGTCAAAACGCTCTCTACCGTACCCACGTACGCCGACGAGACCGTTTTGACGAATTCGGGAACATTTTTGAGAGTCTCCCCAGCGTGTCAAAAATGAAAAAACAGGTTTCTTTGACACGCTGTAAAAAATGACCCTGAAGGGTCATTTTTTTCTTTTATTTTGCGATCAGGGCGTTGATCTTTTCGATCAGGGCAGCCACGTCGGCGCCGTGCACCATGCAGGCCTGCCCTACGCTTTCGCCTCTGGCAGAGGGGCAGCCCAGGCAATGCATACCGATCTGCAGGAACAGAGGAGCGGTCTCGGGATAGTTATCCAAAACTTCCGCAATGATCATATCTTTCGTAACCATATTTAAGTACCTCCTTTGGTTTCTGCTCTTATTATACACGAAAATTACAAATTTGCAAAGGATTTTTTATTTTTGGTTTACTTTCCCTTTAAAAAGTGTTATACTA
>JAZQAE010000099.1:0-4360 GCA_045544995.1 Eubacteriales bacterium
CCATTTCTACAATCATCAACGCATCCAACTAAAAACAAAACTGACTCCCCTTGAAATGAGAAGTCAGTTCGTTGCTTGAATTTTAATATTTGCTACCGCAGGAGTCTTTTTTGTACTGTCCGCACAAATTGGGGCAGCTCACCCGGGACGGATCTCTTTTTCAGACTGTCAAAAAAGTCCCCGACCGCAGAAAATAAAAAGAAACAAAAGGATATTACGTTTTTTGTAATGGGATGACGAGAAGAAGTTACTACTTTTCCTCGTTGTCCCTTTATAAGGAAAAAATCCGCATAGCAATGCGGATTTTAATTAAACTTTTCTGCTATTCGCCAAAATGACCTCTCGGCGTATCACATACGCCGTCGGGATCATTTTGACAAATCCGGGAACATTTTTGAGAGTCTCCCAGCGTGTCAAAGATGAAAAACAGTTCTTTGACACGCTGAGAAATCCGTCCCGTGGAACGGATTTCTTTCCATTCTTCTACATTCTACATTCAGCATTTTGCATTTTCCTGCCCAATTCATTTGTGCACTTCACCTTTCCCATCACCCTTCAGTACAAATGAATTGTACTCAGGCGCTCTATCGTTATATAATTAAATTCACTCTACAACCCAATTCATTTGGGTCGGGATCAAAACAAAAAGAAAAAAGCCCGCCCCACCGGACGGATCTCTCTATTATTCTACATTCAGCATTCTGCATTTTCCCGCCTAATTCATTTGGGCACTCCACCATTCGCACCACCCTTCAGTACAAATGAATTGTACTCAGGCGCCCAATTCATTTGTGCATAATCATAAAAAAGAAGATATCTGCCAATGACAGATATCTTCTTTTGATCAATTAAAATCCGAAAAAGCTTCCAAAGTTCGGAATCGTCGGTTGTTGCTGTTGGGGTTGTTGCGTCGGTTTATTTTTGTCTGCTGAGGGAGTATATTCGCTCAGCGTCAAAGTCATGGTCTGCTCTTTTCCATTACGCTTGATCACCATCGTCAGGGTCTCGCCCACCTTCTTTTGGTCGATCACCGCATTGGCCTCCGCCTCGGTGGAAACCTTGGTTCCCTCCACAGAAACCACGTAGTCTCCGGACTGAAAGCTGGCCTTCGCCGCATCGCTATCGGTGCCGACTGCCGAGATATAAAGACCCATTTCGCTGACCCGATACATCATCGCCGTCATCGCATCATTGACTTCCACAAAGGTAAATCCGGGATCCACACGGCCGGTCACGTAGCCCACCTTCAGAAGATCCTCGATCACCTTTGCGGCAGTATCCATGGGAATGGCAAAGCCCAATCCCTCGATCTCCTCACCGGCAGACTTGGCGTTGACGATGCCCACCAGCTGACCGCTGGTATTGAACATCCCGCCGCCGGAGTTACCGGGATTGATGGCGGTGTCGGTCTGCAAAAGACGCATGGTGGTATTATCAATGGTGATCTCCCGGTCCAAAGCGCTGATGATACCGCTGGTCACGGTTCCGCCCAGCTTACCCAAGGGATTACCCACGGCCACCACCGTCTCGCCCACGTTCAATTCAGAAGACTTTCCGTAGGCCGCCGGTTTCAGTTCCGTCGCCTCCACCTTAATGACCGCCAGATCGCTCTTGGCATCACTGCCGATCAGCTTCGCCGCATACTCGGTACCGTTCGCCAGACGAACGTTGATATTGGTGGCGCCATCAATTACGTGATGATTGGTAACGATATAGCCGTCCGCCGTGATGATAACACCGCTTCCGGCGCCCTCACTGATATACTGCTGCATAAAGGAACCGGTGACGATCTGCTCGGTGGTGATCTCCACCACGCTATCCTCCACCAACGCTGCCACTTCCGGCACTGTCAAGGCGTTCTTGGCATTATCGCCATCCGCATCTTTCAGCTTCGTCGTCTTATAGATCACCGCCGTCCCGGCAGGCATCACGGTACTGCCACCCAGGAACCGAGCACCGAGAAATCCGCCGATTACGCCCAGCACCAAAGCAAGGACCGCCACGCCGGCGATCACCGGGATAAAGACCCGCATGGTAACAGGCTTCGGCTCCTTCTTCCGCTTCCACTCTTTCTTCGGCTCAAGGGGTTGATAATAAGGGGGCGGTGTAGGCTGGCTGTACGTATTGCCATAGACCGGCTCCGCCTTCGGCGATTCCTCTTTTTGAAACTCCTCGGCCGGTTCATTCAGATTGGTGGAACCGAATTCCGGACGAACGTAATGATAGGTCGTCTCCTCCGCCGGTTTTTCTTCCGCCGGAGTTTCCTCAACCGGAGTTTCCTCCACTTTCATTTCTTCCACTTGAGGCACTTCCGTTTTTGCCTCTTCCGGCGGAGTTACCGATTCGGATTTGATCAGTTCGCCGGTTACGGGGTCAAATTTATATTCATTCATCAGTTTTTACCCTCCTGATTTCATTTCTGATGCTATTATACCTCAAAAACATGAAAAAAGTGTGAAAAAATTAAAAAAAATCCAAATATTTCTTCTTTTTTACGAACAAAACCGACGATTTAGGTCTTGCATTTTTCAAAAACCTATCATATAATAAAAAAGAACCTATGGAAATAGTAAGGAACAGTTCCCTTTCAGAGAGTCGGGTCGGCGGCTGAAAGCCCGATAGGCGGGCGGTTCCCCAAGTGTGCGCTTCGTAGGCGGAGAGGCTCGTAAAAGCTCGGGTTTTGCTCCAATTTCCCTCTGCACGAGTGGAGGGCGGACTCCCCCGTTACCGGGATCTTGAGTAAGCAGACGACGTGCTCTTCTGCTTAAAATCAGAGTGGGACCGTGCTGAATTTTTCTGCGCCTCTGCAATTTGCAGAGGCGCTTTTTTATTGGAGGAAATTATGTTTAAGAAAGTTCGAGAGGATCTCGCTGCTTTTAAGGAGCGAGACCCTGCCGCCCGGAGCAAGGCGGAGATCTTTTTGCTCTACAACGGATTTCATGCCGTACTCTTTTACCGTCTGGCCCATTGGCTTTACCGCCACAAGCGGTATTTTCTGGCTCGGTGGGTCTCTCAGTATGCCAAGTTCCGCACCGGCGTGGAGATCCACCCGGCGGCCAACATCGGCAAAGGGCTGGTCATCGACCACGGCACCGGCATCGTCATCGGTGAGACCTGCGTCATCGGCGATTACTGTATGCTCTATCAAGGGGTGACCTTGGGCGGTACCGGCAAGGACACCGGCAAACGCCATCCTACCTTGGAGGATCACGTGATGGTAGGAAGCGGTGCCAAGATCTTAGGCCCCTTTACCATCGGCTCTCACAGTAAGATCGCCGCCAATGCGGTGGTACTGGAAGCCATCCCCCCTCATTCCACCGCTGTGGGCGTCCCTGCCCGGATCGTCCGGCAGAACGGGCAGAAGGTGGAAGACGACCTGGACCAGGTCCACATCCCGGACCCCATCGCCCAGGAATTTGCCCGGCTCAACGCCAAAATTCAAGAACTCGAGAAGAAATTGGAGGAAAAATAAATGAAGCTTTACAACACCCTGACCCGTCAGAAAGAAGAATTCGTCCCCATCACCCCCGGCAAAGTACTGATGTATGCCTGCGGTCCTACCGTCTATAACTATTTCCATATCGGTAACGCCCGTCCCTTCATCACCTTTGACGTACTCCGCCGTTACTTTGAGTACCGGGGCTACAAGGTGAAATTCGTCCAGAACTTCACCGACGTGGACGATAAGATGATTAAAAAATCGGGTGAAGAGGGGTGCACCCTGGCCGAGCTGGGCGACCGCTTTATCGCCGAGTACTACACCGATGCGGAGGGCTTGGGTGTCGGCAAGGCCACCGTCCATCCCCGTGCCACCCATTGCATTGGGGACATTATCCACATCATTGAAGATCTCATCGAAAAGGGCTATGCTTATGAGTCCGGCGGGGACGTCTTCTACTCCACCAAGAAATTCAAGGGCTACGGCAAGCTCTCCCATCTGCCCATGGATCAGTTGGAGAGTGGTGCCCGCATCGACGTCAACGATCTGAAAGAGGATCCCATGGATTTCGCCGTCTGGAAAGCGGCGAAGCCCGGCGAGCCTGCCTGGGAATCTCCCTGGGGCATGGGCCGTCCCGGCTGGCACATTGAGTGCAGCGCCATGGCAAACAAATTCCTGGCAAAAACCATTGACATCCACAGCGGTGGTCAGGATCTTATCTTCCCCCACCACGAGAATGAGATTGCGCAAAGTGAGTGCGCAAACGGTTGCGACTTTGCTCATTATTGGATGCATAACGGATTTATTAATGTTGACAATCATAAAATGTCAAAATCTTTAGGTAACTTCTTTACCGTTCGTGATGTTGCCGAAAAATACGGCTACGAGCCGATTCGTTATTTGATGATTTCCTCGCAGTAT
>JAZQAE010000100.1:0-1650 GCA_045544995.1 Eubacteriales bacterium
ATTATTGGAAGCGGTCAAGGGCTTTCCCAACGAGAAGATGGATCAAATTATAGGATATATAAAAACGATAGAGTGAAAAATACTCTATCGTTTCTTATTTAATTGGTAGAGAAAATAGGTGGCGGCGAGGAGGTCGGCGGAACCGCCGGGGGAGAGATTACGGGCGATAAAAGCATCGTCCAGCGCTTTCACTTTTTGAAGGTCGGGGTGTTTGTTCAAAAGGGCTTCGGCCTGTTTTTTTGCCCAGTCGGCGCCGGCGGGACCGCCCCGATGGTAGAGGTTGGTGTCCTCTATGGTGGCGATCAGTTCCAGAAGAGTATAAACACCGGCATCGTTAGGGGAGAGTCCTAAAGCGCAGAAATCCTGATAGGCTGGGAAGGCATGGAACCAGAGGGTAGGAAAGCCTTGGGCCGCCTCGCCCCGGATGCCGGAGATGCCATGAGTTCGGAAGAGTTTTAAGCCGGCGGTATTGGGGGATTGAGAGAGGTCGTTTTCCAATTGATGGGCATAGAGATGTCCGGCTTCCCGGCAGATTTTTTCCGGGGAAGGAGTGGGATTTTCTGCGTTCCAAAGCCGTCCCAGTGCTCCCAGTAATAAACCGAAGGTAAAGAGGGCGCCTTTATGGGTATTGACCCCATTGGTGGCACGGAACATCCGTTTTTCTGCCTCCAGTCCGGCTCGGCGCAAGCCATGGAAAACCTTCTCCGGCGGTTGGCCGGCGCCAACTCTGCCGAGGGTGAAACACTCTTCAAAATAAGGGCGAAGCGCTTCGGCGCTTTGCTCGAAGAGGGGAAGATCCATATCCCGGTGGCTTCCGCAGTTGTGCCGATCCACCAGCCCCGGCTTGGGGGTGGTATAGACCTCTTCCAAGAGGCTCTTTACCGCCAGATCGGCAAAGTGTTTGGCGTCTGCCTTTTCAAAATGGGCAGTGAGGATCTTATTCGTGGCGGACTGCAATTCTGCCACGGAATGAAGGCGACGGGCGGCGCAATTCCGTCCCGGCGCACCGCAAACAAGGCAACCACGGAGGGTCTTGCGTTGCAATTTTTCGCCGGTTTGGGTCAGCACGTCCATATCGAAAAGCCGTCCTATAGGGGCGGATTCTTCGATCTCTTGGCAAAGGGTTTTTAATTCTTCTGCCGGAAGGTCAACGGCATAATAAGCGGTACTGCCGGTGGGGGCGTGGGTGATCTCCCGATGGCGGATGATCCCCCCGGAAAGCCTTTTTTCCAAAGCGTCCAGCCCCGTCTGGAACCCACGCTCGATGAGGGGCGTGGTCTTGACGGGGCCGGCAATATTCATGGTGAAGCAGAGGAGCGGTGTGGAGTAGGCGCAGAGCAGTTCCTGCTGACGGCGCACCCGTTGCTCTCTTGCGTCCAGCATCTCTTGGAGGGTGATTTCTGCGGTCATACGATGAGGTCGGATTGCTTCTCTTGCTGAGCATCCAGTTTTTTCAGGTTTTCCCAAGCGTTTTCACCCACGCAACCGATCATCAGATACTCTTTCTTGAAGCGGTCGTAGATAAAGTGGTACAGCAGATGGAAGTTTTCGATCTGCCCGGTATGCGCCACGTGGACACGGGGGCCGGTACAGTGCACCAGTCGGTCACCGATTTTGATATGGGTATTATCGGCGTAGGCGATGGGCAGG
>JAZQAE010000101.1:0-4150 GCA_045544995.1 Eubacteriales bacterium
GGAGGTATTGTATGGACGTTCAGTTGAAACGAGGACTTTTGGATGTCTGCGTCTTGGCAGCCATCAAGAATGAAGATTCCTATGGATATAAGATCATCAAAGACATGAAACCGTATCTGGAACTGTCTGAATCTACGTTATACACCATTTTGAAACGGTTGGAGACGGCTCAGATGCTGACAGTCCGTACGGCGGAGCATAACGGCCGGCTGCGGAAGTATTACCATATTACGCCGGAGGGATTGGAGCGTATCGGGGAATTCAAGGAAGAATGGAAGGAACTGCTGGCGATCTATCAGTTTGTCACAAAAGAGGAGGAAAACCATGAAAAAGGTTGAGTTTTTAAACGCTCTGCAACAACAGTTTTCAATCTTACCGCAGAACGAAGCGGAAGAGCGTTTACTGTTTTACAGCGAAATGATCGAGGATCAAATGGAAGAAGGGCGCTCGGAGGAAGATGCGGTTTCAGCGGTAGGCTCCGTGGATGAAATTGTGGCACAGGCCGTGGCAGAGATTCCTCTTTCTAAAATTGCTAAAGAGAGAATAAAGGCGAAAAGACGGATGCACCCGTGGGAGCTCCTCCTTTTGTTTCTTGGTTCGCCGATCTGGCTGTCCTTGGGCATTGCCTTGTTTGCAGTCCTTCTGTCCTTGTATCTTTCGTTGTGGGCGATCGTTATTGCTTTATGGTCGGTCTTCGTCTCTTTGATCGCTTGCGCTTTTGCCGGAGTGATCGTAGGGGTTATTTTAGCCGGTTTCGGTCGTCTTCCTGTGGGATTTGGACTGATTGGTGCCGGGTTGATTTGCGCCGGGTTCGGGATCGTTCTGTTTTTTGTGTGTAAACCGGCAACGCAAGGAACGGCGCTTCTCGCTAAAAAAACGGGATTATGGATAAAGAAATGTCTAATGAAAAAGGAGGATGCGTCATGAGTACTGCGGCAAAGGTTTGGCTTGTTATTGCGATCGTTTTGGTGTTGGTAGGCAGTATGATTTTAGGCGGTGTATGGTTGGCGTTGAATGGAGACTTTTTGAAACTATCGACAGTCAACTATGAAACCAATCGCTATGAGATCAAGGAGCCGTATAAGAATATTTCTATTGCGGTCGATACCGCCGATATGGAGTTGATTCCGTCGGAGGACGGAACAAGTACAGTGGTGTGTTATGAGGAGAAAAAGGTACGACATTCCGTATCAGTGCAGGACGGCACCTTGGTCATCAAAACGGAAGATACGAGAAAATGGTACGAGAGGATCGGCTTGAATTTCGGTACGCCGAAGATCACCATCGCTGTTCCCGGCGGTGCATACGGCAGGTTGAAGGTACGTGCCTCCACCGGGGATTTGACCGTTGCCGAGGCGTTTCACTTTGAGGGGATGGATGTTGAAGAAAGCACCGGCGACGTTCGTAATAAGGCCTCGGTTTCCGATCTGCTGAAGATCAAAACCTCCACCGGCGCCATTCGGCTGGAAAATCCTACCGCCGGCAGTCTGGATCTGACGGTATCGACGGGGAAGATCACCGCTGCCGGAATGAACTGTTCCGGGGACGTAAAGATCGGGGTATCTACCGGAAAGACCGAACTGACCGATCTCACCTGTAAAAATTTGATTACCAACGGAAGTACCGGGGACGTTACGTTCAAGAACGTACTTGCTACGGGAGCTTTATCCATCGAGCGAAGCACCGGTCACGTCAAATTGGAGGGGTGTGACGCCGGTTCGATCTCCATCCATACCGATACCGGCGATGTGAAAGGCAGTCTGCGCTCGGAAAAGATCTTCTTTGCCGAGAGCGATACCGGGGATGTCGATGTCCCCAAGACCATGACCGGCGGAAAATGCGAGGTTACCACCTCCACCGGCGATATTAAACTGGAAGTTTTATCTTGAATAGGGTGGCAGAGAGAATGATTCTCTCTGCCACTTGACATTTCTAATCTAATGTGTTAGAGTATAAATGAACTCTAACGCATTAGAGAAAGGAGCTTTTGAGATGGAGACACCGAAAGTTTTTGAAAGTGAATATCGTTTTTGCTTGATTTTATGGGAGCATGAACCGGTCAAAAGCAGTCAATTGGTGGCACTCTGTAAGGAGCAATTGGGCTGGAAACCGACCACCACCTATACCGTGATCAAGCGGTTGTCTGAGCGGGGTGTATTGAAAAACGAAAAGACGGTGGTCACCTCACTCGTCAGTAAAGACCAGGTACAGGCGGCAGAGATCAGCGAAATGGTGGAAAAGACGTTTGAAGGGTCGTTGCCGGCCTTTATTGCGGCTTTCACCAAGCATCAGAAACTCTCAGAAAAGGAAATTGATGCGGTACAGCAGATGATCGACCGCTACCGGAAAGGAGAATGACAGTGAGTGAATTTTTCTTAAAGATCGTAAATATGAGTATTTCTGCCGGTTGGCTGGTTCTGGCGGTCGTATTGTTAAGACTGTTGCTCAAAAAAGCGCCGAAATGGATCTCGGTCTTGCTCTGGGGGATCGTGGCCGTTCGGTTGATCTGTCCCTTTTCACCGGAGAGCGTGATGAGCCTGATCCCCAGCGCAGAGACGGTCAGCCCCGAGATCATGCTGGAAAAAAATCCGGCCATCAATACCGGCGTACCGCTCATCAATCAGGTGGTCAATCCTATGATCGGCGCATCCTTTACACCCGATCCTGCCACCAGCGCAAACCCGTTGCAACTGTGGATTCCCACCTTTGCAGTGATTTGGATCGCAGGGATGGCTGTAATGCTACTTTATACGTTTATCAGTTATTTTCGGGTGAAACGTAAGATCGGAACGGCGGTTCTCCTGCAGGAAAACGTCTATCAAAGCGAGACGGTCGTCTCTCCGTTTGTGCTGGGGTTCCTTCGGCCCAGAATTTATCTTCCGTTCCATATGGAGGGGCAGGAGATGGACTACGTCATCGCCCACGAAAGGGCGCATATCCGCCGAAAAGATCATCTATGGAAGCCCCTTGGGTTTCTGCTTCTTACCCTTCATTGGTTCAATCCGCTGATGTGGCTGGGTTATCTTCTTTTGTGCCGGGATATCGAGCTGGCCTGTGATGAAAAGGTGATCCGTACATTCGATGCAGAGCAAAAAGCAGATTATTCTCAGGCGCTTCTGGCCTGCAGTGTCAATCGCCGTCTGATCGCCGCCTGCCCGCTGGCTTTTGGGGAAGTAGGCGTCAAAGATCGGGTGCGCTCCGTTCTTCACTATAAGAAACCGACGGTTTGGCTGATTGGCGTGGCGTTGTTGGTCTGTGTTGCAGTAGCCCTATGTTTTCTGACGAATCCAAAAACAAAACTGAACGATGAATTATCGGTCTTTCTTGATATGCAGGTGGCAGAGCATAATTACAGCAAAGGCCATACGGACGGGAATTTTATTGTTGTGTCTCATAAGGTCTTGGGCATAGACGAAACCGTAAGTAAGACGACGGTTTATTTTTGGTCTATGTATCACGAATATAACTATGAAAACGGGAAGATCCAATTAAAAGCGGGGTCCCATATTCCGACGGCCATTACCGCAAAGCGCACAGGGGAACACAGACATTATGAACTGGTCGAATATTGGACGCCGAGAGACGGATCTGATTATGCGGCGGATATCAAAGAAAAATTCCCATGGCATTTGCGGGGCAAAGCCCTTAATTCCCAATGGTACGTGAATAAACAGAAGACCTTTTGTGAAAATGCCGCCAAGGAATATTTTGGGGTTAAAAAGGAATCGGGTCTTGAAGCCCTTGAGCAACCGCCGGCGATGATCGTTGTCAGTAATGAGCAAAGTATCGAAGGATTGAAAGGAACCTCTTCCTGGATGTGTCAAAGGGAAGACGGCCAGGGGCAAGCGGTGATGAGTGACAGCTCGCATCCTTTGATGCAAAAGGAGTTTATGCCCCACCTGGATTTTTTACCCACCGCCTTGTCTCACGGAGATCCCCTGGGCGCCTATCTGCGATTTAATGCCAAAGGCATCACTCCCGTTTGCTCGGTTCCGCCGGATGAAATTCAAATCCGGTGTTGGGAAGAAAAATATTGGGGAAAGACGGATGGCAAAAGCGAAGATGTCAGTCTAAACCCAGTCAACGGCAATTTGTTTTTTCAATTAAAAGACGGAAACTATGTTTATGAGGTGATTGCCACCTGGAGCAG
>JAZQAE010000102.1:0-2396 GCA_045544995.1 Eubacteriales bacterium
AAAAAAAGTCGCTGTTTCTTTATACACAAATCTCTATTTTCTATATATAATTTGAAATAGATACTATTTGGGGAGGCGGTTTGATGAACTGGGAGTTTTTGAGATCCGATGAACTGGCAGACGCCATTGAAAAAAGCGGCGGTCTTTGCATCCTGCCTTTGGGCTGCTCCGAAAAGCACGGCCCTCATATGCCGGTCGGGGCCGATGCGCTCATGGGGAAATTTACCTGTGAGATGGCGGCAGAACTGGAGGAGGTCGTCGTCTTCCCCACCGGGCTGTGGTTGGGAGATATGGTCGCCGTCCACGGCAAGGGAGATAAGTCCGCCAACAAGGGTGCCATTTCCCTCAATCCACACACCTTACTGACGGTTTTGGAAGAACTTTGCGACGAGATCGCCAGAAACGGCTTCCGCAAGATCCTCATCGTCAACGCCCACGGCGGTAATAAACCCCTTTTATCCTATTTCCTTCGTGCGCAGGGGTATAAAAACAAAAACTACGCCACTATGGTCACCTTTATCTGCGACAATATCACCCATAAGGCGCAGATGGCTTATCCTTATTTTACGGAGCACCGGGCGGAATATCCCATGCTGACCGATGCCGATATGGACGTGCTGAAGGACTATGCGGAACGCCCCGACGGGTTCGGCGGCGGTCATGCGGATTTTTCCGAATGTGCCTGGCTGATGGGAGAATATCCCCATCTCATCGCCACAGATCGATTCGATCTGGAAAGCGGCCGCTCCACCGGCAGAGGCCAGTATCTTACCGATCTGGGGGTCACCTGCTTTGGCGGCTATAATGCCAAGTTCCCCAACGCCTTCGACGGCTATGCGCCCCACGGCGTTTCCCAAACTATCGGGCAGGCCTTTAATCTCTATAATGCCCGGCGTCTTGCGCATATCGTTAAAGTCCTGAAAGAGGACGAAGAGTGCGTCAACATCGCCACCGGGAAATAAAATCTATCTTTTCTACAACTTTATCTCGGAATTATTATAGTTTTTCTTTAATTTATGTGGTATGATGGTAAAAAACAAAGGAGAATTTTTATGAATTGGGAATTTCTGCGTTCTGATGAAATGAATGATGCCATTGAAAAGAGTGGCGGCCTCTGTATTCTGCCCATCGGCTGTATCGAGCGTCACGGCCCTCATATGCCGGTCGGCACCGACTCTTTGGAAGTAAAGGCACACGTAGAGCTGGCGGCCACCATGGAAGACGTGGTGATCTTCCCCACCGCCATGTGGCTGGGCGATATGATCAGCGTACACGGAATGGACAAAGAACGAAATCACGGTGCCATCTCCCTCAATCCCCATACCTTACTGACCATTCTGGAAGAGCTTTGCGATGAGATCGCCAGAAACGGCTTCCGCAAGATCCTCATCGTCAACTGCCACGGCGGGAACAGTTCTGTGTTGGACTATTTCCTGCGTGCGCAAGGCTACAAGAGCAAAAATTATGCCACCATGAAAACCAACAGTTATGATAAAGTTGTCAGCAAAGCAGATAAGATCTATGCGCATTTTCTGGAGCATCGGGAGGAATACCCCATGCTGACCGATCACGATATGGACGTCCTCAAGGGCTTTGCAGAGCGTGAAGGCGGCTTTGGCGGCGGTCATGCCGATCTTATGGAGACGGCTTGGATCATGGGTGCTTACCCCGGACTCATCGCCGAGGATCGTGTCGAGTTGGAAAACGGTTATTCCACCGGCCGCTCCAAGTATCTGCAAGAGCTGGGCGTCAGCGTCACCCGTCAATGGGCGGCGGACTACCCTTACGCTTATAGCGGTCATCCTTCCACCGGCTGTACCAAAACCATCGGTCAGGCCTTCAATCTTTACTGCGCAATACGCTTGGCCAAGATCTTCAAGGTCTTGAAAGAGGACGAAGAGTGCGTCCGCATCGCTACCGGTCAAAAATAAAGGAGAGCTTATGAAATTTCAAGAGATCGCCGAAAAATTAGGCGTTGAAAACTATTCCGAAAAATTAATTGAGGTTTACGAAAATCTGAACGAGGTCTGCGTCGATCCCTGCGATCCCGTAGCCATCGAAAAGATCGATCAGGAATACCACGTTTTAAGAGAGTATTACGACCAGGCATTGAAAGCCCCCGCCGAGATCAAGGCAGATCCGATCCGTTACGCTTGGGCCAAGACCGTCGCCACCGCCATCAAGACCAAAACGGTAGTTTCCGGCAAACTGATCCCCACGCCGGAGTCGGACGAGACCCTCGCCGGAGATTGGTTACCCTACTTAGTGCTGATCCCCAGTATTCCGGACACCGTTGCGTTTTATAAAAAACTGGGCTTTGAGGGCGAAGACGTGGATCGGGTTGTGGTCTCCTTCTATAACTGCATCGGCGCCACCGAGAAACGGCGGGGCCGTCC
>JAZQAE010000103.1:0-6188 GCA_045544995.1 Eubacteriales bacterium
TCTGGAAATAAGCGTAATATGCACCCAGTGAAGACCAGTGATGGTCGGTGTTGTAATAAATGTATTGGTCGCGGTTTGAATGAAGCGGCGTGTGAATATCTATGCCGTACACGTTTTTTTCAAGCGAGGTGTAAAACTTGTCAATCACCTCTTTTTGCGACCAGGTGCTTTTTTGATAGGGAAGCGAGTCTGAGTAAATGTCAAGCGCGGTGGGCGCAATTGCCATATAAACCTTTGAATAAGGATTGTTCTCAGCAAATGTTAAAATTCCGTCAAGGTTTCTTGCAAGCCTTTTGTCAGAGGGAGCGGCAAGGTCTTCAACAAGGGTGTCCTTGTCTGTGAGCAGAATAGAGTTGTTTTCCTTTTTCATAGTAAGCAGCTCTATATTTGACTTAAGGTTTACCCAGAAGTTTCTGCCGAAAAAGTGGTCGGAAACGTATGAGTCAAAGCCGTTCATAAAGGATTTGTCCAAAATAGCCGAACCCGAAAACGAAGGGAACCGTGCAAGGGTGCGGTTTTCTTCCTCAGAGAAGGAGGCTTTTTTTGAAAAGGTCGTTATCAGCGGAAATACAATTAAAATTACAGCAAATAAAACTGCGAGCAGCTTTTTTCCATTCATAAAAAATCCCCCTTTACTTAAAATCTGAAATATAAAAACGGATTGAAGGAGCCATCCACCAGATAGGCCGTCACCGTCACCAGTAACGCCGCCAAGGCAAAGGGCTCTGCCCATTTGACCGCCTTTACTTTTTCCGCCAGTTTCTTGGGGATCGGTGTGGCGCCAAGGATCGCCAAAAGCAGGATCAAGCCATAGTTTTTCAACTGAAAGACCGCCTCGGCAGAAAGAAGCGGAACTCCCCCGATTCCGAAGAGCCCTCCAATCCTCTGCAAAGACGCTCCGTCAAAGATCATAAAACTAACGACCACCAAAAGCAACACGTAGATCCGTCCCAATACCCGAGACCGATCCAGCCATTTCATGAGAAAGTTTTTCTCGATCACCAAAAGGATACCGAAATAGAGACCCCATAAAATGAAATTCCATTCTGCCCCGTGCCAAAAGCCGGTCAGCATCCAGACGGTGAAAATATTGAAGAGCAGCCGAACTTTTCCCACCCGGGAGCCCCCCATGGGGATATAGACGTAGTCCCGGAACCAAGAACCGAGGGAGATATGCCAACGGCGCCAGAATTCGGTGATGCTACGGGAAATATACGGATAATTGAAGTTCTCCATAAAGTCAAAGCCCAGCATCTTGCCAATGCCGATCGCCATGTCACTGTAGCCGGAAAAGTCAAAATAGACGTGGAGGCAAAAAGCGATGGCATAGAGCCAGAAATAAAGAACGCTCTGATCTCCGGAGCTCTTGAAATGCTCCACCAATTCGCCCAGTGTATTGGCAAGTAAAACTTTCTTTGCAAGACCTAAGATAAACCGCCGAACGCCGATTGCCGTCTTTTCAATGCTGTGGGTACGGCATCTCAACTGCTCCGCCACGTCGGCATACCGCACGATGGGGCCGGCGATCAACTGGGGAAACAACGCAATATAGGCCGCCAGATCAATAAAGTTTCTCTGTGCCGGCACTGTTCCCCGATAGACGTCGATGTTGTAGCTCAGCAACTGGAAAGTATAAAAACTGATGCCGATGGGTAATGCCACCTGTAAAATCGGAATGGAAAGCCCGGTGACGGCGTTGATATTCTCGATAAAGAAATCCACGTATTTAAAATATCCGAGGAAGCCCAGACTGAGCACCGCCGCCAGCGTCAAAAAGAGTTTTTTAAACCGGGGATACCGCTCCGTCAGCAGTCCCAGGAGATAGCCTCCCAGCACCGTCAGTAACATCAGCACCACCAAACGGGGTTCGCCCCAGGCGTAAAACACCAAACTGACAATCAGAAGTGTAAAGTTTTTTAACTTGCCAGGTGTCGCCGCATAGAGCAACAGGGCGCAGGGTAAAAAATAAAACAAAAACGGAATACTGGAAAAAAGCACCTTTGTTCTCCTTAATAGTACAGCACGGCAGAGGCCGTGCTGTATCGTTCAATTAACCTAAAGTGATACCGTCCTCAGCAGGGATCATATCCCCTGCCATATCGCCGGCCACACCGCCTTCGCCTTCGGTCTCAGGCTGCTCGAAGCTCTTGGGACACATCAGGAAGAAGACCTTGTTTCCTTCGCTCTCCACGATCAACTCTTCTGCGGTGACGCAGATATTCCAGCGCAGATTAGCAGATTCTTTCAAAGTGGTCTTGAAGGTCTCAGCATCGGTGTCCTCAGCCAGTTCAAAGATATAACCAACAAAAGGAATGGTACCGATCATCGGCGCAAACATCACGCCCTCTTTGAAACCCTTGATCTCTGCATTGTCAAATCCGGTGAGCAATCCCTCTTCCACAGGCATTGCAGCGCCCATGAACTGGATGATCTCATTCTTCAGAATACGGTCTGCGATCTCCTGTGCAGTACCGGCATTGTCCGCCTTAAAATCCGCCAACAAGGTGGAACCGACGGTGGTCTCTCCGGCGGGTTGATCCTCGTTCTGTCCGCCGTTTTCTTTCTGTCCGCAAGCGGCCAGGGTCAGTACCATCAGAACCGCCATCAAGAGCGCTACGATCTTTTTCATTTTTCGTTCTCCTTTTCGACTGTAATTTTTGCTTTTTCATAGTGCAGGGTGACTTTTTCCGTGCCTTTTTTATGGACGATCTGCATCTCATAGATGCCCTCTTCCCCATCCGGTTGGAGTTCCCACCAAACGATCTGAGAGGAGGTAACCGTCACCGCCGTGGCAGGAGTTGCATCCCCCACGGTCAGCAGTCCGCTGTCCACCGAAATCTCCGCCGTCTTAATTCCCTTGAGCTCGACGGGGACGGAAAGCGAAGAAGAGACGGTCCTGCCCGAAGCGGATGCGGTATCATAAAATACCACGCTGTCTTCCAGCACCTGGCCATTTACAATAATATTGCCCGGATTTCGCAACAAAAATCCGAATAATACCAAAACCAAGCACGCCGCCGCACCCAGCCAGTAGACGGTGCCGGACGGTCTTTTATGCAGATGCATCACCTTTTGACGCAATTCATCCGGTGCTTGAATTTTACGGTATGTTTCCAGTTCTTTTTCAGTAAACATCTTCTTCCTCCTTCCGCAGTATTTGCAGCATTTCTCTTGCACGGGTCAGACGCATCTTGGCGGCCGAAAGAGAGATCTCCAAAATCCCGGCGGTCTCCTCTAAGGTAAAACCCTCCAAGGCGTGCAGAATGACCGTGTCTTTATAGATCGGGGGCAGTTGCGCCACCAAGGCGATCAACTCCCCGACCCCGTCCTCCGGCGCCGCCACGGAATAGGCGTCCTCCAGAGATACGAACGACAAGGTATTTTGCTTTCTTGCCAGATCGTGGCACCGATTGACCGCCGTCCTTAAAAGCCAAGCCTTTTCATGGCTTTCGTTCTCAAAGGCGGGGCGGGCGGTGACGTATTTCAAAAATACGTCCTGCACCACGTCCTGGGCATCTGCCTCATTCCCCAGCCGGACTAACGCCAGCCGGTAAAGCATGTCCCCGTACCGCAAGAATACTGCATCCATATTCGGTTTTAACGAACGGTAAAGGCGCAATATTTTGTCCTCCTGTAAATAAAACGAATAAGCCGGGCAAAAAGTCACAAAAAAACTTATTTTTTTAAAAAAGGACCGAACGAGGGCTTTTTTCCCCGGCCGGTCCTTTATATTATTCTTCTTCCTGACGGATCAGTTCCTGTAAACGAGTCTTATAGGTCTCCAAAAAAGTCTGCCAAATCGTGGGGTCCATAAATTCGTTCACACCGATCTCCCGAAGCTTTTTCCCTTTTCCGTAGGTGTCGTTGTTCCAGGTGTGGTTGCCAAGAAAAATATCCACTTTTTCTTGCTTCAACCGTTCAAGGGAGGCAAAGTAGTCTTCCCGGCATTCCGCATAGTCAAACTTCTCCGGCACCAAGGTATTCAGCCCTGCTCCGCCAAACATCCCCAAGCGATAGGTCTCTTGACCATCGGTATCTTCATAGAAAAAGGAGATGGTTCCCTTGGTGTGTCCCGGAGTGTGTAAAAACTCCATCGTAACGTTTCCCAAGGTCAACGTGTCGCCATCATCCACCAGGATGTCCGGCACAAAATGCTTGGCCGCCTTTTCCACGTCATCCCGCCCTAAAAGCGTCTTAGCACCGGTCAGCGCCGCCAACCCCGCCGTAGCTTCCGTATGATCCCCGTGCCAATGCGTGTTGACAATATATTTGATCTCCTCCGGCCGAAAGCCCAGTTTATAGATCCCGTCAATCACCATATAAACCGTATTGGCATAGCCGGGATCCACCAAAATCAACCCGTCTCCCGTGTCGATCAAATGGGTGGACGCCTGATAAGTCCCCGCAAAATAAGTATGCCCAAAGATCTTAAAAGGCTCCATCCGCCCCAACCACGGCCGTGCCGGAATTTCTTTCAGTTTATCATGCATTTCACCGTATCTGAACATTTCAATTCTCCTTTTTCTTTCCGCTTCGGACGGAAGAGGAAATGATGTATTTGGGTCTGCCTTGGATCTCTTCATAAATTCGGGCGATATAGTAGCCGATGATGCCGAGGCTGATCATGATGATACTTCCGATGAAGATGGTGATGATGATCACCGTCGTGAAGCCTTCGGCGGCTCCGCCGAGGAATTTATCGATGAGTGTCCATATCCCTAAAATCACAGAGAGCACCAGCATCACCATGCCCAGCACGGTAACGATCTGCATGGGTGCCGTAGAATAGGAGGTGATATTGGAAAAGGCGTATTTCACCAGTCCCCAGGCGGACCATTTGGACTCTCCGTCCACACGCTCCATCACGTCGTATTCCACCGTTGTTTTTTTATAGCCCACCCAGAACGAGATGGCTCTGAAAAAGCCCCGTTCCGGCATTTTATTCAGCACGTCCACGACTTTTCTGTCCAGCAATTTAAAGTCGGAGGAGTTGGCCATATCAAAGCCCGCCATCCGGCTGATAACGGAATAAAACAGTTTTGCCCCGGCACGGTAAAATTGCTTTTCTTTTCCCCGGTCCTTCTTGATGCCTTCAATGATCTCGTAGCCCTCTTCCCACAGGCGATACATCTCGATGATCTTTTGCGGGGGATGCTGGAGATCACAGTCGATCACGACCGCACACGCTCCGCCCACCGCCGCCAGACCGGCAGAGATGGCAGCTTCTTTCCCAAAGTTTCGGGAGAAATGAAGTCCCACCACGTTCTCTTCTTCCTCGGCAAGTTGACGGATCATTTCATAGGTCTGATCGGCGGAGCCGTCGTCCACGAAGATAAACTCACCGGCAATTCCATTTTCCTTCAACAGTGCCTGAATGGTATGATATGCAGTTTTAATACACTTTTCTTCATTATAGGCAGGAACAATAACTGATAACATAAAAACTCCTTTATAACTTCTCCATTTCTGTCAGGCCGGAATCGCCGACGATCGTTTGGGTCTGTTCCGGAAGATCCATCTTCTCAAATTCATTGAAATACCGCACCCCGAATTCTTCCAGTGCCTCTGCGCTGAAATGCAGGTGATCGGGATTGGAGCCCAGCCCTTCGGCAGAAACAAACCGACAGTTGGGGTATTCCTTTTCCAGATTTTGCAGTTGCTCATTAACGAGGGGATAGTACTTCCCGACGTCTTCAAATTTCGCACATTCGGCAAGGTACTCCCCCAGTCCGCCCACCAGGATGGGCAGATCGGGGACATTCAACTCTTTGCGCAGGGCATCCATGATGATTTTGAAACGCTCAGTGTAACCGGAATACAGTTCCGGAGTGCAATCACTTTCCCCCTGATGCCATAAAACACCCACAAGATGAGAGGAACGCATGGCCAACTTAGCACAGCTCACCGCATGATCAAATAAGAGCGTCCCCGGCATCCATTGATCCAGCTTTGTTCCGCCATCGGCACAGGGAATGATCCCGACATCCACCTCCGGATGCGCCGTCACGTATGCCTTGGCAAAACTTTCCGCCAGGCAGGTGCCGGAAAAATGACGATCGGGATTAATGGGACGAAAGGCCTTTATAAATCTGCCGTTCCGCATCATTTTAACTTTACCGTCGCAGGAATCCAAGGGCTTTGCTTCATCCAAAAATCCACGTCCCGCCGCATTGGATTGCCCGATCAAT
>JAZQAE010000104.1:0-6127 GCA_045544995.1 Eubacteriales bacterium
CCCTCATTCTGAAAGTGACCGGCGAGACCGGTGCTGTCGGCATGCAGGCCGCCATCGCTATCGGTTCTATTATCTGTATTGTTGCCGCCATTGCCGGCGACACCTCTCAGGATCTTAAGACCGGCTATCTCTTAGGCTCTACGCCGAAGAAACAGCAGATCGGTGAGATCGTCGGCGTCGTCGCTTCGGCGTTGGCTATCGGCGCTACCCTCTATCTTCTGGACAGCGCTTGGGGCTTCGGTTCCCCGGAATTGGGCGCTCCTCAGGCCACCCTGATGAAAAGGGTGTTCGAGGGCATCATGGGCGGAAACCTGCCTTGGGGTCTGATCCTGATCGGCGTCTTTATCGCCATCGTTGTGGAGATCCTGGGCATCCCCGTTCTTCCCTTTGCTATCGGCGTTTATCTGCCGGTACAGCTCAATGCCTGCATCATGGTAGGCGGCCTGATCCGCTTGTTCTTCGATAAGATGAAAAAAGAAGAGGAAAAGAAAAAGGGAATTATCAACAACGGTATTCTCTTCTGCTCCGGTATGATTGCCGGTGAGGGTCTGGTCGGTATTCTCCTCGCCATCCTGGCAGTCTTTAACGTGGCAAACGTCATGGATCTTTCCGGTCTTCTGAACCTGCCCGGCTGGGCTTCCTCCGTCGGCAGTCTCCTGGTCTTCGGTCTGATCGTTCTCTCCCTTTTGAAATTCACCCTTTGGAACAAGAAATCCAAGTAATATGAAAAAGAAGGTCGCATCTGAAAACTATCTGGACCGTATTCCGGCGAGGATGGAGAAGATCCAATGGAAGGCTAATTCCGAAGGAATGGTCACCCTGGAAATTCAGAATACCGGCTGGGCCAACCGTCTTGCTCAGCTCCTTTTAGGGAAGCCGAAAGTCAGCTACATCCACTTAGATGAGCTGGGCAGTTTTGTTTGGCCGCTAATTGACGGCGAAACGGATATTACCGCCATCGGTAAATTGGTGGAGGATGCCTTTGGAGAAAAGGCCCATCCTCTTTACGAACGGCTGGCGCAGTATTTCAAGATCTTAGATAGTTATCATTTTATAGAATGGAAATAAGCCAAAAGGCACGAAGGTTTTCACCTTCGTGCCTTTTTTATTTTAACAATTCTTCCAAAACTCTACCGTCCGCCCCGGGAAGCGTGGTTCCCAGGATCCGGGCGTAGGTGGGCGCACCGTCTACCAGTTCCGCATGCTCCAACACTACCCCTTTTTTAATGGCAGGACCACAGGCTAAAAACGGCGGCCGGGGGCCTTTATTGGGATGGTAGCCATGCTCTCCCTTGACCCTCGGTCCGGTCAGGGTCTCATCAAAGTTTTTAACGATAGGAACGTCATAGTCTGATGAAAATTTCGTACACCCATCGGTTTCCAGCACAAAGTTAAAGTCTCCGGTGAGGTGCATTGCTTCGGCTTCCTCTTTGGTATAGATCCGAGAGAAGCCCCAAACGCCCTCGCTTTGCATCGTCTTAAGTAAATCTCGGACTTCCTTTTCAAGGGCTGGATCTTTAACGTAGAGATAGGCGCACATTCCCGCACCGCGACACCAGACTTTATAGTCGGCAACCTCTCCCCTCTCATTGAGGGTGATCCAACCACGATCTAAAAACAAGCGATTCAGGTTCAAGGAACGAACACAGTCCAATTGGCCGTGGTCGGCGGTAACGATAAAGTTGGTATCTTCAAAAATGCCGGCATCCTTGGTGGCTTGGATCAACATTCCAAGCATTTCATCCGCTTGGCGAAGACCTTCCGTTACCGCATCGGAAAAGACACCGGCCTTATGGCGGAACGCATCTACGTTGCCGGGATGCTGAATCAAAATATCCGGCTGATAACGGCGGATGATCTCCGCACAGATCCGGGTCAGAAAATAACTGCTTTGGGGTTGCTTCCGCCCCACACGCAGTTCCAGCACCGGTTCCACCACTTCCTCAAACAGCCACTTGGGTGTACCGTGCTCCAGATAGCACCGGGCATAGTCCTCAATGGGAGAGCCGTCTTCCGGCCAACACTCGTCCACCAAATAATCCACCGAGGGATGGTTGCCGTGGATCGGCCAGCCCACCGATGCGGTGGTAAGCCCCTTCTTTTTGCAGGCATCCATGATATCCTCGCAGGCGGGATGGACAAATTTATGCTGAAACATCCAATGGTTTTTTCCATCTAAGGTAAATTCAAAATTATGAATGATTCCATGTTTATCGGGATAACAACCGGTGGCCATGGTCGTATGGCAGGGATAGGTCAAGGTAGGATAAATACTCCGTACCCGCTCGACCCGGGAGCCATTCTCCAACAACCATTTAAAATTGAGCTGTTCTTTTAAGAATTCCAGATCCTCATAAACCATGGCATCGACGGAGAGAACGATTAATTTCTGCCTTCCCATTATTGATACACCTTTCCGTACACACTTTTCTTTGCTTTACTAAGATCCACATCGCCCAGGTACTCTATACTATCCATTCCCAGATATTCACAAAGTTCTTTCATCTCGCCGACGGTACTGATATTGACGTCCACACCTTCCCGGCGGATCCGCTCTGCTTTCAGGAGTTCTTTTTCGCCGTGGGTATAGATGGGAATTTCCTCGTCTGCCCGATTGGCGTCCCGCAATTCTTGTAAAAATACAGAAAGACGGGCTTTCATCTCCTCGGGATCACCGAAAATCTTCGGATCAATGGCAATAAAACTATGGCAGGTTCCGGCACCCTTCCCTTTTTGGCGCAGGTGATGATTGGAGGTATCACCGCCGGAGGTGATGGCAGACAGCAGTTCGCACATCATGCCGAATCCATACCCCTTATGGCTTCCGCTTTCCTCACGGGCACCACCCACCGGTAGAATTCCGCCGACACCGCACTTGCTGTTGATGCAATCCAACACCGCCTCCGCATCGGTATCCACCGACTTGCTGCGGCCGATCGCCCAGCCTTCTTCCAACGGTTTATCTTCTTTATGATAAACCTCCAATTTTCCCCGAGGCACCACCGTCGTCGCCGCATCGAACCAGAAAGGATACGGCTCTGCCGGCATCGCAAAGGCGATGGGATTGGAACCCAGCATCGGTTGACAGGAGTTGGTATGGACCATGATCGACTCGGTATTTGTTGTGGAGATGCCGAAGAGACCGGCATCACACATCATTTTGGTGTAGTAACCGGCGATCCCGTAATGGTTGGAGTTACGAACGCTCACGAAAGCCATGCCGGATTTTTTTGCCTTTTCAATGGCCAGCTTGGTGGCAAAATGACCGATCAACTGCCCCATCCCGGCATGTCCGTCGATCACCGCAGAAACGGGGGTCTCAAAGACGATCTCCGGCCTGGCGTCGATTTTGATGGAATCATTTTCAATCGCCTTATGGTAGCGCACCAAACGCTGAGTGCCGTGGGATTTTATATCATACAGATCCGCCAGGATCAAGACGTCCGTGATCTGCTTTGCCTCCTCTTCGGAAAAGCCGAAGCGATGAAAAGCATCCCGACAGAATTTCTCTAATTGCTCACAGCTATAACGAATTGTACTCATTGCTTTTTCCTCATAATCTCCATATTGATGGTAGCGTCTGTAATGAACTTCTGTTCGCCCTCCATGGAGAGTTTTTCTCCATTAAGGGTCACCTCCGTATCAAAAAGATTTGCCAATTCCCCAAAGGGGATCTCCGGACTGCAATCCTTTTGCAGATCACGCTTCAAATCACGAACGGTAATGCTGCCGGAAGTTTCAAATATATTAAAAAGAATATGCCGGGGACCGTCCAACAGAAAGGACTCCGCCTTCAAAGGACACTCTCCCTGCCGATCCAGCACTTCACGCTGGAAGGTCTTATCGGTGCGCCATAGGGTCACGTCCTCGATGAGGAGGTTATCCAGGCTTCCCACGCCACGGGGATATTCCGCAGGATCAAAGATCGGATGTCCGCAATAGCGGGAGGCATCGCAATTAAAGCCATGCTTCCGCACACCGACCTTCATATGACGGATCGTCACGTTCCGGATGGGATTCCAGATAGAAAGCAGCCGCACCGCCGACCAGCAACTCTCGGCATAAATATTCTCAATCAAAATATCTGTGATGGGCCCGTCCTCAGAATCGGCATTATGCGCATAATCGTGGTTTTCGTCCGCATTCAAGGCGATCAGGTCGTCATTCGTGCAACCGTAATCGGCATAAATATCACGAATCACGCCACGGTGGCAATCGCCATGGATATGAATTCCATCCTGACACTTCGGCAGACGGGTGGCGGTAAAATGGATCTTCTCCACCCGAAAATCTTTCACTTTATTAAAGAGGATATTATAGGATTCCGAATTATGGATCGTGATATTATACAGCGTAAGGTTTTGAACATTTTTGAAATAGACGGTCAATCCGCTATTGGGACCGCTCACCCAATCCACCCGGGCATTGCCGGGATTATTCGCATCGATAGTTCCGCCCTCGATGGTAATATCGCTATTTCCTTCTACCGGATCGGCATTGGTAATTACGCAAACACAGCCCGCTTTGTCAAAGCAACCATCCTTTGCCAACAGTACTGCCTTCTCATCCAGTTTTAAATGACGATGGGACGGAATACGAAGAGTCCGCGTCAAAGCATATACTCCTGCCGGAAAATAAAGTTCCTGCTCCTTTTCCAATGCTTTCGCAATGGACGGAGAACAGTCTGTATGGCCATCGGCGACGGCACCGTAATTCAAAACCGAAGTCATCTTTCTACTCCTTTTTGTTCGTTTTTTTCATTATAGAACACTCTCCTGCAAATTTCCATTGAAAATCGTTCATTAAATTTGTAAAATCGTTCAATTTTATCGGTGTAAAAATACACTTTTTTATAAAAACATTGAAAATGATACAAAACTATGATACAATATTCCCACTTAGAACGGAGGGATTACGATGAACACCGGACTATACGATCATGGCTTCGGCATCTCATGGAATGATCTACGCATTGAGCAACGAAAAGGGTACTATACCTCTGTTGCCGATTTTCATGACCATCCCTTCTATGAAATCAACCTCATCCTATCCGGAAACGTCAAGATCCTGCTCAAAGACCAGGTACAGGACGGCACCGGCAACTTCATCGTCCTCACCAAGCCCCAAACCCCTCATTTCATCTCCTGTAAACCAGATGTACTTTACAACCGTCTCTACCTTAGTTTTTCAGAAGATTATATCGCCGATTACGTGCCGGAATGGAAACAACTGCGCAGAGTCTTTGGAGAAAAAGGCCGAATTCTCCCTCTATCCAAGGAACAAACAGAATTTTGCAGGCAAAAAATCGAAGAGATCCGGCAGGACGGCGACCCCTTCCGGCAACGCTTACTGATCCTCGGACTTCTATCCCATCTTTCTGATTTGACTGCGCAAAAAGCGCCTGTTTCCAATGCCACACCTGCTTACATCATCGCTACTCTTTCTTATCTCAATCTACACTATCAAGAAAAGATCGTTGCCAACGAGTTGGCACAACGCTTTTTCATCAGCCGAACCACGTTAATGACTGCATTCAAAAAATATACCGGCACCACCCTCGGCGATTATCTTACCCATCTTCGTTTGAAGAAAGCCCTTCTTCTGCTTCGCCAGGGAAATACCCAACAGGATACGGCGGAACAATGCGGTTTTTGCGACAGCAGCGCCATGATCCGTTGTTTTAAACAGCGATACGGCATTACGCCAAAACAGTATTTACTAAAAAACGATCCATATTGAATTTTAAAAGGAACTATGATAGAATAATAATACGTTTGTTATATTTTCAGAATGAAGGTGAACCATCATGAAGATCATCATTGTGGGCGGCGGTAAAACCGGCACCACCTTGGCCCAGTCCTTGACGGCGGAGAGCCACGATGTTACAGTCATAGATCAAAATACAGAACGGGACAACAACCTCTGCGGAAACAGTGACGTTATGGGGTTGATTGGTAATGGTATGAACTACAATTCCCTTTCCGAAGCCGGCATCGCTGATGCCGATCTCCTTATCGCCGCCACCGGATCCGCCGAACAGAACCTGCTCACCTCCCTCTTTGCCCGCAAAGGCGGAAACTGCGCCACCATCGCCCGGGTACGCAATCCCATGTATATTACCGAGACG
>JAZQAE010000105.1:0-11460 GCA_045544995.1 Eubacteriales bacterium
CTTTCTTTTCTTAATTGGTATAATCGTTCACCAAAGGTCATGGTTGATCGCCTCCTTGGTTTAATTATAAAAGGATACGGCACGAAAGTCTATATCATTTCATTGGAAATTCCGCAACAGGCTGTTGCATTTTTTAAAAAAGACCGCCGTTACCCCAAATGAATTGGGGTAACGGCGGCGTTTGGGATTGTTTTTTATTCTTCGAAGAGGGTGACTTGGTCGCTGGGGAGATCCTGCTGGCGCAGGAGATGGCCGACGGCCGGCAGGTTCTTAGTGCGGTAGTAGGAAAGGTTGGTAAGACCTGCTTCGGCGACGGTGGAGACCTTTTCCAAGGTGTGCTTGGCTTTTTGGGTCATCACGCTGACGCCTTGGGTGGATTTGGTGGTCTTGGAAGGGATGAGTGCGGAATGAACCACCAGTCCCTTTTGGTTATCCGACACCAGTAACAGGTCGGTATCTTCCGTCAGCTGCAGGCAGGCGCACAAGGGGGATTTATCGTTATAGGCATTGATCAGCCGTTTGCGGTTGGTGACCGTCTTATAGGCGGAGAGGGGCACCTTGGCGCCCTTGCCGTTTTCAAAGAAGAACAGCATATCACCGCTATAATCGTTGGTCACCGCCATGGCGACGACGGTTTCGTCCTGCTCCATCTCCAGTTTGGCCGGGAGATAGTCTCCGAGGAGGCTGGCCTTGGTATCCTCGAAGTCATAACCCTTGGCTTTATACGCATTTTGCTTACTGGTGAAGAAGATCAGCTCCGCCTTATTGGTGGATTCTACCGCCCGGCGGAGACCGTCTCCGTCCTTATACTTCTGGGCGCTGTTCATCCGGAGGGAATTGGGCTGGATCTTTTTGAAGTAGCCCTCTTTGGATAAGAAGTAGGTGACGACGTAGTCCTCGATATGATCCGTCTCGTCCACTTCTTCCATCTGGTCCTCATACAGCAGTTCGGTCTTACGGGGGGGTGCGTACATCTTTTTGACCCGTTTCAGATCGGCTTCGATCAAGCGGTTGATCTTTGTCCGGCTCTTGAGGATCGCTTCCATTTCGGCGATCTCTTTTTCCAGATCGGCGATCTCTTCCAAGCGGTTGAGGATATATTCTTTATTCAGATAGCGCAGTTTGATATTGGCGATATATTCCGCCTGAATCTCGTCCACGCCAAAGCCGATCATCAAGTTGGGAACCACTTCCTCGTCCCGTTCTGTCTCCCGGACGATATGGATGGCTTTATCAATATCCAAAAGGATCTTTTTCAGACCGACCAGCAGGTGGAGTTTTTCCTTGGCTTTCTGGAGATTGAAATAGGTACGGCGTTTGATACACTCTGTCCGGAAGGCGACCCATTCTTCGATGAGTTGGCGGACGCCCAGAACCTGAGGCGTGCCGGCGATCAGCACGTTGAAGTTACAGCCGAAGCTATCTTCCAAGGGGGTCATCTTAAAGAGTTTGGCCATCAGTTTCTCGGGGTCTGTGCCACGCTTCATTTCGATGGCGATGCGCATACCGTTTTTATCGGACATATCCTTAATGTCGTTCAGCTCTCTGAGTTTTCCGCCCTTATACAGGTCGATGACCTTATCAATGATGGCTTCCACGGTGGTGGTATAGGGGATCTCGGTGACGGAGATCAGGTTGCCCTCCACCTCATACCGGGCACGGACCCGGATGGAGCCACGGCCGGTCTCGTAGACTTCTTTGATCTGGGATTGGTTGATCAGGAGTTGCCCGCCGGTGGAGAAGTCCGGGCCGGGCATGGTCTGCTCGATGGGGTGGTCGGGGTTTTCCATCAAGGCAATGACGGTATCGCAGACTTCACCCAAGTTAAAGGAGCAGATATTAGAGGCCATACCGACCGCAATACCCTGGTTGGGGGTGGTCAGGATGGTGGGAAAAGAAACCGGCAATAAGGTGGGTTCGGTGGTGGAGTTATCGTAGTTGGGGACAAAGTCCACCGTATCCTTATCAATATCTCCGAAAACTTCCTTACAGATCGGCGCTAATTTCGCCTCGGTATATCGGGAGGCGGCATACGCCATATCCCGGGAATAGACCTTGCCGAAGTTGCCCTTGGACTCCACAAAGGGGAGGGGGAGAGCTTCGTTGCCCCGAGCCAGACGCACCATCGTTTCATAGATGGCACCGTCGCCGTGGGGATTGAGTTTCATGGTAGAACCTACAATATTGGCGCTCTTGACCAGTCCGCCGTTCAGCAGGTTCATCTTATACATGGTATAAAGAAGTTTGCGGTGAGCGGGCTTGAGGCCGTCGATCTCCGGAATGGCCCGGGAGAGGATGACGCTCATGGCGTAGGGCATATAGTTGGTCTCTAAGGTCTCTACCACGCCCATGGGAATGGGCGGTTTTTCGATATATTCTTTTTGTACTGTCTTTTTCTTCTTCATATAGCACCGTCCTTAGGAAAGATCCAAGTCGTCGAGGTAGAGGTGGCCGTTGGCGGCAATATAGTCTTTTCTGCCGGCCAGGTTATCTCCCAAGAGGATATCGAACATCGCTGCCGTTTCCTCTACGCCGGAGGGGGTGACTTTGATGAGGCGCCGGGTCTCCGGATTCATGGTGGTCTGCCACATCATATCCGGTTCGTTTTCACCGAGACCCTTACTCCGCATGATCTTGACCTTTCGGCCCTCCAATTTTTTGAGAATATCATCTTTTTCCTTTTCGGTATAGGCAAAGTGGGTCTCTTTCTTGGTCTGATCGGTAATCTCAAAGAGGGGGGATTCCGCAATATAGACGTATCCTTCTTCGATGAGGGTGGGGGTCAGGCGATACAGCATCGTCAGGATCAAAGTGCGGATCTGGAAACCGTCCACGTCCGCATCGGTACAGATAATTACTTTATTCCAGCGCAGAGCGGAAAGATCGAAGGGAGGAATGCCCTTGGCGGTCTTGCCGCTGATCTCTACGCCGCAGCCCAGCACCTTCAAAAGGTCGGTGATGACGTCGCTTTTAAAGATCTTGGCATATTCTGCTTTCAGGCAGTTGAGGATCTTACCACGAACCGGCATGATGGCTTGGAAAAAGCTATCCCGTCCGGTCTTACAGGAACCGAGGGCAGAGTCACCCTCCACGATATAGATCTCCCGTTTGGAGACGTCTTTGGTCTGGCAATCCACGAATTTCTGGATCCGGTTGGCCATGTCGATGGTGCCGGAGAGGGTCTTTTTGATATTGATCCGTTCTTTTTCGCTTTTCTCACGGGCCCGTTTATTGATGAGGATCTGATTGGTGATCTTTTGGGCTTCCGTGGGATTTTCAATGAAATAGATCCGCAGGTTTTGACGGAGGAAGTCCGTGGTACACTCTTGGATGAATTTATTGGTGATACTCTTTTTGGTCTGGTTCTCGTATGACGTGATGGTGGAGAAGCAGTTGGAGACCAAAAGGAGGCAATCGGATACGTCGTTGAAGGTGATCTTGCTCTCGCCTTTATTATATTTTCCGTTGTTTTTCAAATAGGCATCTACTTCCGCCACGAAGGCGACCCTTGCCGCTTTGTCCGGGGCACCGCCATGCTCCAGAAAACTGGAGTTATGATAATATTCGATGAGGTTGACCCGATTGGAGAAGGCAACGCAACAGGAGAGTTTGACCTTATATTCCGGCCGATCTTCCCGGTCACGGCCCACCCGCTCATCCTGCCAGAAGACCGGCTGAGAGAGGGCGTCTTCCCCGAGGAGCTCCCGGGTATAGTCCAGGATTCCTTCTTTATAGCAGTATTCCTTGGTCTCGACACCTTTCTCTCCCTCATTCTTGAAGATAAAGGTGAGACCGGCATTGACTACGGCTTGCTTTTGCAGAATGTCTTCATAGTAAGCGGCATCCACCGCAATATCGGTAAAGACTTCCCGATCCGGCTTCCAATGGATCACCGTACCGGTCCGTTTGCCGGTAAAAGGCTCTTCGGTCAGGCCTCCGATATTGAAGCCCTTTTCAAAATGGAGGGTGTATTTTTTGCCCTCTCGATAGACCTCTACGTCCATATATTCAGAAGCAAACTGGGTGGCGCAAGCGCCGAGACCGTTGAGACCCAGGGAGTACTCATAGTTCTGACCCTGGTTCGTATTATATTTACCGCCGGCATACAGTTCACAGAAGATGAGCTCCCAGTTGAACCGCTCTTCCCGTTGGTTATACCCCACCGGCATACCGCGGCCAAAGTCCTCCACCGTCACCGACTGATCCCGATGGCGGGTGACTACGATCTTATTACCGTGACCTTCCCGGGCTTCGTCGATGGAGTTGGAGAGGATCTCAAAAATGGCGTGCTGGCATCCGTCCAGTCCGTCGGAACCGAAGATAACGCCCGGACGCAGCCGAACCTTATCCGGTCCTTTTAACTGGACGATACTCTCATCATTATATTCATTCTTTCTGGCCATAAAAACCTCCGAATTCTTTACTACAAATTTATATTATATCTAAAAATAAAAACCTTGTCAATTATGGTTTTAACTGTGAAAAGATTTTGAAATAAGTCTTGCATTTTTATTGATTTTGAGGTAAAATATTAAATTAATTAAGTTAAAACTTTGAAAAGGAGAAGGATGTATGAATTACGCTGAAAAAGTATTGAAGGAAGCTTTGACTTTTGACGACGTGTTGCTGGTTCCGGCGAAGAGTGAGGTTCTGCCCAATATGGTGAAACTGAATACCCGTCTGACCAATAAGATCCAGTTGAACGTGCCTCTGATGAGCGCTGCTATGGATACGGTTACCGAGAGCAAAATGGCGATCGCTATGGCTCGGGAAGGCGGTATCGGTGTTATCCATAAGAATATGCCCATCGCCCAGCAAGCGGAAGAGGTTCAGCGTGTAAAACGGAGCGAGAACGGCGTTATCAACGATCCTTTCTTCCTCTCTCCCGATAACTTTGTCTATGAAGCGGATGCTTTGATGGGCAAATATAAAATTTCCGGTGTGCCCATCTGCGAGAACGATGAACTGGTGGGTATCATCACCAACCGGGATATGCGGTTTATGACCGACTTTAACGTGAAGATCTCCACCGTAATGACCCCGAAGGAAAAGTTGATCACGGCACCCCGTGGCACTACTTTAGAGGAGGCAAAAGCCATCCTGCAGCAGCATCGGGTGGAAAAACTGCCTTTGGTGGATGAGGACGGTAAGTTGGCCGGCTTGATCACCATTAAGGATATTGAAAAGAGCGCCCAGTATCCCAACTCTGCACGGGATGCGCAGGGACGTCTCCTTTGTGCCGCCGCTATTGGTATTACCAATGACGTTTTGGATCGGGCGGGCGCTTTGATCGATGCCGGGGTGGATGCATTGGTGCTGGATTCCGCCCACGGTCATTCTGCGAATATCATGAAGACCATTAAGCTCATTAAAGAGCATTTCCCCGACATTCAGCTGATTGCCGGTAACATTGCCACTGCGGAAGCGGCGGAGGATCTGATCGACGCCGGTGCAGATGCGGTGAAGGTCGGTATCGGCCCCGGTTCTATCTGTACCACCCGTGTGGTCTCCGGTATCGGTGTACCCCAGTTGACCGCCGTGATGGACGTGGCTGAAGTTTGTACCCGTCGCAATATCCCCCTGATCGCTGATGGCGGTATCAAGTTCTCCGGTGACATTGTGAAAGCCGTTGCTGCCGGTGCAGATGTCATTATGATCGGTTCTCTCCTGGCCGGTTGCGAAGAGAGCCCCGGTGAAGAGGAGCTCTATCAGGGCCGTCGGTTCAAGACCTACCGCGGCATGGGATCTATGGCTGCTATGGCTAAGGGTTCTGCAGACCGTTACTTCCAGACCGGAACCAAGAAATTGGTCCCCGAAGGCGTAGAGGGTCGTGTTCCCTTTAAGGGCGCTATGGGTGATACCGTATTCCAGTTGATGGGCGGTTTGCGCTCCGGTATGGGCTATTGCGGTACTGCAACCATCGAGGACCTCAAGAAAAACGGCAAGTTTGTGAAGATCACCGGCGCCGGTCTTAAAGAGAGCCATCCCCACGACATTCATATTACCAAGGAAGCTCCCAACTATACTTCCGATGCGAAATGAGGAATTTACTGAATGAAAGATCAGGCATTAATTGATCATCTGGCCGCCCTTTCCCGTCTTTCTTTTGACGGCGAGGCAAAGGAAAAAATGGCCGCTGATATGGAAAGCATTATGCAATTGATGGATACCATCACCGAAGTGGAGATCACCGAGGAAGAGTATCCTCTCATCGCCGAGGGCGGGATGGAACTGCTCCGTGAGGATGCGCTTCAGCCCTCTATGCCGGTGGAGGATGGTTTGGCCAATGCCAAAGGTAAACTGTACCACTTTATTGCTGTGCAGAAGTTGATGGATTAAGAGGTACGGACGGATGATGAATTTGCATTTGAAATCAATTAAAGAATTGCGTTCTCTCCTGGATGGCGGTGATATTACCTCCCAGGAGCTGACACAGTATTATCTCGATCGGATCGAAAAGCTGGATCCTACCATCCATGCTTATATCACCGTCAATGAAAAGGCGATGGAGCAGGCAGAGACGGCGCAGAAGATGATCGAAGCCGGAACGGCCGGCCCTTTGACCGGTATCGTTTTGGGCATCAAAGATAATATCTGCACCAAGGATCTGAGAACCACTTGTGCGTCCAAAATGCTGGAGGATTTTATTCCGAAGTATCATGCCACTGTGGCAGAAAAGTTAGAGGCGCAGGGGGCCATCTTTGTGGGTAAACTGAACATGGACGAGTTCGCCATGGGTGCGTCCACGGCTACGTCCTATTTTGGGTTGACCCGCAATCCTTACGACACGGATCGGGTTCCCGGCGGTTCTTCCGGTGGCAGTGCCGCAGCAGTAGCGGCCGGTCTTTGCGTGGCCTCCCTCGGCAGTGATACCGGCGGTTCCATTCGTCAGCCGGCGGCCTTTTGCGGAGTGACCGGGATCAAGCCGACCTACGGCAGAGTTTCCCGTTCCGGATTGGTGGCATTTGCCTCCTCTTTGGATCAGATCGGCCCCATTGCCAAGAGCGCACGGGATTGCGCCATCCTTTTGGATGCCATCTCCGGCGAAGACGCCATGGATATGACCTCCCGCCCCTCTGAGCCGGTGGCAGAAATGCTGGGTGAGTCCATCGAGGGAAAAGTCATCGGCGTTCCCAAGGAGTACTTTGGGGAAGGTCTTAACCCTGAGGTTAAGACGGCGGTAGAAAATGCTATCAAAGAATTTGAAGCTATGGGTTGCGTCATCAAAGAGGTCTCCATGCCCTCTTTGCAGTATGCCATTCCGGCTTATTACCTTATCTCTTCTGCGGAAGCATCCTCGAACCTGGCACGGTACGACGGTGTTCGCTACGGCCACCTGAGCAAAGAGGGAGAGTCTTTTGACGCACGGCTGATCGCCACCCGAAACGAGGGCTTTGGTGAAGAGGTCAAGCGTCGGATCCTTTTGGGCACCTACGCTCTTTCCAGCGGTTATTTTGACGCTTATTATAAAAAGGCAAACCTGCTTCGCCGGCGGATCCGCAAGGAATACGAAGAGATCTTCAAGACCTGCGATTGCATCATTACACCCACCGCTCCGGACGTGGCATATCCGTTCGGCGCCAAGGGCGCAGATCCCACCGAGATGTATCTGGCAGATATTTATACCGTTACGGTCAATATTGCAGGGCTTCCTGCAGTCAGCACCACCTGCGGTTATACCGCTGAGGGGATGCCCATCGGTATGAGCATTGTGGGCAAGGCTTTTGCAGATGGCGAAGTCTTGAATATGGCCGATGCCTTCGAGAAGAAATTCAATTATATTCTCAATGATTTTTGCTTGTAATCCGGCATCGGATGTGTTAAAATAAAATAAGAAGGTTTTGGACTGCGGAGAATTCTCCGCAGTCCGGAACCGATATGGGGGTTGCCTTTGCAAGGCAGCACTCCGGATGTTGAGAGACGGGCCCGGCGCAATAGGCGTGCCGTGAACCATGTCAGGCGGGGAACCGAGCAGCATTAAGCGGATCTTCGTCTATGTGTGCCGAATTCCTGTTTTGAGTCCGGATGGGCTGTCTTGCAAAGGCAATCGCCTTTAGGAAGTTTATCTTAAAGGAGAACGCATGTATCAGGCTCTTTATCGAAAATACCGCCCCCTGACCTTTTCGGACGTGGTGGGGCAGGAACATATCGTTAAAACCCTTCGGGCGCAGATCGCCGACGGGAATATTTCCCATGCGTATTTATTTTGCGGTACCCGGGGAACCGGTAAGACCAGTTGCGCCAAGATCTTAGCCCGGGCGGTCAACTGTGCCTCTTCGGCGAACGGTGATCCTTGCAACGACTGTCCTCAGTGCCGTGGGATCCTCAATGAATCTACCATGGACGTGGTGGAGATCGACGCCGCCACCAATACCGGCGTGGGCGACGTACGGGAGTTGAGGGAAGAATTGATCTACGCCCCGGCTTCGGTACGATATCGGGTCTATATCATCGACGAGGTGCATATGCTGAGTAATCAAGCCTTTAATGCCCTCTTGAAAACGTTGGAAGAACCGCCGGAGCACGTGATCTTCGTCTTGGCGACGACGGAAATTCATAAGATCCCCGCTACCATTCTTTCTCGGTGCCAACGGTTCGATTTCAAACGTCTGACCCCGGAACTCATCGCCGGCAGGTTGACCTACGTGGCGGAGCAGGAAGGGTTTAAATTAGAACCGGATGCCGCTTCCCTTTTGGCGCGTCTGGCGGACGGTGCTATGCGAGACGGGCTTTCCCTGCTGGACCGTTGCCGGGACGGTAACCAACCGGTAACGTTGGAACGGGTGGAGCAGATCGTCGGCGTTTGCGGCAGCGAACAGCTGATGGATGCGGTGAAACTGGCCTGGAAACGGGATGCTTCCGGACTGTTGAAATTTTATAAAAATGCCAGAGAACGCTATGCGGGACCGGCGCAACTTTTTGCCGATCTTTCGGCGCTTTTGAGAGATCTTTTGATCTGTAGTGTCAGCGAAAATCCGGGCGAACTCATCGAATGTGATGCCAAGGAACTGCAACAGAAGATCGCTCTCTCCCGGGAATTGCCCACGGCGGTGATCCTGCGGATGATGCGGACTTTGCAGACCGGTATCTGGGAATTGGGACGGACGGCAGATAAGAGTCTTTTGGCAGAGATGACCCTCATTTCTCTCTGCAGGGAAGAATTGGGAGAGGATATTGCCTCCCTCTCTGCTCGAATTGCCCGTCTGGAACGGGGCGTTCCGCCGGTGGCGCCGATGCCTGTGGCGGAGCCGGTACCGACCCCGGTGGAGGAAAAACCGATTGCTAAGCCGGAGCCGAGCATGGCACCTGCGGTCACCGACGGTGCAGATGGAGCATGCACGTTCTGGGAACCGATGAAAGAGATTCTGCAGGATACGGGACACGCCAATATGCTGGGCTTTTTGCTGGATATTCAGCCGGCAGTGCAGGGGAACCGCCTTATTCTCCGTTCGGAGCAGGAATTTTGTATCCAATTCTTAGAAAAACCGGAAAACAAAGCGGTTTTGGCTGATGTTGCTGCACGTGCAGGCGGTCAACCCTATCAGATCGTATTCCAAACGACGGCCTCTTCTTTGCAGAAAGACGACCCGTTGCAAGATATTTTAAAGGAGTTAGAAACATGAAAGCAAGATTACCCGAAGGTTACAATATGAAGCGTGGCGACATGATGCGCCAGGTTCAAAAGATGCAGGAGGATATGCAGAACGCCCAGGCGGAAGTAGAAGCCACCACCTTTGAGGCGGCCGCAGGCGGCGGCGCCGTAACGGCAAAGGTCAACGGCAAAAAGGAACTTCTGGAAGTCAAGATCAAGCCGGAAGTGGTGGATCCCGACGACGTGGAGATGCTGGAAGATCTTTTGGTCGCTGCAGTTAATGAGTGCATGAAGCAGGCGGATTCCGCTATGGAAAGCAAGATGGGCGCCGTGACCGGCGGTTTGAATCTGCCCGGCCTCTTTTAATCGCTATGCCGAATATTACGCAGTTAAATAAACTGATCGAGCAGTTTGGTAAGCTTCCCGGTGTGGGAGCCAAAACGGCTCAGAAAATGGCCTATTTCATCTTGGCGCAGGGAGATCACGTGGTAAAAGAGTTTGCCGATACGTTATTGGCATCCAAAAACCTCATTCATTGTTGTCCCCGCTGCCAAAATCTCACCGACCGGGAACTTTGCCCGATCTGTGCGGACACCAATCGGCAGGCATCCATCTGCGTGGTGGAAAAGCCGGAGGACGTGGAGGCGATGGAACGGACTCGTACTTTTCACGGTACTTATCACGTTCTGCACGGACTGATCTCGCCGGTCAACGGCATCGGTGCCGATCAACTGAAGGTGCGGGAACTGATGCATCGGGTGGCGGAAGAGCCGGTGGAGGAGATCATCCTTGCTACTTCTCCCAACGTGGAGGGGCAGGCGACCGCCCTCTATCTCAATAAATTACTGAAGCCCTTTGAAGTCAAAGTGACCGGTCTGGCATTGGGGATCCCGGTGGGCGGAACGCTGGAATATGCCGACAGTCTGACTTTGACCCGTGCAATGGAAAACAGGAGGTCTTTTGAATGAACAGTTACCAACCCCGGGGAACCTGCTCCCGGATGATCCAATTTGAAGTAACCGAAGAAGGAACCTTACATGACGTCCGTTTTGAGGGCGGTTGTAACGGCAATCTGCAAGGCATCGGCGCTTTGGTGGAGGGGATGGAAGTCCAGGAAGCCATCGACCGTCTGGCCGGAATCCAATGTGGATTTAAAGGCACGTCCTGCCCCGATCAGTTGGCGCAGGCATTAATCGAATATCAGGAGGAGCATTGACATGGAATACATGAAAGAGTATGAGCGTTGGATATCCTACTACGAATTAGACGGCCGTCTGAAGGCGGACCTGATCGCAATTCACGGGAATGATGATGAAATTCAGTCCCGGTTTGCTTGTGACTTGGTTTTCGGTACCGCAGGACTGAGAGGTCTCATGGGTGCCGGCACCAACCGTATGAATATCTATACCGTGCGCAGAGCATCCAAGGGTTTCGGTAATTATATCGTTTCACTGGGCGAGGAAGCCATGCGCCGGGGTGTTGTTATCGCTTATGACTGCCGGAACAACGGCAAACGCTTTGCGATGGAAACAGCATTGACCATGTGTGCGCTCGGCATTCACGTGCGTTTGTTTGATGCCCTGCGTCCTACGCCGGAACTGAGCTTTGCCATCCGGGATTTCGGTGCGATCGGCGGTATCAACATTACTGCTTCTCATAACCCGAAGGAATATAACGGCTATAAGGCTTATTTCGAGGACGGTGCGCAGATCTCCGGCGAACAGGCAGATTTTATCCTCAAGCAGATGCAGAGCGTGGATCCTCTTCACGTGGAGACAATCACCGAGGAAGAGGCAATCGCCAAAGGACTCTTGGAATATATCGGCCAGGTGACGGATAAGCGCTATCTCTCTCGGGTACTGGCAGAA
>JAZQAE010000106.1:0-3831 GCA_045544995.1 Eubacteriales bacterium
GATTTGTTTTTTTGGAGAATTTTTTATGGAACGATTTATCCGAACAGAAGCCTTGGTGGGTGCGGACGGATTGGAGCGCCTTAACTCAGCCCACGTCGCTGTCGTCGGCTTGGGCGGTGTCGGCGGTGCGGCTTTGGAAGGCTTGGTAAAGGCCGGGGTCGGGCGGATCACCCCCGTTGACGGCGATACCCTTTCGGTCACCAACTGTAACCGTCAGCTTTTAGCCCTCACTTCTACCGTCGGTGCCCCAAAAACGGAAGCGGCCGAGAAACGGATGAGGGAGATCAATCCCGCTTTGCAATACCAAGGTCATACTGCCTGGATCAAGGAAGAGACGATCCGTGCGCTTTTACCTGAAGACCTGGATTTTGTGGTAGATTGCATCGACGATGCGCCGGCAAAATTATTGTTGGCCTCATGGTGCAAGGAAAAAGGCGTCCCACTCATTATGTGCATGGGCACGGGAAACCGCCTTTCTTCAGACGGGTTAAAAACCGCCAATTTTGACCGCACCGCCGGTTGCCCTTTGGCAAAAAAGATGCGTTTAC
Source organism: Eubacteriales bacterium (assembly GCA_045544995.1). GTDB lineage: Bacteria > Bacillota > Clostridia > Oscillospirales > QAKW01 > QAKW01. The sequence continues at coordinate 549 of JAZQAE010000106.1, forward strand.
TTTTGAAAAACGCACGGTTCCGTAAAGTGCGGTGCCTCTATTCCGAGTCCCCTGTCACGCCGGCTTTCCCGGTGGAGGATGGCGGAAAACGCACCGTTGGTTCCATTTCCTACGTTCCGACCATCGCCGGCATGAAACTGGCAGAACATATCATCAACCGGCTATTAAATAATGAAGGATCACTGGATATTCCAAAGTAAAAAAGACCCTTTCGGGTCTTTTTTATTCAGACTGTCAAAAAAGTCCCCGACCGCAGAAAATGAAAAGCCTCAAAAGGTTCGAGGTGATTTTGCAATATAATTACGAGAAGGTGTTTTTACTCTTTCTCGTCATTCCTTTATAAGGGAAAAATCCGCATAATGATGCGGATTTTGATTGAATTTTTCTGCTATCCGCCAAATCGCTCTCTACCGTACCCATGTACGCCGACGAGACCGATTTGACGGATTCGGAAACATTTTTGAGAGTCTGCCCAGCGTGTCAAAGATAAAAAATAGGGTTCTTTGACACGCTGAATGAACGCTCGGCGTATGAAATACGCCGTCCATTCATTATTTTGACGAATTCGAGAACATTCGTGTCAAAGATATTTATATGCTGAATTCATAATGACCCGATTTTAACGAAACTCCTTTGAAAAATACATCGGGCACACCATCTATATCCAGGATGAGTTTATCAGACGTACGCTCTATGGATAACTGTCCTTCTCTGATCGATACTTTGGCTTTTACGGATCCTACCTTATCAAGCGCAACGGGCAGGATCTCGATCCGTTCATCCACCCGTATGCCGGCGATCATGCTGTAGAAAATACTGTCGATGCTGCCGAACATACAATGGTTTTGCGAGCCGCCGCCGTCCCACCGTTCCGGGAGCGTGGTCTTATCGCGGATAAGATCCAGCCATGACGGGAAGGTGTCCTGTAATATAAGACGCATAGCGGTTTCATACTCATTGTTCTCTTTAAGTACTTCCATCATGTGCTTGGTTCCGAAGATGCCGGTGGTCAGATGATCGTCGTGGGCTTTAATATCTGCCAGCAATCGTTCAAGTACCGCCTGCTTGTCTTGGTCGGGGATAAGCCCCAGTCTCAAAGCAAAGCTTAAGGAGAACTGACTGTTATTACCGAAACTCTTATTTTCGGCGTCGTAAAACCGATCTAAGATAGCGGCTTTTTCTTGTTCCGCTACTGAAATATAATGCTGCTTTTGGGAATCGCGCCCTAAAGCGCCCAGAATCTTTATGGTCAAAAGCAGAGCGTAGTAATAAAAAAGACTGCTGCTGCAAGCCGGATCGCCACGAACCCAACCCTTGTCCCGTGACATCCAGTCGCCGTATTTTGTCTTATCCAAGATCGGGCCTAAGGTTCCAAGGTGGTCCACATATTTTATGACGGAATCACAATGATGCTCTAATAGTTCTTTATCTTTGTAAAAAAGGTAGCGTTCCCAAAGGATGACGAGATAACCCACGCCGAAATCTACAGCGTGAGAGCAGGTATGCCACGGCGCCAAAAACGATACCGCACCCGTCTCGGAATGGGCACAGCCCCGTATATCCTCTAAAAATTTATCGTAGAACCGACGCATATCAAAATTGTACAAGCAGGTACCGGCGGTAACGGAGGCATCTCCTAACCATCCTAACCGTTCGTCACGTTGGGGACAATCCATGGGAAAGCTCATAAATGCGGCTTTCTGGGTACGGAGGATCACGTCGTGCAGACGGTTGATCGCCTCGTTATCGCACTCGAAATATCCGTCCTGCCCCAGATCGGCGTACACCTGATAGGCTCCAACCTCTAAAATATCCGCCATACAGTCTTCGACCGTGATCTCTACCGCAGAAACACCGTGCAGAGTGAATTTGGGTTCGTATTCTTCGGAAGCGGCGCCTTTCAGGATATAAACGTCGGTATTCTCTGCGTTACGGTTGCTATAGGTATCAAGATATCCTTTGACGGCGTCTGATTTCTCTGCATACCGGATCTGTATTTGTTCGCCCTTTTGACCTGTAACACGGATACGCACCCAACCCGATATGTTTTCCGAAAACACGTAGATCGTCTTGCCGTTTAGCTTTTTTAAGACTTTGACCGGTTTTAAGGTGCGGTGCTTTTTGAGATGGAAAAAGGTGTTCTTTTGAACGGAAGCGGAGGGCGCTTCTACCGTCAGTGCATTTTGCCATTTGCTGTCGTTAAAGCCTGCGGTGCTCCAGCCTGCCTGTTCACGGTTTGCATCATAGGTTTCACCGTCGTAATAACAGTTTTTGAGAATGGCACCGTAATCACATTTCCAATCGCGATCGGTCTCGATCGTTTCCTGTCTGCCGTCGGTATACACAAGGGTCAACCGTAACGCAAGACAAGGGTCCCCGTACCAGGCTGCGCGCCAGCCCCAATACTTTTTAGGGCTGGAATATCTTCCGTTACCAAGCTCGACGCCTAAGGCATTGACACCGCCGGTAAGCAGATGGGTCACGTCATACTCATCATACAAAACACGTTTACGATAGGCGGTCTCAAGAGGAGTAAGGACGTAATCTCCTACTTTTCCGCCGTTGATATAGAGTTGATAAAATCCAAGTCCGCAGACGGAGAGGATCGCATTTTGGAGTGTTCCGTTTATCTCAAGCTCTTTCCGGAACAGAATACTTTTTCTCTCCGGCGAGATCCGTTTTACGGCGTCGTCGTGAACGTCCTGATATCCTTCGCCGTTATATCCCCATTCAAGCCGCGGGGTATTGGTCTTGCCGATCCATTTGATGTTATCCATTCGTGTACTCCTTGAAATTTTGATCTGAAATCAATTATATGATCTTTATGGCGTTTTCCATCCAGTTCAATGCGAAAGCCTCGTGGCCTTTTTCGCTAAGATGGATCCCGTCTTTTTCATAATAAAGATCAGGGTTTTCCAAAAGCCATTCGTTCGGGCAGAGCGGAACGTCATATTCAAGAGATACTTCCTTTAAAACGCCGTTATATTTTGAAACGTTTTCATTCGTCTGATATTTTTCTTTGGTGGTGTAATGCTTTTCAAACCAACGCTCATGGACCGGAGTGATCTCGAACAGTAAAACGGTGGCACCGGCTTCTTTTGCCCAACGTACGAAGGCAGACACGTTTCGTTTGTATTCCGAAATACTGATGCTGGGCAACCGTTCTTCGCCTGTGAGCAACGCATCGTTACCGCCGATCATGATCGATACGAGCTCCGGCTGAAAACTCTTGATATACCGTTTGACCTTATTCAATAACATCGCCGAAACCGTTCCCGACACG
>JAZQAE010000107.1:0-5625 GCA_045544995.1 Eubacteriales bacterium
GCCTGTCCTTCGGGATAGGGGCCAATGCCATGCTCCCGTACGATCAGAGCGTTCCGCAGGGCAACCATAAAGAAGACACCCAAAAGACCGCCGTTCAAGGCGATGAGGGTGATCTCCACAATGCCGGGTTTGTCCATTTTGCCCTCGTTTGCCCAAAGGAAGTGGGCAGGGAGGGTGAAGATCGCACCGGCGGCCAGAGATTCTCCGGCCGAACCGATGGTCTGTACCATATTACTTTCCAGAATGGAATTTTTGCGCATGATCACCCGGATCACACCCATGGCGATGACAGCCGCCGGAATGGAGGCGGAAACCGTCATACCGACACGAAGACCCAGATAGGCGTTCGCGGCGCCGAATACCACCGCCAGAATGATACCCATGATAATGGAAGTGACCGTCAGTTCAGGGGTGATCTTTTCTGCAGGAATATAGGGCTTGAATGTTTGCTTGTTGTCCATGTTTACTCCTTTTTGTTTATAGTCATACCTCGTTATTTTATCATGAATGTGAGGCGGTGTCAATAAAAGAACTGTTAAATTATATTGATTCCATTTCAATGGTATGATATACTTATCCTCAAATGGAGGTGGATGAAATGTTGTGTATTAAGAATGGAGCCGTCAAGACCATGACGGGGGATTTATGGGAGAACGGCTGTGTCCTGATCGGGGACGATGGAAAGATCGTTACCGTCGGAGCAGACGTGGAGATCCCTGCGGATGCCAAGGTGATTGATGCAGAAGGGCGTCTCGTGACCCCCGGATGCGTGGAAGCCCACTGTCATATCGGTTTGCATATGGAAGGACTGCGCTGGGAAGGAAACGAAGTGAATGAAAAATCTGATCCGGTCGTGCCTCATATGCGTGCTATTGACGGTATTAATCCTTTGGATGAAGCCTTCGGTGAGGCTCTGCGCTACGGTGTTACCTCCGCCTGTACCGGTCCCGGCAGTGCTGAGGTGGTGGGCGGTACCTTTGCGGCCATCAAATTGGTGGGGAAACGGGTGGAGGATATGGTGATTCGTCAACCGGTGGCGATGAAATGTGCTTTCGGCGAAAACCCTAAAAACGTTTTCGGTCAATCTTCTAAAAAAGCGCCCTATACTCGGATGGCCATCTCCGCTTTGTTGCGTGAACTTTTGATCAAATCAAAAAACTATCTGAATGCCAAAGAGTCCGGTAAGGAGCCGACTTTTGATATGAAATTAGAAGCCATGATCCCCGTCCTGAAAAAGGAGATCCCCTTGAAGGCTCACGCCCATCGGGCAGACGATATTCTGTCCGCTATCCGGATCGCTAAGGAATTTGACGTTCGCCTGACCTTGGATCACTGCACCGATGGCCGTGTTATTGCGGATATTCTGGCAGAAGAAGGCTATCCTGCTTTTGTGGGCCCCACCTTCGGCAGTAAGAGTAAGCCGGAATTGGACGGTAAGAGCTTCAAGACAGCAGCAGTGCTGCATGAGGCCGGTGTTCCCATCAGTATCGTTACTGATGCTCCGGTTACGCCCTTGCGTTGGTTGCCTCTCTGTGCCGGTCTTGCTGCTTCGGAAGGGCTCCCTTTGGAAGAAGCATGGAAGGCGATTACCATTAACCCTGCTACCCAGATGGGAATTGCCGATCGGGTGGGAAGCCTGGAGCCGGGAAAAGACGGCGACGTGGTCATCTGGACTGCGGACCCTCTGACCACCGTTGGCGCCCGTGCTTATAAAACTATTGTTGACGGAAAGATCGTTTACGAAGAATGAAAGAAACCGCCCTGCTGATGCAGGGCGGTTTCTTTTATTGATTTGCAATTTGATCTGCCGTCAAGGCAATCTCTGTCAGATAAAAACTTTCTTCCGGTGTGATGCCGACCTCTTCGCCCTTCACTCTTCGCAGAAACTGTTCAAAAATATCTTCTGCCGGCAGGAGGGAGAGGGAATGTGTCCCCACTGCGTCGATGAGGGTGATGGAATCGCCGATCCGTTCGATGATCCCATGGGTGCCGACGATGCGGATGCGATCATCGTCCTTGGTGGGGGCCCCATCCGGACGGTAATAGTCTGCCGTGACCGAAGCGAGAATTCCATCCTCCAGTTCAAACTGACAGAGCGCCGTCATCTCCAAATCTCCATGCCCGAAATTATGCCGGGCATTGACCAAGGCATTGGTTTTTAAAAAATTTGCACCGGTCAGGGCGTAGATCCAATGGATGGCATGGATGGAGACCCAGGGGATCAAGCCTCCAAAGGTTTCTTTGCAATCAAAAAATGCGGGGCGTTTTCCTAAGCGATAAGATTTTTGAGCATTGATCAGCCGGATAGTTCCGATCTTTGGAATAGCATTTTTTACCGTCAGAAACCAAGGAGTGAAACAGATGCCGAACATCGCCGCTACGAATGCCCGGCTTTTGTTTGCAGTTTCTCGTAGGGAAGCCAACTGCTGGAGATCGGTGGCTAACGGCTTCTCCGAAAAAACGAAAATATCTTTTTCAAGACATTCCGCCGTAATGGGAGCGTTGCAGTTAAATTGGGTGTTGACCACCGCCACTTCCACCTCTTCCAAAAGAGTATGATAATCTTCGTGTTCTTGGTAGTGGATCCCGGCCATCTCTAAGGCTGTCCGGAGCTTGGAGAGATCTTCTCCCGGCACTCCCGGTGCAATCCCTAAAAGGGTGTGGTGCTTGAGTTGATTGATGACGTATCGGTAATGTCCCGATCCGCCTATAATGCAAATTTTCACTGTTCATCCCTCCATCCGGTGTAGTGGGTGAGATCAATGGCGGTGGGACGGCCAAATTGATCGGTGATCTCCCACGGCATCGTTTCTTGCTTGTAGCAACGGATGAGGAGCTCACCCAGTCCTTTTACCGTTACCACGTCGTCGATGACTTCTGTGTCCGTCAAGGTTTGAACCGGAGCTAATTGAGTGATAGCATTGATGCAGAGGAGATGGGGCTTTGCTGTTTCAGGGGTACAGACCGGCTTTTGATTTCCTCGTACCGCCTCGCAGCAATAGGGGATCTTGCGGAAGAGCTCGGTTCGTACTCTGCCGTATTCCAGTACGGTTCCATCCTTCAGGGTGGCCCGAACGTAATCGTTTTCCGCCCAGTCGGAGATTTCGATGACGGCTTTTTCGAAACGGAGTCGGATCATAGGCTCAAAGCGCTCTGACGTTGTATGGGTGGCCAAGAAGCGGAAAGGCGCGTCTTTTAAGGTTAGCTTCAGCATCGCCGTATCAAAGGTCTCGATGTCGTTGGCACGGCAGAGCAAGGCTTCAATGTGGGTGGGCATGGCAGACCGATCCAGTTGCTCTCCCAGTAAAAAGAAGACAGCGTGCAGATAGTGCGCACAAGCGTTCATGGCAATACTGTCCAGTACCGGCTGACCGTCCATGTAAAGCTTGGCACACCAAGGGCGGGCGTAATACTCGCTGTCCCGAGGCCAGCAGGTAAGGGTGTCTGCAGAAAGGAAACGGCCGAATTTTCCCTGCAGGATGTCCTCTTTCAGTTTCAGCATCGCCGTGGCATAAGAAAGCTGAAATCCAATGTGCAACGTCCGTCCTGTCTCTTTGGCGACCTGCGCCATCCGATCCGATTGAGCGATGGTGGCAGCGGTGGGCTTTTCGCAAAGACAGTCACTGCCGTTGCGCATGGCGACGGTGCAGTGTTCTTCATGGAATTGGATGGGGGAACTGATGATGGCCAGATCCGCCTTGTGCACTTTGTAAAAGTCTTGCAACGTATCGTAATGGGGGACGTTTAATTCCTCCATCTGTTCTTTCATAGGGGAACGGTCATAACCGGGATCTACCACGCCCGCCAGCGTTACGTTCAGTTCTTCCAACCGGGGAAGCAGATATTTGGCGATCTTGGTGCCGTAACGTCCCAGACCAACCATAACAACGGAAAGTTCTTTTTTCATCATCTTTATCACCTTTTAATCATCATATTCAATCAGCATCACCGCGTCGCATTCCCAGCCGCCGGTATGGGCGGTGTAAACGCCCTCGTGCCAATAGACCGGCAGGTTTCCCTGGGCGTGAGCGGGAACTACCGGACGCCAGATTTTGATCCCTTTTTCGCCGGGGACCCGGCTGAAGGTTTCTTCTAACTGATAGCTTTTTCCGTAGTCCACGGAGCGGTAGCACTCCAGCACCCGGTCTTTTCCGTCAAAACGGGCAATAAAGATACGGTTGTTGGTGGGGGTGACCCGTCCTTCGTGCTTGGGATTGATAGCGGCTTCTCCCATGCCGTAATAATAGGCCATGCCACCGAGGGCACTTTGGGAGCCGTCTAAGACGTTTTTGGAAAGAAACTCACCCGCCTTGCAGATGGGGGCGGAGATCTGCCATTTCCCGTCTATAAAAGTGGCAGAATAGTAGACGGGCTTTTCGGGATCGGGATTCGCCACGTCATTCTTCATCGTGAAGGGAATAAAACCAACCCGTAAGGGCAGGGTAGGGGCAACGGCAGAAAGGCGAACGGTATCGCCTGCAGGGGCTTTGTAAACCACGTCCAGGTCATTGATGTTCAGAATGCCGTCCCCTTCAAATAAATTGAAATCGGTGGGGGTACCGTCGGTTTTTAATAATTGACCGTCGGAACGGAAGATGCCGGTGCGGATGCTGTGATCCAAGGATTTATAGGGGTGACCGTAGAGGGCGAAAAACCATTGTTCGTCCATCCCGCTGTCTTTTTTGATCTCTTGCTTGCGAATATCGGCATAGTAAAGACCGCTCAGCTCTGCACCGTCGATCATATAGCCGGTTTCTTTTAAATACTGATCAAATTCCTCCCGGGAGTTGGCGGCCCGGAAGAAGGTGCGGGGGGCACTCCAGGTTTCTCCTTCATCCTTGGAGGTGCGAAAATGCCAGGCGTTGCCAGCCTCACGGTTGAAGAGCCAAAGCTCACCTCGCTTGGTGTTTTCATAAAGCTGAACGTAAGTGGCAGCACCTTCGCAGGGAATGATCCGTTCGGGACCGAAAGAGTAAATGTCATAGGGACGCTCGGTCATACGGTAACGGATATCGGGTACCTTGTGGCCGGTATAGCCAACGATGATCCTACCGCTTTCGGTAATGCAGATTCCTGCCGCATTATGCTCGTCGGCGTAGTTATAATTCAACTTGCTGAGCCGAAAGTCACGGGAGGGTGTTTTGCTGCATTTGGCATCCAGTTCCTTAATGTGGATCTCACCGGTATCGGTGAAATAAGCGATATAGGTAAGACCGTTATCGGCAACTACCGCTTGCTCATGCACCCAGAATTCGGTATTGGCGTTTTTGATTTGTAATTTTTTGGCGTTATCTATATTGATCATTTTTGCTCCTCCAATCTATCTCTCATTTTAGCAGGAGCACGCAAGAAGATAAACATAAAAAACGAAAGAAAAGGGTTGAATTTCGAAACTAAATCGATTATGATGAAAAGAGAGGTGATATGGGATGTTCTATTATCAGCCGCAGTGTGGCTTTCGTCTTTTGAATGTTTTTTATGTAAAAAGAGAAAAGCGGGATAAGATGTCTGTAGATCGTACCTACTCCGGCTTATCCTATCGGATGCGGGGGAGTGCCGTATTTGATGTGGCGGGAGTTTCCCTTTCCGCAGGGGACGGAAGTGTTGCTTATATCCCAGAAGGGG